>JAKABB010000018.1 GCA_021802045.1 bacterium
ATGTGCATGGGGCGCTGCTTCAATGGGGCCACGGCCTTGCAGCCGTGGAAACACGATGGCTCAGTGTGGGGACGTGATCCGAATCCTGGCTTCAATGGGGCCACGGCCTTGCAGCCGTGGAAACCTTCCCGGGCTCCCGGACGCTGATCGGCCTCCCCGAGCTTCAATGGGGCCACGGCCTTGCAGCCGTGGAAACCATCGGCCGGTCGGAGCGCGGAGCGATCATGCACCTGCTTCAATGGGGCCACGGCCTTGCAGCCGTGGAAACACCGCACCGGTGTCGGATTCGGCCGACGCCGACGCGCTTCAATGGGGCCACGGCCTTGCAGCCGTGGAAACCCCGAGGGGGCCAGGTAGCGCACCGTCGTGTCTCCCGCTTCAATGGGGCCACGGCCTTGCAGCCGTGGAAACCGGGCACGTGTGGTTCGTCACGCGGCGCCCCTCCTCGCTTCAATGGGGCCACGGCCTTGCAGCCGTGGAAACCCTCCAGCAGGCCCTTCAGCATGGGCCCGCTCGGGACGCTTCAATGGGGCCACGGCCTTGCAGCCGTGGAAACACTCCAGCAGGCCCTTCAGCATGGGCCCGGACGGGACGCTTCAATGGGGCCACGGCCTTGCAGCCGTGGAAACCCAGCGTGATCGCGTAGCGGGCGTAGAGGGACACCACGCTTCAATGGGGCCACGGCCTTGCAGCCGTGGAAACTTTGCCGCTCTTGGCGAGCTGCGCGATCAGTTCGCCGCTTCAATGGGGCCACGGCCTTGCAGCCGTGGAAACCGCTACTGGATCGTGGACGCGGGGGTGTGGGGCCGGCTTCAATGGGGCCACGGCCTTGCAGCCGTGGAAACGGGGTCATCCGTGACGAGCATCACCTTCTGCCGGGAGCTTCAATGGGGCCACGGCCTTGCAGCCGTGGAAACCAGGATTCGTGGTGGCGAGGATGGTGACGCGCGCGTTGGCTTCAATGGGGCCACGGCCTTGCAGCCGTGGAAACGTCCGATCCTACCTTCCGCGCGAACTGGCAGGGCATGCTTCAATGGGGCCACGGCCTTGCAGCCGTGGAAACCTCGCGGCGAGTCCTGATCTACCCGTACGTGACGCCGCTTCAATGGGGCCACGGCCTTGCAGCCGTGGAAACGGGGAAAGTCACCCATGCTGTAGAGAAGGGAAGTGATGCTTCAATGGGGCCACGGCCTTGCAGCCGTGGAAACCGAAGCTGGTAGACGCTATCGACTTCACAAAGACAGCTTCAATGGGGCCACGGCCTTGCAGCCGTGGAAACACGATCTCTCGGGTGACGCGGAGTGATGCCACGTGGGCTTCAATGGGGCCACGGCCTTGCAGCCGTGGAAACCCCGCGCTGCCGCCCTCGCCGCTGCCGCCGCGTCCGTGCTTCAATGGGGCCACGGCCTTGCAGCCGTGGAAACGGCGGGATCTGATCTCGCCGGGAGGAGAGGATACTCCACGGGACGGTTGCCGACCCCACGTGGTAACCGCTCACGGCGGGGCTGGACGCTCGATCTGATCGAACGGGGTGGTTGGCACCGGCCAAGGCTCGTGCGAGCGGCTATGAGGGCTCTCCTCATCACCTCGCCGCTCGCATGGCGGCAACTATGAGATTGTCAAGGAGCGCTGGTCAGACGATCGTGTACCGGCGAACTTCTGGGACCCGCCCAACACCCAGCGAGCGGATCCGCTTTGATCCGCTGCCCGAGGCTGGGCCCAGGTCGACGATCGCTATGGAATCCTCGGACAGGCTCATCACTCGAAGCACTGCGGTCTCCAGCAGTACCCGCTCCGTACCGGAGAGGTCACAGAGGAAGACCGAGTACTGCAGAGGGTCTCCGAAGCCCAGCATGGCGTCATGCGTGCGACGTAGGCGGGTGGGCTCCCGCACGTCGTAGCAGACGAGCAGTCGGTGGCGCGGCCGGGTCATCGGGTCGTGAATGCTCGATAGCTGGGGAGCTCGCCCGCGATGGTCCGGGCCAGCAAGCGGGCCTGAACCCCAAGTATTCGACGGTAGCTGACGGAGTAGCCAAAGAGGGGGTGGCGGATCACGGTGTCCATCCGCTCCTCGTAGGCGCGGATGACCGTTCGGCGAGCCTGGTCTGTGAGTGCGACGGCCCGACCGCGTCGCAGGAAGTCGCCCGGGCTGAGGACCCGATTGTTCAGCAGGGTCAAGGCGACGGAGTCCGCCAGCAGGGCACGGAACTCCTCGGCCAGATCCAGGGCGAGCGAGGGTCGCCCGTAGTGGAGCTGATGGAGGATGCCCCGGTAGGGGTCGAGGCCGACCCCTAGCAACGCCACCACGGCATCGCGGGTCAGGAGGCTGTAGAGGAACGAGAGCACGGCGTTGACCGGATCGGTCGGGGGTCGTCGGACCCTGGCGCGGAAGTCGAATCCGCTGTCCTCTCTCAGCATCCCGGCGAAGTGGGCGAAGTAGGCCTTGGCCGCCAGGCCTTCGATGCCGAGGAGCTGATCGATCGACGCCACTTGGTGGGCCAGCATGCCGAGCCGGCTGAGCTCGCGCAGCACCAGCTGGGGATCAAGCCGATGATTGCGCCGGAGCAGGGTTCGCTGATTCTTGATCTTGCCGACCACCACGGCCTGAGCCAGAGGCAGGCACGCCGCCGGGTCGTCGGCGAGTCGGTGCTGGCGGCAGCGGAGTTCGACGTTGCGGAAGGCCACGCCGGTCGTGAGGGCGACGAGCCAGCCCCCGTAGGTATGGTGCAGGATGGGAATCTCTTGTTCGGTCAGGGCTCGGATGGCCTGGGCCGAGATCGACACGTTGCCGTACACGGAGAGGCTGGCCACATCGAGCAGCCGGAGGTGCTCTGGGGAACCCTCCCGGCGACGAATGACCAGACGCTCGCCGGTCTTCCCCACCGAGGCCCCCTGCTCCACCACGTACACCAGGCCCGCGTCGGCTCGGCCGGGAACCAGGCGCCGAACTTCTCCCAGGGGGATCCCGCGCAAGAGGTTGACCTCGTCAGGCAGGCAAATGCCGACGAGGGAGCACCGGGGACACTTGGGGCTGTCGACCAGCGGTGGTGGGGGTACCGTCTGCGCGACTGCCTCCCGGAGTTCGCCCAGGAGCTGGCGGGTTCGGGCCACCAGGTCATCGTCGAAGACGACGGGGACCCGCTGTTTCGTCGCCGCAAAGTAGAGGACTCCGTCCTCGCAGTGGTAGCCGTTCTCTCGAAGCAGCAGTCCTTGGGCGCACAGCTGGACGAGTTCAGGCTCCCAAGGGCCTTGGGAGCCGGGCGCCCCCTTCTTGTAGTCGACGGGCCGGACTGTCCCGTTCGCTCCCTCCAGCAGGTCGAGACGGGCAATCATCCCGAGGTCGGGCGACGAGAGCAGGACGGACCGCGCCGCGATCCGGTCCTCCGGGGCGAGCTCCTCGGGCGGGGGGAGCGAGCCGCGCTCCTCATCGACCCGGCGGTGCGTCAACGCACCCTCCAGCGTGTCCTCACTGTGCGCGAACTCGCCCTGGACCCACTCCAGATGGAACAGCCGGGGACAGTAGGCGAACTCGTTGAGCATCCGGGCCGGGACCAGGCGGGGCGGCGCCGCGTCCATGGTGGTCACCGTACCGGCATGAACAGCCCGAGACCGAAGTGACTGAGTGCGCCGAGGGCGATGGGCCCCGCGACCGCCTCGGGGAAGGTGATCTCAAGCCCCGTGGCCCGCCGGGCATCCTCCAGGCGATCGGTCGTCGGTCGGTGCCGCCGGAAGGCGAGCCAGTCGCCCTCGAGGGGCCGGATCTCGGTGGGGGCCGGCTGGTCGCGCCACGCGAGCTCCTCGGTCACTTGGCTGGTCAGATGCTGGTCCCAGGGGGTTCGGCGCTTGGGATGGCGGGCCGGGGCGAACGGGGTGAAGCTTCGCCACACTCGCGCCGGTCCCATCAGTTCCGGGGCGACGGCGGCGATGTCCCCGAACGCCTCCAGGCCGAGCCGCGCTGGCCGGAAGTCCGGCACGTGGGCGTAGCCGACCAGGCGATCCAGGCTGGCGAGCGCCTGGACGACCCCCTCTTCGAGCCCGCCCGGTGCCCAGACGACGAGGTGATCCAGCAACTGGTCGCCATCCAAATCGAGGGCGAAGTAGTGGGCGTGGCGATGCCCCGCCAGGGGCATCCCGGTCGCATCCTTGCCGGCCAGCGTGGGTGACGGCGCCCCGTCGAAGTGCCGGCCGTATCGCGCCAGGCAGGCGCGGCGGAGGATATCGGTCACGCCCACCGCGGCCCGGCACGCCGGCCGCGCCGGGGTGGCGATCGCCCACCGAACGGCTGTCGGCGAGCGGCGGACCCTGTGGTGAACGACCCGGACCGGCGTGACCGGAACACGGCGGGCGTAGGGCTGCCAGCGTGCTCCGGGCGGATCGACGCGCCGGGCCGCCCGGATATCCATGGTCCGGGCCGTGAGGGCGTGAAGGTCGAGAGGCAGTTCCGGTACCAGGACGCGGACGAAGGGGGCGTCCGCAGCGTCGAGGGCCACGGGCTCGGCTCTCGTGACCGGCCCCGACGGCTGGCCGACCGGGTGGTGCTCACCCGGCGGGAGGAGGTGGGCCTCGCACAGCGACTCGGCCCGCCCGAGACAGGGGAGCAAGGGCGCCAACTCCTCAAGCGCCGCGCGGGCCTCGGGTTCGAGGTCGGCTGGCCAAGTGACGACGATGGCCGCCCCCGGCTCGAACACGGCGAACGCGTCGAACGCGAGATCCTGACCGTGTCCGATGTCGGGCATGTAGTGGCGGGTGTGAGCCTCCCCGAACTCGGGGAGGTGGAAGGTCGGTGGGGCTGCCAGCTGGGAGAGCAGGCCGTGCATGGTGGCTTCAGGCAGCTGCGGAGCCCGGGTCCGCCACGTGGCATAGAGCGCACGGAGGAGACGCCAGGGAGACGGCGGCCACTCGATGGCGGCCTCGTTCACATGGCGCCCCCATGGAGTGGCGTGGTACCGGCCCCACGGAAAGACCAGCTCCAGCGAGGTTGCCATCAGGACTCGTCTACGGCGGCCGCAGGCTCGGCCTGCGGCCGCTTCTTCTTCCCACTGGACCAGACCACCTCGATCGGCCGCCCGTCCCCGATCAGATCCCGGCACTCTCCGATGAGCCGCCGCAGTTCGAGCTCCAGATCGGCGCGTGATGGCAGAGCGGTCCCGGCCCGGTCTGTGATCTCTGGGTCGACCACCGCCAGGTCACAGGCGGTGCGCAGGCGAAGCCCGCCGTCGAGCAGCGACCGGATCTCCCACCGGACCAGGGTTGCGAGCATCTCGGTGGCCGCACCCCCCAATCCATAGCTGCGGAGTTGCGCCAAGTCGAGGGCGAACGAGGCCTGGATGCGGGCGGCCGTGTACTCGGTCCGGTGGTACGGCACGAAGCCATAGCCCTCCGTCGCGCCGCCTGACTCACCGACCTGGTGGCGAACCTCGTCACGCTTCACCCCGCCACTGTTCGCGGCGCGTACCTCCACCGCCTCGATGAAGCTCGTCACCGCCCGAGCGATCCGCGGCTGGCCCGGCCAGATCTTGGCCGGCTCGGCGAAGAACACTCCGTGGATCAAGCACAGGGGATCGAGGGCGAACACGGCCCGGGCGATGTCGCGCGGGGCCAGCGGTGTGTCGTCGCGCAGGGCCAGGCGCTCTCGGATCACCTCCCGCATGCCCCGGCCATCGAGGGCTGAATCTTTGATGAAGGCCGAGGCGAGCCGGTGGGCCTCGGTCCGGCTGGACGTCAGGTACCGTCCGTCCTCGGCCGCCACCACCCGGACGTAGGGCAGCCCGACGAGCGCGGACGCGGGACTGTGGGCGGGTGCATCCCATCCGACCGCCTCCAGCCGGTTGGCCATGGACTGGGCCGACTCCAGTAGCAGCGCTGGCACCCATTCGACGGTCCCGTCTCGTCGGACCGGGCGATCGAACAGGGCGGGGCCGAGATCTGGAAACCCGGTGGGCTGGAATCGAGCTCCGGCGACCGGCTCCAGGTCGACGTCAAAGAGCTGCCGGTGTGCGGTGGTCATGGGCATGACACCTCCTGGTCACGTGAGGGGTGGCGGGACGATCCGGCGGATCAGAGCCGCCGCATCCTGTGTGGTGATCGGGAACAGCAGAGCCGCGGCCAGCCGCGGACCCGGCGGCCCGGTTCGCTGCACGATCCCCCCGTCGGTCACAGCTGGATCGAGGCGGGCGATCCGCAGCCGTCGCAGCGCGGCGTCGACGACCGGGAGGACCGCCCCGCCGGCCAAGCGCCCGAGCCAATCCGCCTCGGGACGGAGGTGGACCGTGGTGTCGCTCGAGACCGGAATGGGCCGGCCGTGGAAGAAGGGGGCGAGAAGCACCCAGGCCGTCGGGGCGAGGGCCCTCCAGTCGTGGGAAGGAACGAACCACCCCGAGACGTCCACGGGCTCTGCCACCCAATCCAGGAGGAGCAGCGCCCCCAGCCACTCGCCCACCCGAGTGTCGTCAAGGTCGTCGGCGGCGAATCGAGCCGCGTCGATCCCGGGCGCGGCGATCCGCCACCGGTACGCCGTTTGGACCCCGATCCCTGCCTCGCGTTCGCCGGAGGCCGGTCGCGCCTCCTCACCGTCGCTCGAGGCGCGGGCCTCCACCGACCGCCGGGCGTGCGCCAGAGCCAGTACGTCGTGAATCGGTCGGTGGCCCAACCCGGCGACGGGCGCCGGCGCCTCCGACCAGACAAGGCCGGGCGTCTGGCGCGATCGGGTCACGGGCCGCAGCAGCCGCCGGAGCCCTGCGCCGCCATCGTCGTGCTGGGACGCCAACGCGACCGCGAGCCGGAACTCCGCGGATCCATCGTCGAGGTGCGGGACCCAGGCCGACGCGGCCAGTCCCTGAATCGGCCGGAGGTCCGGCGGGCCCTTGTGGAAGGCTGGCGCACGGCCCACTCCGGTCTCGAGGTCCGCCGCGGCCACCAGCACCTGCTGCAGCTCTGCCGGACCACCCCGGGTGGCGAGCCCGAAGGCGGCCGTGTCGAACCGACGGAGGGCCGCCGCGACCGTCGCCGGCATGTTCTTGCGGCGTCGGACGCGGTCGACCCACAGATCGAGGCGCGATAGCAGGGGAACGTCCTGGGCGTCCCGCACGCGAACCCTCCCCACCGGGACCGCGAGCGGACTCTGTCCGAGCCGGTCGACGAAGACGTGCCGCACGAACGTGTCGACCCCCCGGTCGACTCCCAAGGTGGCGGCGGCTCGGACCATCTCGCCCCCGGTCCCGGCCTGCCGGCCCTGCCATTCCGCCCGGCCCTCACCGATGAGGTGGCCGATCTCCCGAGCCGTGGCCGGTCGCCGCCAGACCGGGGCCCACAACTCCCCCTTGGCGGACTCGCTGCTGCTGGCACTGGCAAAGCCAGCTGGTGAGGTGCCGAACATGAAGGGCATCGCCGCCTTCCCCCGACTGCTGGCCCCCAGCCGGCGGGCGGGAGCGCTCGCGAACAGGAGGGCACCCTCCAGCAGCAGCACATAGTCCCAGGGATTGACGACGCTCTCGGCACTCCCGACGGGGGAGGAGTTGACCCCGCCGGCCGCTCCCGGGTCGAACTGGCCCACCTTGCCCTCGACAGCCGGTCCAGCACTGTCCGCGAACAGCGCCGCCCGCAGCCAACCCGCCGAGTCTTCCGGGCTCGGGGCCCGCCGTCCGCTGCGCAGACATAAGACCTCACCCAGCCGCTGCATGAAGCTGATCGAGAGCTCCTGGCTCCCCAGGTTGCCCCCCGTCCCCAGCAGCGGGACGCCAAACTCAGGTTCCTCGGCCAGCACGACTGCGGCATCGAGCCAGGCCACCGCCACGTCCGGGAACCGGGCACGGCACAACTCGACCACGCGCGCCTTGTGTTTCTTGTCCCAGAACTGGGTGCCGGACGGGTCGCGCCACCCGCGGCGCTCACCCTCGGCCACCACCTGCCGCCCAGCGCGGATGGCGGCTCGGTAGGCAGCGAGCCGCTCCCCGGACGATGCCTCGATCATCTGTAGCGTCTGCTCGGCCTCCGGACGCTTTCCCGGCACGCGGAAGCCACTGCCGCTGTTCCATGGGGCTACCAATGGAGCCGGGTGGTATTCGTCCCGGAGGAAGGCCACCAGGTCCGTCTCGTGGAGCGCCGAGGCGAGCGTGAAGGTGTCGCCATGCCAGCGACCCCTCGCATCCGGGTCCTTCTGCTGTCCGACGAGCCGGAGTACCCCGAGGGCCTTCAGATACGAGCCGAGTGGCTCGGGACGGCAGCCGGGGAGAGGCACCTCGATCACGGGGGGCTCGCGTGGTCGTCGGCGCTGACTCTCCAGTCGGCCAGGCGCACCAGAGCCTCCAGGAACCCCAGCCGGAACGGGCCGAGATCCGGCCGGTCCCGGAGCGCCGTCATCCGGGAGGTCCAGGACGGGGCGCCATCGGGCTCGTCGCCTAGCTCCATGGGGGCGAGGCTGAGGGATACGGATGGAAAGGAGCCCCCAGGAATGTCGGCGGCCGGCAGTCGATCGCCGTCCCAGATCCCGAGAGCCACGCGCCGATCAGGGTCACCGCCAGGATGTCCCTCACGAAGTTGGGAGCGGACGGCCAGGCGCACCCGTCCGTGGTGCGCGGCCACCAGGTACACCACGAGGTCAGGATCGGGGACCGCGTGGAGAGCCTGGGGGTTGGCCAGCAGCGCGAGCGCCGACGCCAACTCATGGCGAAAGAACCGGCGCTCATGGACGGCCCGGCCCCGACCGGCCGACTTCGCCCAGGGGCCATTCGTCAGTGGCGCCTCCTCGGGCGACCGGACGGAGCTCCGGAGGAACGTCTGGAAGCACGGATGGACCTTGCCCAGATCGTGAAACCGGGCCGCGTGCGCAGCGGCCTCGACCAGGGGGGGCGGAAGCGGGTAGGCGGTGGCGATCGCCCGAAGCGCATGCTCGGTGTGCTCCAGGTGATCCCGCAGGCTAACCCAGGCACCGGGCGCGAAGGTGCAGGGGTCGTCGGCGGTCGCCTCCTCCGCCTGGGCGATGGGCGAGGCTTCCTCTCCCGGAAGCACCCCCACTGGCGAGGTCGACTTGGGGTCCCAGCCCGCGAGCGGATCGTAGCCGCCGACCTCCGCCGGCACCAGCAGCACATGGCCGGGCCGGACCTCGTCGGCCTTGCAGCGCACCCACTCCGCGCCGAGGTGATCGAACCTCCAGCCCGCCATGGGAGATCCTGAACCCCGCGGCGCCTTCAGCCACGTGCGGACCTGGCCGATGGGAACCGGGCACAACTCGTCGCGCGTGGGACGAGCCTCGGCGGGTGGAGGGCCGGCTTGGACCCCGGACCGCCACGCCACCTGCACGTCCAGGTCACCCGCCGCACGGATGTAGCGGCCGACATCGAGATCGTTTCCAGCGAGGTCGGGAGTCGTGTCGAACAGCCCAACCAGGTCCCGGCGCCGGAGAACCGGGTGGATGGGCTCGACAACCGCCACCGTCCGCGTGACAAGGTCGCCGGCGGTCACGACGCCTCCGTCGAGCGAGGCGAGTTCAGTTGCCGCGTGCTCGGCGTCGTCCGCCTCGTAGGGTTGGAAGGAGGGCGGGAGGGCCCAGAGAAGAAGAGCCTCAGAGCTGTCCCCGTCACGGTTGCACCGCCCGGCGCGCTGCACGATCGATGGCCAGGGAGCGGCTTCGGTGAAGAGCGTGGTGGCCGAGATGTCGACGCCGGCTTCGAGCACCTGAGTGGAGACCACCACGCGTCCAGGACCCGAGGGGTCGATTGGCTCCAGAGCGGCACGAACCCGGGCCGCGCGATCCGCGGCGCGGAAGCGCGAGTGCAGGAGGACCACCTCGGCGTCGCCTGTCCCGGACCGCTTCGTGAGTTCGCGCCACACGTCTTGCGCTCGCTCCACCGTGTTGAGGACGGCAATGGTCAGCGTGCCCGGTCGATGGTGCTGACGCAGCGCGTCCGCCAAGCTGCGAACGTAGCCCGTCGCGCCACTGTCGAGCACGAGGCGGCGGACGGTCTTCGGGGCGTTGAGGCGCCGGGCCAGAGGCCCGGCCCAGTCTGCCGATCCCAGTTCCAGATCCGACCCGATCTCAGGGAGGTCGATGGTGGACAGTTGTCGCTCATCCACGGTGGCCGACATCCACATCGAGCGGCAGGCAACGGCCGTGCCCAGCGTCCGCCGCAACCCCTCCAGTTGGCGGGATGTCGGCAGCGCGGGGCCCATGAGCTGGACCTCGTCGAAGACCCACTGGCATCCGGAGTTGAATAGCCCGAAGTCGATCGGCCACGCGAATCGGCTCGCGGCGTAGCCTCGGTTCAAAGCCCGGGAGATCAGCATGTCCAGAGTTCCGACGAAGATCGCATCCTGCTCGGGGGTCCGACGCCACTCGCTCTCCAGTCGTCCTTCGCCGCCCATGACGACATGGAGGCCGACTGCGTCTGCGAGTTCGAGGTTCTGCAGCCACCGGCCGATCCTGTCCCGGGTCTGCTCCACCAGCACCCGCATCGGGAGCACGAAGACCAGCCAGTGGGGCGTCCCCGCACGGACCTCGGGGTCGGGGTGGACGCGTCGGCGGTACAACCACGGGAGCGTGGCGGCGAGGGTCTTCCCCGCGCCAGTTGGGACCTGCAGGAGTTCGGGCAGCCCGGCCTCGGCCAGCCGTTGCTGGTATGGGTAGGGCGCGTGGCCAGCGGCCGCCTGGACGAATGCGTCGAAGCCCTCGTCGACTCGGTTCATTCCCCCGGCTCCGTCGCCACCACATCGGACGGTTGCGGGCTGCAGACCTGGAGCCGCGACGACCTGACAGGCACCAACCGCCGGAAGCCCGTGACGACCAAGGGCACCTCGTGGGGCATCAGGGATCGGCGGGGGATCGTCACCGGCCAGCTATCAGCAGGCGACCG
The DNA here is from genome assembly GCA_021802045.1 of bacterium. GTDB lineage: Bacteria > Chloroflexota > Dormibacteria > Aeolococcales > Bog-877 > JAKABB01. The sequence goes on from JAKABB010000018.1 coordinate 10,848, forward strand.
CTGCCCAGCGCCACCGCACCACCTAGACCCCACTGGACCTGATCATGGGGAACCTCTCGCGCTGCCCGAGTCCGACGCCTGTGGCATGAGTCTCATCGCCCCAACAGTGGGCCGGAGGCTCTGGAAAGGGAGCCCTTCCAGAGAGGAAGGTGGCGCCTACTCTACACAGCCGGGCCGCTTCGGCCAAGGACCCCTGTTTTGGAGGGGGCGAGCCGAGGCCGGTGCTCGCTCCCGGCGGCGATGGTGCGGCTGGCGCGCCGATCACTCCGAGGAGCGCCTCTGGGGTAGGGCGTTTCAGGTGATCGCTACCACCGCCGCGACACCCCGGCGCAGAGCCGCCACCTCGGCCTCTCGCTCCCGCTGTCCCGCCCCCGGGCCCCATTGGGGCACGGGCGCGACCAGTGCCGGGTATGGGCACTACGCACCAGTCGTCGGCTCGGGTGGCCGCCCGGAGGGGATCCACAGCAGGCCGCAGGAGGGCAAGCCTGGGGCCGGCGGTCAGGGGCCGGGGCTCACCGCCGAGTGGAGCGGGGGGCGTCCTGATGACGGAAAAGTCCGTAGCGGAAGATGCCGTCATCCGGAGGGGGGATGGGCTCCTCTCCCGGTCTGCCGCATGGGTCACCACCCGCATCCGTCAGGGAGTCTTGGGTCTCGTCCTACGATTCACAATGGTTGCCAAATGGTTGCCAGCGGCGATGTGGGGGCCGGGAGTTGATCTCAAAAGTGGCGGGAACCGGCGCGTTCCCCTGGGTTTTTCAGACCCGTGCTCTACCAACTGAGCTACCTCGGCGCGACGACGGAGTCTACCAGAGGGGTCGGCGACCTCCCGGCCGCTCCCCGCTACACGGGGGCGGCGTTGGCGCGGGCGGCCTGCCCCCTGGTGATGTAGCCGTCGGCCACCATCTGGGCCAGGACCTCCCGGCGCCGCAGGCGCGCCGCGTTGGGGTGTCGGATCGGGTCGTACGCCGACGGTGCCTGCGGCAGTCCGGCCAGCAGGGCGGCCTGGCCCAGGGTGTCCTGGCCGACCGGCCGGTGGAAGTAGACCTGGCTGGCCGCGATGGCCCCGTAGGCCCCGTGGCCGAGGTAGACCTCGGAAAGGTAGGCCGCCAGGATCTGGCCCTTGGACAGGTGGCCGTTGATCTTGAGGGCCACGATCATGTCCTGCCAGCGGCCCAGCAGGGTCGCGTCGTTGCCGTTGAAGTACAGGTCCTCGGCCAGCTGCTCGGTGATGGTGGAGCCACCCTGGCAGGCGCACCCGTGGGTGACGTCGAAGAACGCCGCCCGGGCCAGGGCCTGCAGGTCGATGCCGTTGTCGCGGTAGAACTGGGCGTCCTCGGTGGCGACCAGGGCCTGCGCCAGCTGGCGCGGGACGCCGGAGGCCTGGAGCGGGGTGCCGTGGTGGGCGCGGTCGATGGCCGCGACCCGCTGGAGGACGTGGGCTCCACCGGGGGTCACGGCCCATGTGGCCCCGGTGATCGCCAGCACCCCCAGCCCGACGGCGACCAGGGCGGCGAGCACGCGACGGCGCCAGTGGCGCCGTGGTCGCCTGGGGGCGCCGGTCGCTCCCATCGGTGTGGGAGGTCGGGGGCGTGCCACGACCGGTGGCGTGGGGGCATCGACCGTGCTGGACGGATCCATCGCCATGCCCTTGAGGGTACCCGGGGGGGCGCGACCGGATCCGATCCGTTCGGCGCGCCGGGGGAGGGCGATCCGGTATAAGCGCAGCGTGCCCCGCTCCGACACGCCCTCGCCAGCCCACCCTCCGACCGTCCCGGCGCCGGCCGCCGCCGGCCTGGCCAGGCGCTGGCGGGGCGCGCTGGCGGCCCTGGCCTTCGCCGCCGCCATCACCCTGTCCTGGACCGAGGGCGCGCGGCATCTGGGCCTCCAGGCGCTGGCCCTGGGCATCGGCCTTGGGGCCTGCGCGCTGGCGGCCTGGGCCATGGGCCCCGGCGACCCTCCGGCCGAAGGGCCCGCCGGCTGACCTCTGGCCCGGGGTGCCCTACGCCAGCCGCTCCAGGACCATGGCCATGCCCATGCCCCCTCCAACGCACATGGTCTCCAGGCCGATCGTCTGGCCCCGGGTGCGCAGGCCGTTCAGCAGGGTGCAGGTGATCCGGGCCCCGGTCATCCCGAACGGGTGCCCGAGGGCGATCGAGCCGCCGAAGGGGTTCAGCTTGTCGCCCATCGGATCGAGGCCGATGCCGCGCGCGCTGGGGATCACCTGAGCCGCGAACGCCTCGTTGATCTCGACGATGTCCACATCGTCGATGGTCATCCCCGCCCGGCCGAGCGCCTGCCGGCTGGCCTCGATCGGCCCCAGCCCCATGAATTCCGGCTCCAGGGCGCTGAGGCCCGTGGCCAGGATCCGGGCCAGGGGGGTGATCCCGAGCGCCCGGGCGCGGTCCTCGGCCATGACGATGACCGCCGCCGCCCCGTCGTTCAGGGGGCAGCAGTTGCCCGCCGTCACCCGGCCGTCCTCGCGGAAGACCGGCTTCAGGGTCGCGAGGACCTCGGCCGTGGTGTTGGGCCGGGGGCCGTCATCCCGGTCGGCGACCCGGCCGTCGGAGAGCGGGACCGGGACGATCTCCCGGGCGAAGAAGCCGTCCGCCTGGGCGGCCACGGCCCGCTGCTGGCTGCTGGCGGCGAACGCGTCCATCTCCTCCCGGGAGATGCCCTCGCGCGCGGCCACGTTCTCGGCGGTCAACCCCATGGCGATGTACAGGTCGGGGAGCCCCTCCGCGTTGCCGGGCAGCAACTTGGGATTGCGGGCGTCGGGCGGGTCGGAGGTGCCGTAGCCGTACCGGCTCACCGTCTCGACCCCGACCGAGGCGAAGACGGTCCCCTCGCCGGCCCGGATGGCGTGGGCGGCCATGCGGGTGGTCTGCAGCGAGGAGCTGCAGTAACGGGTGATGGTGGTGCCGGGGGCGTTCACGCCCGCCAGGAGGCTGACCGCTCGGCCCAGGTTGAAGCCGGCCTCCCCGCCCGGGAGTCCGCAGCCGCACAGCACGTCCTCGACCAGGTGCGGGTCCAGGGCGGGGAGGGTGCTCAGCACCTCACGGAGGACGTGGGCTGCGAGGTCGTCCGGGCGCCACTCCACCAGGGAGCCTTTGCCGGCCCGTCCGATGGGGGACCGGCCGGCGGCGACGATGACGGGCTCGGACATGGTGGTGCTCCTGTTCGGGTGGGTGCGCGGACTGGGGCGGCGTCACCGCCCGGGCGCTGGGCTCCGCGAGACCGCTTTCGGCCCGGCCGCGGTCCACGTCCCGGTGCCCCGTCCCAAGCGGTGACCTTCCCTGTGGTACTCTAGCGGTGCCCCAGGTTTTCGTTGGGGACGTTCGCCGTGGCTTCCTCGCGGGCCGGTCGATCGGATAGCCGCGAGGTGAGCCGCGATGCGGTACGGAGATTCAGGCATGCCGATTGGAACCATAAAGTCCCTCAACGAGCGCGGGTTCGGTTTTCTCGCGTCCGAGGATGGCGTCGAGTACTTCTTCCACCGTTCCAGCGTGGAAGGTACGAGCTTCGAGCAGCTCACCCGGGGTGCGCAGGTCGAGTTTGAGATCGAGCCCAGCCCCAAGGGTCCGCGAGCAGGGCGGGTTCGCGCCGCCTGATGGCGGCCACGGCTGTCGTCAGCAAGCCTCCGGCGCAGCGTCCGTTTCGCCGCTGGCACCCTGATCTGCCGCTGGCTCGCAATTCGCTCTACGACCCGTGGCAGTGCGGCTTCCGCCACGACGTGCGGCGGAAGACCTGCCTCTTCGATGTTCGGGATGCCCAGCGCGCGATGCGCGCGCTGGGGTTCCCGGACCACATGTGGACGATTCTGGCTGAGCCGCGGCTGAGCCCCGACGCCTTCGCGGCCCACATCACCGAGGTGCATGCGGCCCTCTCGGTGCATGCCGACACGGCGGAGGCCCGGCGGCGCTCGCTCGTCCCCTCCGCGGTCCGGATCGTGCAGAACTACCTGGGGTGGGCCGATCGCGTCTGCGCCCACGGGACCGGGGTGGTCGAGACCGACGACCGCCGCCGCCCAACGCCTTAGGCGTGGCGACGGTGCGGGGCCGGTCCGGGACCCGGTCCGGGACCCGGTCGGAGGGGCCATGGTGACGGATGCCACCGTCGGCACCTTCGACCAGGTGGTGCTGGCTCGGTCGCGGGAGCTCCCGGTGGTGGTGGACTTCTGGGCCAGCTGGTGCGGCCCCTGCCGCGTCCTCGGACCGGTCCTGGAGCGCGCCGTGGCGGCCACCGCTGGTGCGGTCGAGCTGGTCAAGGTCGATGTCGACGCGGCCCCCGAGCTGGGGCAGCGCTACGGGGTGCGCGGCATCCCGGCGGTAAAGGCCTTTCGCGACGGCCAGGTGGTGGCGGAGTTCGTCGGGGCCCAGCCGGCCCCGGCGGTGACCGCGTTCCTCGACCGCCTGCGCCCGTCACCCGCGCAGGCTCTGGCCGCGGCGGGCGATGAGCCGTCCCTGCGCGCGGCCCTGGAGGCTGATCCCTCCTACCTGCCGGCCCGCCAGCGGCTGGTGGCCCTGCTGATCCAGCGCCAGGCGTTCGCGGAGGCGCTGGAGGCGACCCGGGGAGCCCCCCACGACCGGATCTGCGACGGCTACGCCGCCTGGGCCACCCTGGCCCTGGAGCACGGGACGGATCCCGTGGTGGCCCCGCTGCTGGAGCGCCTGACCGCCGGTGGCTGGGCGGCCGCGCTGGAGGTGGCGGTGGCGACCGTGGGCGGCGCTGCGGGGCCGGTGCGGGATCTGGCCCGCCGGGTGGCGGTGGGCTGCCTCGAGCTGCTGGGCCCGGACGATCCCCAGACCGCGCGCGGCCGGCAGGCCCTGGCGGCCGCCCTCTACTGACCTGCGGACGCCCGCTCGGAGCGTGGGGCGCCCGCGGCGGCCCCCGCAGGTGCGATGCTGGAGGGGAGTCGATCGGCCGGGTCGACATCGGGCCCGGCTGTCAGACGACCGCTAGGAGGACCGCCATGGGATACGTGAGAGGACTGATCCACGGGACCGTCGCCGGCGCCGTCGTGGGCATGCTGGTGGCCCCGCGGGCCGGGACGGAGACCCGGCGCCGACTGCGTGACCAGGTTCAGCGGTGGTCCGGACGGCGGCAGCGCGTGGCCACCGGCCTGCATGACACCTGGACCAGGACCCAGCCCACGGTGCGCACCGCCTTCCAGACCGCGGAGGGGGTGGCGGGGGTCGTGCAGCCGCTGGTGGAGAGTGCCACCCAGCGCTTCATCGACCTGGTCGGTCGGAGCCCTCGCCGCCCGGAGGGGGACGACATCGTGGTGCCGGCCGCCCCGGCCGGCACCGGGCCCACCCCACCGTCGGGCAACGGGCGCGAGGGCCCGGGGCCGGCCGGGGCGGCCGGCTGATGGCCTCCCCGGCGGGGACGGATCCAACCGAGGCGCTGCGACGCCAGGCCGACGCGGCCTGGCGTCAGGCGGTGGCGTTGCTGGCCGCGGTGCGCAGCCAGTGGGTCCGACCCCTGCGGCGGTACGCGCGTGGGTTCCGCCGCGGCATGGTCCTTGGGGTCTGCCTTGGGATCCTGTACGCCCCGCAGTCGGGCCGGCAGACCCGTCGTCTCGCCGCGGGGGCCCTGGGCGTGACCCGGCGACTGCGGGCGCTGCGGCGGCGCCGGGGGGCGCCGCCGGCGCGCTAGCGCGCTGGCGGGGTGAGAGGGGCCGTCCTCAGGCGGGAGCCGGGGCGTCTCCCACGATCTGGGGGTCGGCCTCGGGGCCGGCCTGGTCCGGGTAGTCGGCCATGAAGGAGGTGCCGCAGCCGCAGGCGTTGCGCGCCCTGGGGTTGGCCAGCCGGAACCCCTGCCCGCGGTAGCTGTCCTCGTAGTCGAGGATGGCGCCGGCCACGAGCGGCGCCCCGTCCTCCTGGACCACGACCCGCACGCCGTCGGCCTCGACGATGAGGTCGTCGGCCGCCGGCGCGTCCTCCAGGTCGAAGAAGAGCTTGAAACCGCGGCAGCCACCGAGCCGGACGTCGACCCGGAAGACCGCCTCCGGGCGGTGGTCCCGCCACCACTAGTCCTGGATCGCCTCGACGGCGTCGCGGGTCAGGGTGAACACGGCCATGGCTCGGGATTGTAGGGCGGTCGCGCGCGACCCACCACCGGCCCCAGCGCCCGGCCGGTCCCCAGCCCGTATCATTCGGGGCCGTGGCCGATCGCTATCTCCTCGTGGTCACGCGGGACCTGATGCTTCAGTCCCGGGTCCTGGCCGCCGCGCGCGCCGGGCAGCTCCCGGTCCGGACCATCGCCGCGCCGCCGGCGCCGGCCGGGGCGGCGCTGGCCCTTGTCGACTGCAACGAGCCGGGACCGGCGCCCCTCCGCGCCATCGAGGCCCTGCGGCGGGAGCACCCGGACCTGCGGATCGTGGCGGTGTGCGCCCACGTCGACCGCGGGCGCCGCGCCGCGGCCCTGGCCGCGGGGGCCGACCGCTGCGTGACCAACGCCGCCCTGGTGGGGGTGGTGGGCCGGTCGGTGACGGCGCTGGGAGCCGCGTGAGCCCGGCGCCCAAGGACCGGGTGGCGGCCGCGGTCCGGGCCCAGACCCCAGGGCTGGTCGAGACCCGGCGCCACCTCCATCGGCGGCCCGAGCTCTCCGGGGAGGAGCGCGAGACCGCTGCCTTCATCGCCGAGCGGCTGGACGAGCTGGGGTTGGCGCCGCGACTGCTCCTGGATGGGACGGCGGTGCTGGCCGACTGCCCGGGTGGCGCCCCCGGCCCCACCCTGCTCATCCGCGCCGACATCGACGCCCTGCCCATCACCGAGCGCGGCGGGGACCGACCCTACCGCTCGGAGCGCCCCGGGGTGATGCATGCCTGCGGGCATGACGGGCACGTGGCGATGGCCCTGGCCGCCGCCGCCGTGCTCAGCGGCTTCAGCGACCGCCTGGGGGGCACGGTGCGCTTCGCCTTCCAGCCGGCCGAGGAGGTGGCGGGCGGCGCGGCCCGGATGATCGCGGCGGGCGCGCTGGAGGAGCCGACGGTCGATGCGGCGATCGGGATCCACCTGTGGTCGGGCCTGGAGGCGGGGTCGGTCGGCGTCCGAGACGGCGCGATCTTCGCCTCCGCCGACGAGTTCACGGTGGCGGTGCGCGGTCGTGGTGGCCACGGGGCCCTGCCCCACCAGGCTCTGGATCCGGTGCCGGTGGCCAGCACCCTGGTGCTGGCCCTGCAGACGCTGGTGAGCCGAGAGACCTCGCCGTTCGACCCGGTGGTGGTGACCATCGGCTCCATCGCCGGGGGCCAAGCCTTCAACATCATCCCCGAGGCCGTCACCCTCCGGGGCACGGTGCGCGCCTTCGACGCGGCCCTCCGGGCCCGGCTCCTAGAGCGGATCGAGGCCATGGCGGCCGGGATCGCCGGCGCGGCCGGGGCCACCGCCCACTTCACCCGCGGCGCCGGCTGTCCCCCGGTGGTCTCCGACCCCGCCGTCGCCGAGCTGGTCCGGCGGGCGGTCCGGGCGACCCCCGGCGCCCGCCTGGTGGAGGCGGAGCCGCTCACGGTCGGCGACGACATGGCGAACTTCCTGGAGGCGGTGCCGGGCTGCTACTTCCTGGTCGGGGCCGGCAACCGCGCTCGCGGCATCACGGCGCCCCACCACCACCCGGAGTTCGACATCGACGAGGCCTGCCTGCCCACCGGGGCCGAGGTCCTGGTCCGCGCCGGGCTCGCCTTCCTCCAGCCGGGACGGGCGACGGCCGGCGCCGGGCGGGGATGAGCGACGGCGCCGGGCGGGGCCTGTACAACCCCCCACCGGGCGCGTGCGACGGCTGCGGCACGTCCACCCCGCGCTGGCTCACACTGGACGGGCCCGAGACCTCCCTGGTCCTGGATGATGGTCGGACCGTCGGCCGCCGGGGAGCGGGCGCGGTGTGCAGCGCCTGTGGCCACACCGTCCCGCGCTCCCACGAGAGCGCCCGGTGAGTGACCCGATGAGAGGATCCGCCATGACCGAGACCCCCACCCGTCCCGAGCGGGCCGTCGCCCTCCGAGCCGTCCGGGACGCCACCAAGCCCCAGCCCCGCCAACTGGTCCGCTTCGCCTTCTACCGGGTGGACCCCGCGTGGCGGCGCCTGGACCCGACCATCCGGGCCGCCCAGCGCCAGGAGTTCCTCGCCCGGCTGGCCCAGCATGAGGGTCGGCTCCTGCTGCGGACCTACTCCCTGGTGGGCACCCGCGGCGACGCCGACCTCATGATCTGGGCCGTCACCGACGAGCCGGACCGCCTCCACGCCTTCTTCGCCGACCTCAACGGCTGCGCCCTGGCGGGGTACCTCACCCCGGCCCACAGCTACACCGCCATGACCAAGCGCTCGATCTACGTCGACCGTCAGCGCCCGGCCGCGGGCCGCGGCCGGGACCGGCTGGTGCTGGCGCCGGGGAGCCAGCGCTTCCTGTTCGTGTACCCCTTCGTCAAGACCCGCAACTGGTATCAGCTGCCGGCGGCCGAGCGCCAGCGGATGATGGACGAGCACATCGCCGTGGGCCGGGACTTCCCCACGGTGAAGATCAACACCACCTACTCGTTCGGGCTCGACGACCAGGAGTTCGTGGTGGCCTTCGAGAGCGACAGCCCCGCCGACTTCCTGGACTGCGTCCAGGCCCTGCGCGACACCGACGCCTCCGCCTACACCCTGCGGGACGTGCCCAGCTTCACCTGCATGGCCATGAGCCCGGAGGCGGTGCTGGCGGCCCTGGGCTGAGGCCGGAGCCGGCCGTGTGGCCGGGCGGCGGGCCGACCCGGTAGGGTGGGCGCCCCAGCATCCTCTGCGTCAAGGAGCGTCCACCGTGCCCGCTGCCAGCCCGGACCCCGCCCCGCCGGCGGCGACCGCCGCCGCCGGGTTCACCGACGCCGAGCGCCAGGTGCTGGCCCGCTACTTCACCTCGGCCGACGAGCCGGTCTTCGCCCTGCGCAACCTGCCCCAGGCCACCTGCGCCGCCCTCTTCGCCCGCTACAGCCGCTCCGGCAAGCCGCTGCGGCGGCTGTTCCTCGACGAGTTCTGGCGAGGGGACGCCCCGGCCGAGCCGGACCAGACCGCCGGGGCGGCCCGGGCCACGGACCTATTCTCTCGGGTCCTGGCCGAGTACGGCGACGACTCGGTGGCCCAGCTGGCGGGGGCCCACGTCGCCTGCGAGGGGGTGTCGAACGTCGCCACCAAGGCCCTGGAGCGTGGACGGCTGGCGAGCTACCTGGAGCAGTCGACGCGCTACGTGCCCTACACCGACCGACCCCAGGGGCGCTACCGCTACCTGGTGGACCCAGCCATCGACGGGGCCGGGCTCGGCGGGGCCTTCCGGCGCGCCTGCGACGACGCCTTCGCCACCTACAGCGCCGTCCTGCCCGCCCTGGAGCGGGTCCTGGAGGGGCGGCTGCCACCGGCCGCCAACGCGGGCGCGCGGCGGCGGGCCATCCGGGCGGCGGCCCTCGACGCCGCGCGCGGCCTGCTGCCGGCCGCAGCCACCTCCAACCTTGGGATCTACGCCAGCGCCCAAGCCTATGAGGCGCTCCTCCTGCGCCTGCGCGCGCACCCCCTGCCGGAGGCCCGCCGCCTCCACGACGCCCTGCTGCCGGTGCTGCGCCAGGTCCTGCCCGACTTCCTGCAGCGGGTGGAGGCGCCGGACCGGGGCGGGGCCTGGAGCGCCTACCTGGCCGCGACCGCCACCGAGCTGGCGGCGGTCGCGGCTGACCTGCCCACCGTCGCAGAGCCGCCGACGGCTGGCCCCTCCGTGCGCCTTCTGGCCTTCGACCCCGATGCCGAGCGGGCGGTGCTGACGGCGGCCCTGTACCCTCATGCGACCTGCCCCGAGGCCACCCTGCGGGCCTGGGTGGACGCCCTCCCGGCCGCCGAGCTCTCCCGGCTCTTCGCCCGCGTCGTCGGCGTCCGCGGCAACCGGCGGCACCGGCCCGGGCGCGGGTTTGAGCGCGCGGTCTACTCCTTCGAGGTGGTCTGCGACTACGGCGCCTTCCGCGACCTGCAGCGGCACCGGATGGCGACGGTGGAGTGGCAGGCCCTCCAACCCCTCCATGGGGTGAACGTCCCCGAGCTGGTCGAGGCCGCCGGGGTTCGCCCCGAGTTCGAGCGGGTGCTGGCCGGCCTGGAGGGGCTGCACCGGCAGCTCCGGACCCAGGTGCCGTCCTGTGCCGGGTACGCGCTGGCCCTGGCGCACCGGGTGCGCTGGACCCTCACCTGCAACGCCCGCGAGGCGATGCACCTCATCGAGCTGCGCAGCAGCCCTCAGGGCCACCCCGAGTACCGCGCGGTGGCCCTGGCCCTCCGCGACGCCATCCGCGACGTGGCCGGGCACCGGCGGATCGCCCAGGCCATGCGCTACGCGGTGGACGACCCCGGGCCGCTGGGGCTGGCCGGCCGCTACGCTGCCGAGTCCCGCCGGGAGGGGGCGGGGGACGCCGACCCCGTTGGGTAGACTGCGGAAATGAGCCCGCTGCGCCGGTCGCTGGACCCGCGGGTGGCGGCCGACCCGGACCGGCTGCCGCCGGGCCAGGTGCTGACCGAGAAGTGGCCGGTCCTGCACTACGGGGCGGTGCCCACCTACGACCTGGCCCGCTGGCGGCTGCGGGCCTTCGGGGAGGTGGCCGCGGAGCGCACCTTCACCTACGAGGAGCTCCGGGCCATGCCGGTGACCGCGGTGGTGACCGACATCCACTGCGTGACCACCTGGAGCCGCTTCGACAACCGCTTCGAGGGCGTCTCGTTCGCGGCCTTCGCGGCCCTGGTGGGCATGACCCCCGAGGCCGCCTTCGTCGAGTTCCACTGCGCCGGGGGGTTCACCACCTCGGTCCCGGTGGCGATCGCCTGCGACCCGGGGGCGCTCCTGACCTGGCGTCACGACGGCCAGGACCTCCGCCCGGAGCACGGGTTCCCCCTGCGGGCCCTGATGCCCCGGAAGTACTTCTGGAAGAGCGCCAAGTGGGTGGAGGGGGTGGAGTTCCTGCGCCAGGACCGGCTCGGCTTCTGGGAGCGCAACGGCTACAACAACAGCGCCGACCCCTGGCGCGAGGAGCGCTACTGGTAGGGCCCGGCTCGGCGTCCGCGACCGTGCGCTAGACTGGAAGTCGGGCGGGGCCGGGCCCCGGCCCTGGTAGCCAGCTTCAGGATGAGGGTCCAGATGATCACGGTGACACCGGAGGCGGTCGAGCAGGTGAAGCGCCTGCTCGCCCAGCAGGACCAGCCGGACATGGCGCTGCGGGTCTACGTATCCCCCGGGGGCTGCTCGGGCTTCAGCTACGGCATGGGCTTCGATGACCAGCACGCGGCGGACGACCAGATCGTGGAGCAGGACGGGATCCGGGTCATGGTGGACCCCTACAGCGCCCAGTACCTGGCGGGGGCGGAGATCGACTTCACCGACAGCCTGATGGGCGGTGGCTTCACCGTGCACAATCCCAACGCCGTCAAGACCTGCGGGTGCGGACACTCCTTCGACGCCGCGGACGGGGCCGGCCAGGCCAAGGCGTGCAGCGCGGTCTGACCCAGGCACCGGTCCTCGCGCCGACCCGCCCGTGCTGATCTTCCTGCACGAGCGGGTCGGCTACATCCTGATGGCCCTGGGCCTGGTGGGGTGCGCCTGGACCTTCATCAGCCTGCGGCGGAGCGGGCAGGCGCCCAGCGGGGTCCGGGCCATGCTGATCCTGACCGAGGGGCTGGCGATCCTGGAGGGGCTCATGGGCCTTGTCCTGTACGGCTCCGGCCTGCGCCCGGGGAACGTGCCCTTCCACTTCATGTACGGGGCGGTCAGCGTGCTGGTCATCCCGGTGGTGTGGGTCCTCAGCGCCCGCAGCTCGGCCCGGGGCGAGGCCATGTACCTGGGGTTCGGGGCGCTCCTGCTGGCGGGGGTCGCCTTCCGGGCCATCATGGTCGGGGCCGCCTGACCGGTCGGCGGGCCGGGCGGCCCCGGCTCAGCCGGGCTCAGCCGGGCTCGGCCAGTGCGCGCGCCAGGGCCGCGAGGCTGGCCCGGTGGGGCCGCAGGTAGATCCCGTCCAGGGGGTCGGTGAGGCCGGGCCCCAGCGCCCAGGCCACCAGGGCCCGCTCCTGGGGCCGCCCCGGCGGCCCCAGCCGCCCCCACAGGTCGGGGCGCTGGGCGGCGACGTCGGAGAGAACCTGCCAGGCCTGGTGGGCGGCGGGGTCGCGCTGGAGCAGGGCCCGCACCGCCGTCGGCGCCGGCAGGAGGGGGGCCAGGAGGCCCTGGGGCACCACCCCCGCGCGCCGGTAGGCGGACGCCAGGGGCCCGGCGAAGACGCTGAGGCGGTGGCGGGCCAGGAAGGGCACCCGGCGGCGGAACTGCCACCCGACCGGGAAGACCACCTGGCGCAGCAGCACCGGCGGGGCGCTGCGGTAGTTGACCACCAGGTCGGCGTCGAAGAGCCGGGCCCGCTGGGCCACCGGCCCGGCCCGCAGGCCGTAGGGCGTGGCGGTGGCCACCTGCAGCACCACCAGGGCCGCGGTGGCCAGCGCCGGGACGGCGAACCAGGCGGCCCGGCGGCGGAGCCCGCCCGGCCGGCGCAGGCGCAGCACCACCCCCCAGAGGACGCCGATGAGGACCAGCACCGTGTAGGTGGTGTAGCGGGAGGCGTGGGCCTGGGTGGGGCCGAAGCCGGCCCGGCCCACGGTGGCCAGGGCCGCGAAGCCCACCCCGAAGATGATCAGCGCCATCGGGGCCCGCCGGGGGCCGTGGATGCCCCCGGTGGCCAGCCAGTCGGCGACCACGATCGCCGCCAGCGCGAGCAGCGCGCCGCCGCACAGGGTCCCCCAGGTCGGCAGCGGGACGATCGCCCCCAGCAGGGTGAGGAGGTAGGTGGCGGCGCCAAGGGGGTGGTGCAGCGCAAACCCCACCGCGGGGCCGCCCGTGTGCTGGGGGTTGATGCCCCAGCCGTAGCCGGCGGTGGTCAGGAGGGCGGCGCCGATCCAGGCCGTCCGGACCCCGCCGCGCACCCCCCGCCCGAGCACGTAGGCCAGGCCGGCCGGCCACACCAGCAGGCCCTGGAGGGAGGAGTAGGAGGCGACCACGGCGGCGAGGACGGCGACCGCGACCCATCCGGGTGACCGTTCGGCCCGCTCCAGGGCCAGCAGGGCCAGCAGGAACGCCAGCAGGATCATGTACCAGGCGATCTGGAAGCCCTGCAGCGCGCTGAGGTCCTGGACCAGGGTGAAGAGCAGCCAGGCCATGGGCACCAGGGCCCAGCGCGAGCCCGGCCCATGACGCAGGAAGAGCCGGGCCAGGGCGAGGTAGGCCACAACCAGGCAGATGACGCTGGCCGCCATCTCGACGCGGGTGTCGAAGCGGGTGATCCCGGCCAGGCCGATCATGACCAGGTTGGGGAAGAGCATGCGGTTCTGGTTGTGCTGGGCCCAGAGGGCGGTCCATCCGAGCCGCCCGCCGCCCTGGAGCTGGAGCAGGCGGACGACGTGCCACTGGTCCCAGAACACGGTGTTGACCCCGTACGCCCACACGTACCAGGCGTACAGGGCGATGGGAACGGCCACCAGGGGCGCGACCACCAGCCACGTCGCCGCCGTGCGCGCCCGCCGACGTCCTCGGGGCGTGGCGGGGGCCCGGTCCAGCGTCACACGGAGTGGGGGGCGGTCTCGCCGGGCTCCAGCGACGCGCGCGAGGCGAGCCCGTCCGGGGGGGCCGCCGGGACCGGGTCCAGCATCGCGGTCCCCGCGTAGCCGGTGGGTTGCGGGACGGCCATCCGGGCCAGCTGGCGCGCCGGGCGCAGGCGCTGGGTCCGGGCCAGGCGGGTCATGACCTGGAAGGCGCTGGGGAAGGCGCTGGTGGGGCGGGCCTCGAGCCGGCCCTCCTGGAGCATGGCGCTCACCCAGGCCTGGCCCATCTCGCTGCGGAGCAGGGTGATGGTCCAGCCCTCCAGCCCCAGGCCTCCGGCGGCCAGGTCGGCCCACTCCGCGGCGAAGTCCGGGCACCAGTGGCACTGGGCTCGGGCCGTGGGCCGGGCCTCCTTCAGGGGGATCTCGATCACCCCGTCCTCCCCGAGGCGGGCGCTGCTGCCCTCGACCGGGCCCCGGCCCAGGTGGCCGCGATCGGCCTGGTCGGTGTACACCAGGATCTTGCCCTTGACGTTGAACTTGCGGATCTGGGCCAGGTCGAGGCCGAGGCGGTCGGTGAGCAGGCCCTCCAGGAACTGGGACTCGTCGAAGGTCTCGCTGCACATGAGGCCGATGGTGAAGACCACCGACCGGAACTTCTTCAGCCGCCGCCACTGGCTCTTGATCGCGCCACTGACCTGGCACGGGACGCCCACCAGGGCCAGGCGCCGGTCCGGCGCGGCCTCCGCCAGGGCCAGCAGGTTGGTGGAGTAGGTGTAGTAGGAGCCGGCGCAGGCCAGGACCTGCTCTGGGGTGTCGACCAGGGTGGGCTGGGCGTGCCAGGGGCGGCCGGGCACCGGCCCCGCCACCACCGCCCCGTCGATGCGGCCCGTCTCCAGGGCCCAGCAGAGCAGCCCGGAGACCAGGCCGCCGTCCTGCCCGGCGGCGCGGGCGCGGAGGTCCTGGGCCCGCAGGGCCAGGTCCTGGCGCCAGATGCCGGCCAGCTCCTCGGGGGCCCGGGGCCGGCCGAACCGCTCCTGCTCGATGGCGGCGACGTCGAGGTGGAAGCGGTGGCAGGCCCGCACGCAGGCGTCGCAGCCGGCCTGGCCGAAGCGGCAGTCCTCGGGGCCGGAGGGCTGGTCCAGCTGCAGGGGGCGCGTGTCCTGGTAGCCGAGGACCTTGCGCGGGCAGGCCACCACGCAGGCGGCGCAGCCGCTGCAGAGGTCGGTGCGGACCACCTCGGTGAAGAGCTGCTGCCAGTGGGGCTTGGGGGTGGCGGGCACCCGCCAATAGTGCCGCACTGGGGCCTGCGGGCGCGGGGGCGGCCCGGGCTGCGATGCTGCCGGGGTGGAGGAGGGCGCGCCGATCGTGGTCCTGGCCGGCGGGGTGGGTGCGGCCCGCTTCCTCCGGGGCCTGGTGGCCGCCGTCCCGGGGACCGAGATCACGGTGATCGGCAACACCGGCGACGACCTGGAGGTCCACGGCCTCCACGTGAGCCCGGATCTGGACACGGTCACCTACACCCTGGCCGGCCTGGCCGATCTGGAGCGCGGCTGGGGCCTGGCCGGGGAGAGCTGGGCGGTCCTGGGGGGGCTGGGGCGGCTCGGGGCCGACACCTGGTTCCAGCTCGGGGACCGGGACCTGGCCACCCATCTGTGGCGCACCGAGCAGCTGCGCCGGGGACGGCCGCTGTCGGCGGCGACCGCCGCCCTGGCCGAGCGGCTGGGACTCCCGGTGCGCCTCCTGCCCATGACCGACCAGCCGGTGACGACCCGGGTCCACACCGTCGACGGCCGCGACCTCCACATCCAGGAGTTCTTCGTCCGGGAGCGCTGCCGGCCGGCCATCGCCCACGTCGAGTACCAAGGGATCGAGGCGGCCGGCCCCGGGCCCGGGGTGCTGGCGGCGCTGGCGGCGGCGGCGGTGGTGGTCCTGGCCCCCAGCAACCCCATCATGTCCCTGGGGCCGATCCTGGCCCTGCCCGGGGTGCGGGCGGCGGTGGCGGCCGCCCGTCGCACGGTGGCGATCAGCCCGATCATCGCCGGCAAGGCGCTGAAGGGCCCGGCGACCGCGATGATGGCGGCCGCCGGCGTGGCCCCGACCGTGGTGGGGATCGCCCAGCTCTACCGCGACTGCGTGCAGGCCCTGGTCCTGGACGAAGCCGATGCCGCCCTGTCCGGGGCGGTGGCGTCCCAGGGGGTGCGACCGGTGGTCACGGACACCCTGATGGTCGACCTGGCCGCCGCGACCCGGCTGGCCCGGGTGGCGCTGGAGGCGGCCGCCTGAACGCGGCCGCCCCGGGTGCCGGCGTCAGGCCTCCTCCGGCAGCCGCGAGCGGGTCAGGCGGCGCAGGAGGCGGGTGATGCGCCAGCTGCGCGACCCCAGGATGGCGTTGCGCTCGGCGCGCAGCGCGGCCAGCTCGCCGCCGTAGGCCGCCGCCGCCCGCTCCAGCTGGTCGACTCGGGCCAGGGCCTCGGCCAGACGGACCTCGGCGGCCTGGTGCCGCTGGTGGAGGTCGGCCAACTCGTGGGCCGGGACCCGCAGGAGCCGGTCGCGGCCGCGGGCCAGCAGGAGGGCCTCGGTCCTCCGCCAGAGGGCGCGGTCGGTGGTGATGGCCTGCTGCCCACCGTCCCGGGTGCGGTACTCGGCCACCGGCACCGGGACGAACGCCCCGCGCCAGTCGGCCGCCAGGGCCTGCAGGAAGGCCCAGTCCTCCAGCACCGGCAGGCACTCGTCCCACCGCAGTCCCGCTCGCTCGATGTCGGCCCGCCGCAGGACCATGGTGCAGGGCGGGATGAAGTTCTCGTAGGCCAGGCGGGCCACCTCGAAGGCCATGGCGAACTCGTCGCCCCTGCGCTCGAAGAGGAAGCCCTGAGGGGTGGCCCGTCCGTGCACCCGCCGGCCGATCCCGTAGGCCAGGGTCAGCTCGCGATGGGCCCGCAGGTGGCCGACCAGGGTGGTGGCGAAGAGCGGGTAGTAGACGTCGTCGTCGTCGAGGACGCCGAGGAACTCGGCCGTGGCCTCCTCCAGGCCGCGGTTGAGCGGGACCGCCGGGCCACCGCCCTCGGGCACGGGCACGACCACGGCCTGCAGCAGGCCCTCCAGGCGCGCGACCAGGGCCTGGACCGCGGCCAGGTAGGTGGTGTCGGGGGTGTGCACCATCACCAGGGCCCGGACCCCCGGGTGCTGCTGGCCGGCCAGGGAGTAGAGGGCGTCCACCAGGTAGGGCAGACGGCCGGGGACGGTGCGCACGATCACGTCGAGCCGGCCGTCACCGGGGGCCGTCTCGGGCGGGGCCGTACCCGGGCTCGGCCCGGGGACGGCGGCGGGCGGACCGGGCCCGCCGGTGGCCCGGAGCCCCGGCTCGGCGCGGGTCACCACCGGGCCGCGGCGCCCGAGCCGCCAAGCCGGGCCCTGCCGGGTGCCGAGCGGTCGCTCACGGACGGGCGGCGGGGGCAGGGGTCACCAGCGGGTGGGCGCATAGTTCCCATCGGCGGTGAGGACCAGGCGGGGGTGGTCGGGGTGGGGGTGCACCGTGGCCGGCAGCCTGGTGAACGCCTGCAGCAGGTCCGACGCCTCCGGCTCGGGCAGCCGGCGCCGCATCAGGGCCACCCCGTCGGCGAGGGCGTCCGCCCCGAAGAACTTGCGGCGCAGGTAGAGGTGCCCGATCCAGCTCTGGCGCACCTCGACGGCCACGTCCTTGCCGGCCGCGTTCTCGCGGGTGAGGTGGGCGCACTTGGCGGTCGGGACGTAAAGGCAGCTCCGCCCCCGCAGCCACACCCGCCAGCTGAGGTCGACGTCCTCGCAGTAAAGGAAGAGGGCGGGGTCAAAGCCCCCCAGCTCGAGGAAGAGGGCACGGGGGACCAGCAGGCAGGTGGCGGCGCACCAGTTGGTGTGGCCGGTGGTGGGGTCGTAGGCCTTGGGGTGCTCGATGGGGAACTGGGCCGCCTCCAGCAGCCCCGCCTCGGGGTGGGCGGCGGCGGCCGCCAGCAGGCGGGTGAGGCAGTTGTAGAAGGGCAGGGTGTCGGGGTTGAGCAGGAGCAGGTACGGCGCCGCCGGGCCGGCGGCGGCGAGGCGGTTGTGGGCGGCGCCGAAGCCGATGTTGCCCTCGGGGGCCTCCACCACGGTGTGGGGGAAGCGCGGCCGGGCCTGGCGGATCACCTCGGCGCTGCCGTCACCGGGCGCGTTGTCCCAGAACGCCACCTCGAACGGCGCCGGTCCCGGCTCCAGCTGGTTCAGGGCCGCGACCAGGCCGGGCAGCCATTGCTGGGAGTGGTACAGCACCACCTGGATGACGGTGCCGACCCGCGCCTCGCCGGAGGGGCCGGATCCGACCGGACACGGGGCCGCGGCCCCGCGGGCTGGTCCCCCCTGGCCACGCATGATCTGGCGATTCTAACGAGATGCGCGGATGGTGTGGCCCTGGCTCCGGTACCCTCAACCGGTGTCCGTTCGCGGGTCCGCCGTCGCGCTCGTGATCCCGGTCAAGCCGCTGCAGGGCGCCAAGCAGCGGTTGGCCGGCGTGCTCAGCGCCGCCGACCGGCGGGTGCTGGGGCTGGCGTTGGCGGCGGGGACGGTCCGCTGCGCGGCGGCGACCTGGCCCCCGGCCTCGCTGGTCCTGGTCGGGGATGACCCCGAGGTGGGTCGCCTGGCCGGTCGGGTGGGGGCGGCGTGGCTGGCGGACGCGGGCGCCGGCCAGTCCCCGGCGGTGCGGCTGGGGTTCGACTGGGCCCTGGCGAGGGGGGCCCAGGTGGTCGCCACCGCCGCCGCCGACCTGCCGGAGGTCACTCCCGCCGACCTCGGGCACCTCCTGGCCATCGCCCGGGCGGCGGACGGCCCCGGGCTGTGGCTGGCGCCGGACGCCGCCGGGACGGGGACCAACGCCCTGGTCCTGCGGCCCCCGGTGGCCGACGTGCTGCGCTTCGGGCCGGACTCGCTGGCCCGCCACCGGGCGGCGGCGGCGGTCCTGGGGCTCCCGGTCCACCTCGTGGACCGCCCCGGCCTGCGGCGGGACTGCGACCGGCTGGAGGACGTGGAGGCGCTGCGGGCCCTCCCGCCCCGCAGCGCCGCCCACCACCTGCTCCAGGGCCTGGCCGAGCGGGTCGGCCCCCGGTGATCTCCGGCTTCACCGCCGATCGGGTGGAGTGCTGGGCGGTGGAGGGGGTGGGGGAGGCCCACCTCGGGGACGACCTGGGGTCCATGCTCCGGCCGGCCCTGGAGGCGGCGGGCGGGTTGCGCCCCTGGGACATCGTGGTGGTGACCCACAAGATCGTCTCCAAGGCCGAAGGCCGGGTGGTCCCCCTGGAGGAGGTCCGGCCCGGGGCTGAGGCCCGGGCCCTGGCGGCCCGGGTGCAGGCTGACCCCCGGCTGGTGGAGGTCATCCTCGGCGAGAGCCGGCGGGTGGTGCGGGCAGGGCCCGGAGTGCTGGTGACCGAGACCCGGCACGGGTTGGTGTGCGCCAACGCCGGCGTCGACCGCAGCAACGTCGGCGGGGGGGAGGTGGTCACCTGCCTGCCGGTGGATCCCGACGGCTCCGCCGCCCGCCTGCGCCGGGCCTGGCTGCCGCTGGTGGGCGCGGGGCCCCTGGGGGTGATGATCTGCGACACCTTCGGGCGGCCGTTCCGCGAGGGCGGTGTCAACGTGGCCGTGGGGCTGGCCGGGCTACCCGGGCTCAGTGATCACCGGGGGATCGTCGACCCCCACGGCTACACCCTGCGGGCCTCGACCCTGGCCAGCGCCGACGAGATCGCCGGCCTGGCCGAGCTGGTGATGGGCAAGGTCGCGGGCCGGCCGGTGGCCGTCGTCCGCGGCCTGCGCTGGCACGGTCAGGGCCGGGGGGCGTCGGAGCTCCAGCGCGAGGCCGGTCGGGACCTCTTCCGGCAGTGAGGGCCGCCCCGGGAGTTGCTACGCTCGGGGCCGTGGATCGCCCCGCCTCGATCACCGTGCTGCTCTTCGCCACCCTCCGGGAGCGGGCGGGCCAGGCGCGGCTGGTGGTGGACCTGCCCGCCGGCGCCGACGCCAGCGCCTGCTGGGATGCCTGCTGCCGGGCCGTGCCGGGGCTGCGGTCGCTGCGGGACGGCCTGCGGGTCGCCCGCAACCGGGAGTACGTCGGGTGGGACGCCCCGATCGCGAGCGGGGATGAGGTCGCCTTCCTGCCCCCGGTCTCGGGCGGCGCCCCGTCCCAGGAGCCGTGGATCCACGTGGGGCCGGAGCCGATCGACGTGGACCGGCTGGCCGCCAGCCTGGGCCGGGAGGGGGTCGGGGGCGTGGTCACCTTCGTGGGCGTCGTCCGCGACCCCGACGATGGACGCCGGGTTCCGGCACTGACCTACGAGGCCTACCTGGCCATGGCCGACTCCGAGTGCCGGGAGATCGCGGCCACCGCCTGCCGGCTGACGGGGGCGGTGGGGGTCGCCGTCCAGCACCGGGTGGGGCGGGTGCTGGCCGGGGAGCCGTCGGTGGCGGTGGTGGCCGCGGCGGCCCACCGGGACGCCGCCTTCGCCGCCTGCCGGCAGGTGATCGACGCGGTCAAGGAGCGCGCCCCGATCTGGAAACGGGCGGAGGGGCCGGAAGGCCCCTGCTAGACTCCACCTGTCGTGGCGACCAACGAGTTCCGGGCCAGCGGCGACCTCGCGGCCCCGCTCCGGGCGCCGCGGACCGGCGCCTGGGCCCGCAACCGGGAACTGCTGGGCGAGCTGGTGCGTCGCGACGTGCAGGCGCGCTACCGCGGCTCGGTGCTGGGCATCCTGTGGTCCCTCTTCAACCCACTGGTGTTCATGGTCGTCTACACCGTGGTCTTCTCGCACTTCGCCAACCTGCACTTCCAGGGAAAGTCCTACCCCGCCTACATCATCGCCGGGCTCCTGGCCTGGAACTTCTTCTCCCAGGGGCTGAGCTCGGCCACCTCCAGCATCGTCAGCAACGCCGGGCTGGTGCGCAAGGTGTCCTTCTCCTGGGTCCTGCTGACCGTCTCCTCGGTGCTGGCGGCGCTGGTCAACTACCTGATCAGCCTGGTGCTGCTCATCCCCTTCTTCATCATCTTCCACCTGGTCCCGGGATGGCCCCTGCTCCTGCTCCCGGTCCTGGTGCTGGTGACCTTCGCCCTGGTCTTGGGCCTGGGGCTGGTGCTGGCCGCGGGCAACGTGTTCTTCCGCGACCTGGAGTACCTGGTCACGGTGGTGACCCTGGTCTGGTTCTACCTCACGCCGATCATCTACCAGCTGTCGCTGGTCTACCAGCACGACCACGGCACCCTGGGCCGGACCTTCGGCCTCCTGGTCAAGCTCAACCCCATGACCTGGATCGTCACCGCCCAGCAGGATGTCATCGAGGCCAACCAGTGGCCCCAGCACTGGCACGGGCTGCTCTACGCGGTGGCCATGGCCGCCGTGGCGGTGGCGGTCGGCGTTGGCGTCTTCGGCCGGGTCCGGCGGCGCTTCGCGGAGGAGGTCTGATGGCCGGGCCGGCGGTGCGGGTCACCGGGCTGGGCAAGCGCTTTCGCCTCTACCACCAGCGGAATCAGACCCTGAAGCAGGTGCTGGTCCACCGTGGTCGCGGCCGCTACGAGGACTTCTGGGCCGTGCGCGACGCCAGCTTCGAGGTGCCGGTGGGGGCCACCCTGGGGATCATCGGGGAGAACGGGTCTGGCAAGTCCACCCTGCTGCGCTGCATCGCCGGCATCCTGGTGGCGGACCAGGGCTCGGTCCACGTCGACGGGCGCCTGGCCGCGCTCCTGGAGGTGGGGGCCGGGTTCCATCCCGAGTACAGCGGCCGCGAGAACATCTATCTCAACGGGGCCCTGCTGGGACTGCCGCGCCGGTACATCCGGCGGGTGTTCGACGACATCGTCGGTTTCGCCGAGCTGGACCGGTTCATCGACAACCCGGTCAAGACCTACTCCTCGGGCATGTACGTGCGCCTGGGCTTCTCCATCGCCGTCCACCTGGACCCCGACATCCTGGTGGTGGACGAGGTGCTGGCCGTGGGCGACGCGGCCTTCCAGCGCCGCTGCATGGACCGCATCAGTCAGTTCCGGTCGGAGGGCCGGACCCTCATCTTCGTCTCCCACGGCCTGGAGTCGGTGCGGGAGACCTGTGACACCGCCATCTGGCTGGATGGGGGCCGGATGCGCGAGATGGGGGCGGTCGAACCGGTGCTGGGCCAGTACGTGGCCGAGGTCAACGCCCGCGAGGCCATCCGCCTGGAGCTGGAGACCCGCGCCCGCCCGCCCCTCCCCGGAGGACGGGCCGGGGTGGGGGTCACGGGCATCCGCTTCATCGGCCCGGACGGCCCGGCAACGGTCTTCCGCACCGGGGACCCCTTCGCGGTCGAGATCAGCTACGAGTCCCCGCAGCCGCTGACGGGCCCGCGCTTCTTCGTCGGCTTCGTGCGCGAGGACGGGGTCACCGTCCTGACCGTCCCCACCGATGACAGCGAGTTGGAGGAGGCGGTCCTGCCGGCGCGGGGCGTGGTCCGGCTGGCCATGCCGGCGCTGCCCCTGCTCGATGGCCTGTTCCAGGTGACGGTGGGGATCGCCGAGATCCGCACCGAGGAGTGGTACACCCTGCTCGACCGCGTCTACGCCTTCCGGGTCGTCACCGACCAGCGGCCCGAGCGGGGCGTGGCCCTCCTGGGCCAGCGCTGGGAGCTGCCGGAGCTGGCCCCCGCCCCGGTGCGGGCGTGACCGAGGGCCCGGTCGGCTGGAGGCCGCCGCCCCTGGTCAGCGTGATCGTGCTGACCTACGAGCCCGAGGAGGCCATGCTCATGCGCTGCCTCGATTCGGTGCTGGCCTCGACCCATCAGCCCCTGGAGGTGGTGCTGGTCGACAACGGGTCGAGCAACGGGGTGGCGGCCCTCCTGGCGGCGACGCGACCGGAGATCCGCTTCCGGGCGCTGGATCGCAACCTGGGCTTCGCCGAGGGCATCAACCGCGGGGTGGAGATGAGCCGGGGGGCCCTCTGCCTCCTGCTCAACCCGGACACCGAGATCGAGCCGGACACCGTCCGGCGCCTGGTCGCCGCCGCCGCCCGGCGCCCGGGCGCGGTCGCCTTCGCGCCCAAGATGCTGCTGGCGGGGGACCGCGAGATCATCGACTCCATCGGCATCATCATGGGGCCCACCGGGGCCGCCGCCCAGCGCGGGCTGGGGCAGGTCGATCTCGGTCAGCTCGATCGCGAGGGCCCGGTCTTCGGGGTCTGCTTCGGGGCCGCCCTGGTCCGGCGCGAGGCCTTCGCCCCGGAACGGGTGGGGCCGTTGGAGGCGCGCTTCTTCATGTTCTACGAGGACGTGGAGTGGTCCCTGCGGGCCGGCATCCGGGGCGAGACCTTCTGGGCCGTGCCCGAGGCCCGGGTCTACCACGTGCACTCGGCCAGCACCCGCCAGCGTCCCCCCGGGTTCAAGTTCCGCCTGATCCAGCGCAACCTGATGCTGACCGCGGGCACCCATCTCGAGGCCCGCCGTGCCCTGCGGATCTGGCTCCGACGCACCGCGTGGCTGGGCCGGAACGCCCTGCGCGGCCGCCATCCCGGCGCCTCCCTGCGCGCCGCGGCCGAGGCCTGGCTGGCGATCCCCACCCTGATGGCGGCCCGGCGCGCCCAGCAGCGCCGGCGGGTGCGGACGGACGAGGCCCTCTTCCGCTTCGCCGTGGGCGAGCGGACCCACTTCGACGCTGACACCTACCAGCCGACGTTCACCTGGGGGGCGGTGGTCGACGCGCTGCGGTGGCTGGCGCTCACCACCGGGGAGGCGCGCTGGGAGCGGGCCCACCAGTACGCGGAGACCGTCGCCCAGACCACGATGCAGTTCCAGCCGGCCCTGGCCCTGGCGGGGCTGCGGCGGATCGCGGACCCGCTGCCGCCAGCCCTGGTGCGGCTGGTCAGCGGCATCCCGGCCTTCGCGGGCGCGGAGATCGTCCCCCTCTCCCCGCCGGCGGTGGCCCCGGAGGCGCCGGGTGCCGGCCCACCCCCGGCCCCGTCGGGCGGGGGCGGATCGGAGCCGGGGCCGGAGGCCACCCGCTCGGCGTCCGGGGACGCCGAGGGCCAGGCGGTGGCGGCCCCTGGCGCCGGGGCACCACCCGCGCGGTGAGCCCCGCGCCGCCGCCACGGGCCGCGGGCGAACTGGGCCGGCGGCCGCGATTCACCTACCCGCCCAAGCCGCGCCCGGGCGACCGGGTGGCGGTGCTCTCCCCGTCCTGGGCCGGGCCGGCGATGCACCCCGCCGTCTTCGAGCGGGGCCTGGGCCGGCTGCGCGCGGACTTCGGACTGGTGCCGGTCGAGTACCCGACCACCCGCCAGTTGGGTGCGTCGCCGGCCGAGCGGGCCCGCGACATCCACGCCGCCTTCACCGATCCCAGCGTGCGTGCGATCCTGGCCAGCATCGGCGGCGAGGACCAGCTGAAAGTCCTGCGGCACCTGGACCCGGAGCTGCTGCGGGCCCATCCCAAGCCGTTCTTCGGGTACAGCGACAACACCAACCTGCTGATCTACCTGTGGAACGCCGGGCTCGTCGCCTACCACGGCGGGTCGGTGATGGTGCAGTTCGGTCGCGCCGGCCGCATGCACCCGGTGACCGCGGCCTCGCTGCGGGCGGCCCTCTTCGGCTCCGGGCTCGTGCCCCTGACCCCGCCGGCGGAGTTCACCGACGAGGAGGTCGACTGGTCCGACGCGGCGGCGCCGGAGCCCACGATGCGGCCCTCGGACGGATGGGGCTGGGACGGCCCGCCGGTCACCGTCGCTGGCCCCGCCTGGGGCGGGTCGCTGGAGATCGTGGACTTCCACCTGCGGGCCGGGCGCCACCTGCTGGACCCGGAGGCCTACACCGGTGCGGTGCTGCTCCTGGAGACCTCCGAGGAGACGCCGCCCGCCACCTACGTCTACCGGGTCCTGATGGGGATGGGCCAGCGCGGCCTGCTGGAGCGGTTCGGCGCGGTCCTGGTGGGCCGTCCCAAGGCGTGGTCGTTCGAGCAGCCCCGCTCGAGGGAGGAGGGGGCGCGCTACGCCGCGGAGCAGCGGGCGGCCGTCCAGCGCGCGCTCCGGGAGTACAGCCCCCACGCGCCGGTCGTCTTCGACGTCGACTTCGGGCACACCGACCCCCAGCTGGTGGTCCCGAGTGGGGGCACGGTCATCGTCGACGGGGCCCGCCGGGAGGTCCGGGTCACCTACTGACCAGGGGGGGCGGACCGGCGCGCCGTCCGCCCGCCGGCGCTAGGCCGCGCGCATGGTCAGCCGGCGGGCGGTGGTGGCGGGCGGGCTCCTGTCCCTGTCCCTGGCGGCCTCGGCGGTCGGGCTGGGGGCGCCGCCGGCATGGCGGGCCGGCGGCGGGGGGCCGCCCGCCCGCCCGCCGGCCACCACCCTGGTCACGGTGAGGCTGCTCCCGCTCGCGCGCTGCGCCGCGAACCACTGCCGGGCCCCGCGGTCACTCCGGGGGCTCCGGGCGCAGGCGCTGGTCGAGACCCTGTTCCGCAGGCCCGGCAAGTCGTTCGGCGGGGCCGGCGCGGCACCGCCCGTCCTCGTGGGGCGGGATGGCCGCTTCTGGGTGCGCCTCCGTCCCGGTTGCTATCAGATCGCGGTGGTGCCGGACTACGCCGGCGGGGGCGCGCCGGACATCCTGCCCCTGTTCCCGTACGAGCTGCGGGTGGGGCCGGGCAGGCCGGAGACCGTCGGACTGCGCCCGACGTGGGCACCGCCCGCCTTCCCCTGCCGATCGTCGTCGGGGGCTCCCGAGAGCCGACCCGCGCCCGCCTGACGGCCGGGCGCGTCGGCGGCCGGCGAGGGCGTCGGCGGCGCTCGGCCTGGTGCTACGCTGCGCGGCATGGTCACCCGGCGGGCGGTGGTGGCGGGCGGGCTCCTGTCCCTCGCCCTGGGGGCCTCGGCGGTCGGGCTGGGGGCACCGCCGGCATCGCGGGCCGGCGGTGGCCGGCCGGCCGCCCGCCCGCCGGCCACCACCCTGGTCCTCGGCACGCTGCTGCCGGCCGCTCGCTGCCAGCCCAGCCCCTGCCGCGAGCCGCTGGGGCTCCGGCGGCTCAGGTGGAAGGTGTGGTTCTACGCGCAAACGGGCGCGTCCGGCCCGGCGCCCATCGCTGAGGCCGGTGTGCCGGCGGCGATGCTGGGGCGGAACCAGACCTTCCGGATCCGCCTGCGTCCGGGGTGCTACGGGCTCTCGGTCATGCCGTACTTCCCAAGTGGCAACTCTCCGGGCCTGCTGTTCCAGTTCGACTACCAGCTGCGGGTGGGGCCGCGGAGCCCGGAGACGGTGGCGCTGCGGCCACTGCCGATGGGGGCCCCGGGCCCCTGTGCGTCGCCGGCCCCGGGCCCGGCCCGGCCCGGGAGCGGGTCCGCCCCGGCCTGACACCTACGGGGGCGCGCTGGAGCCGCGCACGACCAGGGTGGCGTCGAAGACGGCTCGCCGAGGGCGGCGGTCGCCCGGCGCGGCGATGGCCGCGAGCAGGATCTCGGTGGCGCGGCGGGCCATCTCCCGCGCGGGCTGGTGGACGGTGGTCAGCGGCGGTGACGTGTAGGCGGCCAGGTGGATGTCGTCAAAGCCCACCACCGACAGGTCCCCGGGGACCCCGATGCCCCGGGCCCGCAGGGCGGCCATGGCCCCGATGGCCATGAGGTCGTTGGCCACGAAGATCGCCGTCGGCGCGGGGCCGGGGTGCTCCAGCAGCCGCAGGGCGGCCGCGTACCCGCCGTCCTCGGTGAGGTCCCCGGCGATCACGGCCGCGCGATCGGGCCGGAGCCCCGCCTCGCGCAGGGCCAGCTGGTAGCCCTCCCGGCGCGCGGCCCCGACCCGCAGCGCCGGCGGGCCCGCGATGTGGGCGATGTGGCGGTGGCCCAGGGCCAGGAGGTGCTGGGTGGCCAGACGCGCCCCCTGGCGGTGGTTGACGTGGACCTGGCTGGCCCGGCGCAGGTCCATGCTGCGGTCGAGGCAGACCACCGGCAGGTCGGGGCCGAGGACCTGCTCCGTCCGGGCCCGGGGGAGCGTGAGCCCGATGGCCAGCAGGCCGTCCACCTGCTGGCCCCGCAGCATGGTGAGGTAGCGCGCCTCCTTGTCGGGGTCACCGGCGGTCTCGCAGAGGATCAGGGTGTAGCCGTCCTCGTCGGCCACCAGCTGCACACCCTTGACCAGCTCGGGGAAGAACGGGTTGGTGATGTCGGGCAGCAGCAGGGCCACGGTGCGCGTGTGCCCGACGGCCAGGCTGCGGGCCAGGGCGTTGGGTCGGTAGCCCAGCTCGCGGATCGCGTCCGCCACCCGCTGCCGGGTCGCCGGGGAGACGCGCGCCCCTCCGGCGACGACCCGCGAAACGGTGGCGGTGGACACCCCGGCCTGCTGGGCGACGTCGTAGATCGTCCCCGGCACGGCTCAGCCGTCTCCGGGGGGGGCGGGGGGGCCTCGGGCCCGGCCCGCGTCAGCCCGCCGCGCGTGGCCACGCCGCGGGTCCGCGCGGGCCCG
>JAKABB010000019.1 GCA_021802045.1 bacterium
CGCCCTAGCCGGGGCGGTGCTCTCGGCCGCGACCCTGGCCGCCGCCGCCGTCCCGCCCCCGGCCTGGACCCCGCTCGGCCCCCTGGCCACGGGGCCCCATCGCGCCCCGGCGGCCTGGAGCGTGGTCGCCGTCCCGGGGCAGCCCCAGCGGCTGCTGGTGGCCACCTCCCAGGGGGTGCTGGAGAGCACCGACGGCGGCGCCACCTGGGCCCCCACCCCCCTTCGGGGGCTGGTCTGGGCGCTGGCCTTCGGCCCCCACGGGCACACCCTCTACGCCGGCACCGCGCGCCAGGGGGTGCAGCGGAGCCGCGACCTGGGCCAGACCTGGCAGGCCGACAACACCGGGCTCGGCAACCTCGACGTGCGGGCCATCGCCGTGGCCCCGACCGCGATCGTGCTGGGCACCGACGCCGGGGTCTACGTGTCGGGGACCGGCACCGGGTGGGCGGCCGAGGGCCTGGCCACCCAGCAGGTCAGCAGCGTGGCCGTGATCACCCCCAGCCCGCTGGCGGTCCTGGCCGGCGCGGACGGGGGCATGCTGGCCGGGGGCGCGCTCTTCCGCAACCTGGCCGTCACCAGCGGCGGGGGCTGGCAGCCGCTCAGCCAGGGGGACCCGGGCAACGTCCCCGTGTGGGCGGTCGCCGCCGGCCCGCTGGCGCTGGGCCGCCACGCGTCCCCCAACCCCCCGCTCCTGGAGGGCAACGCCAAGGGGCTGTTCCTCAGCACCACCGACGGGCAGACGTGGGCGCAGCTGACCCTGGCCGCCGGGGTGCTCTGGACCCCGACCGCGATCGCCTTCGACCCGCGCAACCCCGCGGTGGCCTACGTCGGCGGCGACAACGGCGGCAGCAGCGGTGGCGGCCTGCAGCGAACCACCGACGGGGGCGCCTCGTGGACGCCGGTCCAGGCCGGGCTCCCCAGCCCCAATGCGGTCTCCCTGACCGCGCTGGCCACCCAGCCGCTGACGGTCCTGGCCACGGTCGTCGACCCCAACACCATGGCCGGCGGCGTGGCCCGGCTGGTCGACGCCAGCGTCCCGGGCCCGGTGGCGGTGGCCGCCGCCAGCGGGCCGCCGGTGACCGTCACCGTGGTCCCGGTGACGCCGGGGCCGACCCACCGCCGGCCCCCGCGCCGCGCCCGGCCGCCGAGCCTCCTCCGGGGGATGCCGGCGTGGGTCCCGGTGGTCGCGGGCGCCGCCCTGATCCTGGTGCTCTTCGGCACCGGGCTGGGCCTGCGGCGGCGGCGGGAGCGGCTCGAGGTGGAGGGCCCACCGTGAGCGGGGCCCTGGACCGGCTGCGGGCCCTGGGGCTGACCCTGCCGGCGCCGCCGGCGCCGCGGGGGAGCTACCGGGCCTGGCGCCGCAGCGGGGCCCTGCTGGTCACCGCGGGGGTCCTGCCCGTGGACGCCGGCACCCTGCTCACCGGCCGGGTCGGCGACGACCGCACCGTGGAGGAGGGGGTGAGGGCCGCCCGGGTGGCCGTGCTCAGCCTGCTCGCGGTGCTGGCGGAGGGGGCGGGGGGCCTGGACCGGATCGCCCAGATGGTGCTGCTCCAGGGCTGGGTGCGCTCGGCCCCCGGGTTCACGGCCCAGCCCCAGGTGGTGGACGGGGCTTCCGACCTGCTGGTGGCGGTGCTGGGGGAGGCCGGCCGCCACGCCCGGGTGGCGCTGGGCGCCGCCGAGCTCCCGCTGGGCGCGCTCTGCGAGCTCCAGGCCACCGCCGAGGTCGCGGATGGCTGACCCGGCCGCCGGCTCCCCGGCCAGCGGGCCGACGCCCTCCTGCCTGGACCTGCGGGGGGTCCGCTGTCCGCTGACCTTCGTCCGGACCCGGATCGCGCTGGACCGCCTCCCGGCGGGGGTGGAGCTGGAGGTGCTCTTGGACCCCGGCGAGCCCGCCGAGAGCGTCCCGGCCTCGTGCCGGGACGACGGCGACCGGGTCGCGGCCGTGGAGCCGGCGCCGGAGATGGGGCCGGGGGTCGTCCGGCTCCGGGTCGCCCGGGCGGGATAGCGCCGGGCGTCAGCTCGGACCCGCGGCGCGGGCGGGGCCGGCCCTACGGACCCGGGGCGGCGGGCAGGAACACGGTGAAGGTCGCGCCGGCACCGGGCTGGGAGCGGACCGTGACCCGTCCCCCCTGGGCCTCGGCCAGGGCGTGCACGATGGCCAGCCCCAGCCCGCTGCCCCCGGCCACCCGGCTGCGGGCGCGGTCCGCCCGGTAGAAGCGCTCGAAGAGGTGGGACAGGTCCTCGGGGTCGATGCCCGGGCCCCGGTCGGCGCAGCTGAGGCCCACCTCGGCCCCCTGGCGCCAGGTCCGCCAGCTGACCGGCGCCCCCGGGGCGTAGCGGCTGGCGTTGGTGGCCAGGTTGGTGAGGATGGTGAGGACCGCGTCCGGGTCGGCCAGCGCCACGCAGCCCGGGTTGAGGTCGCGGGTGACGGTGCCGCCCGCCGGGCGGCCGTCCAGGAAGGCGGCCACGATCTGGTCCAGCTGGAGCGGCCGGGGGGTGAGGGCCCGGTGGGCGTCGGCCCGGGCCAGGATCAGCAGGGACTCCACCAGCTGGCGCATGCGCTCGGCCTCGGCGGCCATCGACGGCAGGGCGGTGGCGACCGCCGCCGGGTCGCGGACCGCCCCCCGGCGGAGGACGTCGAGGTACCCCTTCAGGGCCGTGAGCGGGGTGCGCAGCTCGTGGGAGGCGTCCCCGATGAACTGCCGCATCTGGCGCTCGGCCTCCTCCCGGAGCTGGACGGTGCGCTCGACGCTGGCGGCCATCTCGTCGAAGACCCCGGCCAGCACCCCCACCTCGTCGCGCCGGGGGGGGAGGCGGCTGCGCTGGCTGAGGTCACCCTGCCCCAGGGCCGCGGCGGTGGCCGTCAGCCGTCGCAGCGGTCGCAGGGCCCGGCCACTGAAGGTCAGCCCCAGGGCCAGGGCCAGCAGCACCGTCGCCACGCCGCCCACGCCGAGGAGCAGCCCGATGGTGCGCAGGTCCTGCTCCATGGTGCGCGCCGGCAGGCTCAGCTGGACCACGGCCGCGCCGGGCCCCGCCCGGTGCAGGGGGAGGGCCACCGCCAGCTCCGCGGCCGTCCCGCTGCCCAGGAGGATGGGCCCCGAGCCGCGACCACCGGCCGCGGCCGCCAGCACCCGGGCCGGCAGGAGCGGCAGCCGGCCCGTCGGGCCCCCGCGCCCGGGGACCTCCACCAGCAGCTGCAGCCCCGGCCCGAAGATCACGGTGGAGACCCCGGCGGCGCCGCCCGCGTGCGCGAACGCCGCCGCCGCCGCCCGCAGCGGGAGGGGCGAGGCGCCCCGCGCCCGCCGGAGCGCGTCGGCGTGGCGCAGGAGCCGCTCCGCGACGGCGAAGTCGGCCCGCAGGCTCTGGGCCCGGTTCTGGACCAGGCTCTGGCGCACGGCCAGGTACTCCGCACCCCCCGCCAGCACCAGCAGCGCGGCCAGCAGGCCCACGAAGAGGAGGGTCAGCCGCCAGCGCAGGCTGGCGTGCCAGGGCACGTGAACACCCCCCGGCCGGCCGGCGCCCCCGCCGCCGCGGTCAGCGGTCGGCGAGCCGGTAGCCGACGCCACGGACGGTCTGGATGCGCTGGCGGGCCTGGTCGCCCAGCTTGCGGCGCAGGTAACGGATGTACACCTCCAGGTTGTTCTCGTCGCCGTAGAAGGCATGCCCCCAGACGGCGTCCAGGAGCTGCTGGCGGTGGCACACCTGGCCCGCGTGCTCCACCAGATGGGCCAGCAGGTCGAACTCCCGGGTGGAGAGCTCGAGGCCGCGGCCGTCGGCCTGGGCCGTGCGCTGGGCCCGGTCGACGACGATGCCCCCGGCAGCGACGACCGCGGCCCGGGCCGGCTGGCGGCGCCGCAGGATGGCGCGGAGGCGGGCCAGCAGCTCGTCGAAGTCGAAGGGCTTGACCAGGTAGTCGTCGGCCCCCAGTTCCAGCCCGGCGATGCGGTCGCTCTTCTCGTCACGGGCCGAGAGGATCAGGAGCCCGCGCCGCGGGTGGCCGCTCAGCTCGCGGGTCAGGGCGAAGCCGTCCAGGCGCGGCATCATGACGTCGATCACCACCAGGTCGGGGTCGAAGGCGTCGACCTGGGGCAGCGCCGCGCGCCCGTCGGCGGCGGTCCGGACCGCGTAGCCCTCGCGGCGCAGGCCCATGGCCAGGAACTCGACGATCGCCGGCTCGTCGTCGACCACCAGCACCCGGACCGGGTCGGGCGCGGCGGGGGGCTCGGCTGCGCCCATGGCGGCCGGAGTATAGCGGGGCTCCGGGGGCCGCCCCCGGCCCGGCTACTCCACGCCCGCGGCCGGCAGCGGGCGGTGGTGGACGCGGCGAGGGGCCCGGTCGACCGCGGCCGGCAGGCGGCGGCCCAGCCGCCAGCCCATCGCCGCCAGGAGCAGCGCGTTGGCCATCAGCAGGGGCCAGAAGAGGGCCCGGGCCGGGGAGCCGATGATCAGGGTGCCCAGCGCCGGCCCCACCAGCATCCCGGCGCCCCAGGGCAGGCTGAGGGCGGCCATGTACCGGCCCCGGCCGTGCTCCGGCGCCAGGTCCATGGCCAGCGGCGCCAGAGAGGCGCTGAGCAGGCACTCCCCGACGCCGAAGGCGACGTACACCGCGCCCAGGGCCAGCGCCGCCGCCAGCCCGTGCGGCCGCAGGGTGGCCGCGCCGGTCCCGATGGCGAAGGCCAGGGCCCACACCAGGGCGGTCGCCGCCAGGGCCCGGGAGCGGCGGCGACCGGGGATCAGTGCCGCCAGCGGCATCTGGGCGACCACGATCAGGAGGGTGTTGGCGGCGAAGGCCAGGCCGATGGCTCGGGTGGAGACCCCGAGGACGGCCTTGGCGTAGAGGGGGATCGCTCCGCTGAGCTGGGCGTACCCGCCCATCACCATCAGCGCCTGGATGAGGAGCACCGAGCGGAAGGTGCGGTGGGCCCACACGGCCCGGTACCGCACCCGGCCGGCATCCGGTGGGGGCTCGCCGACGCGGGGCTGGGCCGCGGCCGCTGCTTCCGGGACCCAGAGCGCCAGCAGGACCAGGAAGGCGACGAAGCTGGCGGCGTCGGCGAGGAAGATGCCGACGAAGGTCAGCGGCCGGGCGACCGAGACCACCAGCCCGGCGATGACGGCGCCGAGCCCCATGCCGAGGTTGATCCCGGCGTACCGCAGGGACGCGGCGGCCGTCCGCTGGGCCGGGGTCGTCAGCCGGGCCAGCAGGGTGAAGGTCCCCGGGTAGAAGAGGCCGTTGCCCACGCCGACCAGGAATGCCCCCAGGACCGCCAGGGGGATGTTCACCGAAGCGGCGAAGACCGCGGCGCCCGCCGCCTGCAGGCCGAGGCCGACAAGGGAGGTCCGGCGAGCGCCGAAGCGGTCGGTGAGGCCGCCGCCGGCCAGGGTCATGCCCAGCCCGCCCACCGCCTGGACCGCCAGGATGCTGCCCACCACCGCGATCGGGACCCCGCGCACCAGGTGCAGGTAGATGGCGAGGAAGGGGGTGGCCAGGCCGTTCCCGACGGCGGAGAGGGTGGCACCCGCGATGAGTATCCAGACCGGGCGGGGGAGTCCGGGGCGGAGTGCCCGGGCGGGTCGGGGGAGCATCCGGCCACCCTAGCCGCTCAAGTGCGCTTGAGGGCAAGGGCTCTCCCACCCGGCGAGCCCGGCGCTCGACGCTGCCGGGCGCGCCCCGAGCCCGCCGTGGTCTGGTCGCCCCGTCGTTCGGCACACTCCAGCGCCGCCCGCGCGCCCGCCCCTGGGAGGAGGTGCCCCCGCCGCCGCCGCTGGGCTCGACGCCGCGGCGCCTGCGGTTGGGTGGTCGCCCGGCCGTCGGCCCCGCCGAGATGGGCCGGCCCGTGCGCTCGGGTCCCGCGTCGACGGCTGGCCGTCCGCCGCCGGTGCGTGGGACCCGAATCCACCGCATTACCGCGGGATCATCACCGTTCGGGCTTCGGGCTTCGGGCAGCGGCCGGTGGCGTCCGCTGGCCCGGTCCGCTACCGGGGCGGCACCGCGAGGTGCTCGAGCGCCGCCGCCAGGTTCTCCTCGCGGGGACGGGTCGAGTCCAGAACCAGGCGGTCATCGGTCCACTCGGCGAACCCGGCACGACGCGCCTCCACCGACATCCATGTCGGCTCGGGGAAGCCCTCGAGATCACGGTGGCGCTGCTGCAGTCGCCGGCGGTGCAGGTCCCGATCGGGACAGATCACCTCGATGAACCGGACGAGCAGGTCGTGCCGGCGGGCCAGGGCGCGCCACTGCTCCCGCGCGGGCTCGATGGCGTTGACCGCGTCCACGATCACCGCCTGGCCGAGGTCGAGCAGCTCATCGGCGACGGCTTCAACCACGAGGTAGGCCGCCAAGCCCGTGGGCTGTTGTCGCTGGACCCCCGCCCTCCACATGGCGGCCTCGACGGGGTCCACCGACAGCACCGCAGCGGGCCAGGCGCGCCCGAGGTCTGCCGCCACCGCGCTCTTGCCCGACCCGGGCAGCCCGGCCATCGCCACCAGCACCACGGCATTGTCTCAGCAGCGGCGGAGGCCGTCCGGCGGAGGATCCCTCACCGGGCGCGCTCTTGGGCGTGGCGCGCCTCGCCGCCGCTCCGGGGCGTGAACAGGGGGATGAAGACGTGGGCCAGGGGACCGATGGCCGCCGCGTAGGCCACGGTGCCGACGCCGACGGTGCCCCCGAGCAACCAACCGGCCAGGACCACGGTGGCCTCGATACCGGTGCGTACCACCCGGAGCGAGTGGCCGCGCGCGGCCAGGCCCACCATGAGGCCGTCGCGCGGGCCCGGGCCCAGGCCGGCCCCGATGTAGCAGCCGGTGGCCACCCCGTTGAGCACGACGCCACCGGTCATGGCCAGGACGCGCAACCCGATCGCGTGCGGCGGAGGGAGCACGGCCAGGGTCACGTCCATCACCGAGCCGATCACGACCACGTTGCTGAGGGTGCCCAGCCCCGGCCGCTGACGTAGCGGCAGCCACAGGCCCAGCACGCCGATCCCGACCAGGATTGACCAGGTCCCGATGGGGATGGCGCTGTGACGGGCCAGGCCCTGCTGGAAGACGTCCCACGGATCCAGGCCGAGGCGGCCCACAACCAGTAGGGAGTCGCTCAACCCGTAGAGGATGAGGCCGGCGTAGAGCTGCCCCAGCCGCCGCCCGAGAGCATCCCCGGGAAGACGTGCAACCGGACGGAGTCGTCCCCAAACGCCACGGCCACGCTGACGCAGCCGCCCTTGCCATGCTGGCTCCATGGATCTAGCATGGATAGAAATGGACATTCAAAAAAGAGCCAATCGTGAGGCTATGGCCTTGCCAGGCAGGTCCATAACTGTCAACCAGATGGCTGGTCTTCTCGGGGACTGGCGGGCTGGCTCAGGCCATGGACCGGCCTACGCCCGGTTGGCCCTGGCGCTGCGAGCCCTGGTGCTGGACGGTCGGGTGCCGGTTGCGGCCCGGCTGCCGGCCGAGCGGCCCCTGGCTCAGGCCCTGGGAGTGAGCCGCACCACGGCCACCGCCGCCTACCAGCTCCTGCGGGAGGACGGGTTCCTCCACAGCCGTCAGGGAGGAGGCAGCTGGAGCGCGCTGCCGCCCGGGCGGCACCGTCGGGGAGCGCCGTGGGGACCGGCCATCCCCCAGGATGCCGACTGGCTGGACCTGGCGCTGGCGGCTCCAAGTGGCGGTGAGGAGATCATGGTGGCGGTGGCTGCGGCGACCGGTCAGCTCCCCGCCCACCTGGGAGGTCACGGCTACGAGCCGCGAGGGGTGGCCGTCCTGCGGGAGGCCATCGCCCGCCGCTACGAGGCGCGAGGCCTCCCCACGTCTCCCGACCAGATCCTGGTCACCAACGGGGCCCAGCAGGCCATTGACTTGGTCGTTCGGGCCCTGATCAGCCCCCTGGAGCCCGTGGTGGTCGAGTGCCCGACCTACCCGGGGGCGCTGGACGTCCTGGCCCGGGCCGGGGCCCGGCTGGTGACGGTGGGCATGTCTCCTGGCGGCTGGGACGCTGAGCTGGTGGTCTCGGCCCTCCGCCAGGCCCTGCCCCGCCTGGCCTATCTGCTCCCCGACTTCCACAACCCCACCGGCCACTTGATGCCGGAGGCCTGCCGGGCGGCCATCGCCGAGGCAGCCGCAGGGTCCGGGATCCACCTGGTGGTGGATGAGACGTTCGCGGAGCTGGCGCTGGACGATGTCGCTGTCCCTCCGCCCCTTGCCGCCTACGACGACCAGGGCCTGGTGATATCGCTCGGCTCCATCAGCAAGGCCTACTGGGCGGGCCTGCGCATCGGCTGGATCCGGGCCACGGGCAGTCTCCTGACCCGCTTCCAAGAGGTGCGAGGGACGACGGACATGGCCAGCCCCATCCTTGAACAGCTGGTGGCGGCCTGGCTCCTCGATCAGGGCGCGGGGCTCTTGGACCGCCATCGCGCCGCGCTCGCCCGCGGCCGGGACGTTCTGGTGCGGGAACTGGCGGAGCAGTTGGGCGACTGGCGCTGCGGGGTGCCGGCCGGCGGGCTGTCGCTCTGGGTCGACCTGGGCGCGCCGGCGAGCAGCGCCTTGGTCCACGCCGCCGAGGCGCACCGGCTCCGCCTGGCCGCCGGGCCCCGCTTCGGTCCCAGCGGGACCCTCGAGCGCTACCTCCGCCTGCCCTACACCCTGGACGCTGAGGACCTGGTCGAAGCCGTCCGCCGCCTGCGAGCCGCACGGGCCGACCTGGACGCCGGATGGCGAACCGGCCCGGACCGGGGCCCGGTGGCCTGAGTGGGATCGCGGGCGCGTGCCTGCTCACCGGTCACGTCCCTGTCCGCCATGGCCGGTGCGTCCTCCTCGACACCCCGGGCGGGCCCAACGACGACCCCTGGCCAGGCGGCTACCGCCCCGCCGGACCGCCGTCGCTCGGCGGCACCACCGACACCGCCACCGGGGCACCGCGCCCCGGGCCGGCCGGACAGGCCCGACGGCGGATCGGGCGGGTGGTCGCGGCCGGCGAGAGGCTGTACGGAGCCGCGGCCCGCCCTCCCATATACGCCAAGTCCCGATTCGTGAGCTGAACCAGCACACCGCCGATGTGTTGGCCCGGGTGGAGACGGGCGCGCGGGTGGAGATCACCCGCAACGGGGCCCCGGTGGCGATCATCGAGCCCGTCCAGCCAGATCCTCTCCGGGGCTTGATCGAGTCCGGGGACCTGCGCCCGGCACGGGGGGCGCTCCCCCTGCTCACCGAATCCGAGGTGACGGCGCCCGACTCGGCCGGGGTGGGCGCGATCCGGGAGGACAGGTACGGCGAGGCGCCCCGATGAGGCACCGGTGATCCATCTCGACACGTACGCGGCGATGAAGCCCGTCCGGCCGCAAGCGCACAGTGACGATCTTTCCCGCTGGCTCAGCCAGCGGCCGGGGATCCCGGTGCTGATCGAGGTGGAACTGATGCGTGCCACCTGGCGGAGCGCTCCGGACCGGGCCGCCCGTGCCCCCGACGTAGTGCGCGGCATCGGCGTGGTCACCCTGTCCCCCGCCGTCATCGCGCGCGCCGCAGGCTACCCCGATCCCGACCAGCGGTCGCTCGACGCGGTCCGTCTGGCGACGGCCGAGCACGTTGTGTTCGTCACCCAGGAGGCCCTTACGGCGTTCGTCGCGTACGACGAGCGTCTGCTCGCGGCGGCGCGTGATGCGGGACTCCCGGTCGGCGCTCCCGGATTGGCATGAGGAAGCGCGCGTCCCGCTGGACGAGCGGCTTGTGGGGCGCGAGCTGGTCGCCCCGAGCGGTGTCGAGGGAGTTGCGTGATCGGGCCCGGTCGGGCCGGAGAACCTCGGGCAGGCGTGTGGCCACGGCGCGGACGTCCTCGTCACGACCGCCAGGGAACGCGCCGTAGTCCAGGTGGGTGAGGCCGATGTGGAGTTCGTAACAGCCAGCCGGGTGCCCGAGGGCGCGGGAGCCAGCGGTGTCGACGCCTGGAGCCGGCTCGACCGCGTGGACGTCGCGGCCACCGTGGCCTGCGGGGGCCCCGATGTGCCCTTCTTGGTCGAGACCGGATCCGTGAGCTGGCCCGGCGCCTGCTGAGCGACGGGGTCGGGTACTGGCCGGGATGGCGCACCTGCCGCAGATCGAGGACCCGGTGGTGGTGGTGGCCGCACTGATCGCCGACGCCATCACCGCCGCCTGACGCCAGCGGTCGCCCAGCCCCAGGAGGGATTCCCTGCGGCTCCTCCGCCCCGGCTCGGTGGCCGCCCCGGCATCGGCGTGGCCTTCAGGACCGCCACGAGACGGGTGCTGGCCGGCGGGATGCCACGATGCGGGCCAGACGACGTCCGGGTGGGGCAGCGGATGGGCCCCTGCGCGGCGCCAAGTGGTGGAACGGCTGGTGATAATCGAGCCATGGGCGATGTGGGGATCACGGCGGCGCTGGCCGCGAGGCTGGTGGCTGAGCAGTTCCCGCAGTGGGCCGGCCTCCCGGTCGTCCCGGTCGAGTCCGACGGCTGGGACAACCGGACCTTCCGCCTCGGGGACGAGATGTCGGTCAGGCTGCCGAGCGGCCCGCACTATGCCCTCCAGGCCGAGAAGGAGCACCGCTGGCTGCCGGTGCTGGCGCCTTCCCTGCCGGTGTCGATCCCGGAGTCCTTGGCGCTTGGACGCCCCGGCGACGGGTTTCCCTGGCCGTGGTCGGTGCGACGGTGGCTCCCGGGCACCACGATCGCCAGCGAGCCGTGGAGCGGCAGCTCTGGAGTCGCCCGCGACCTGGCGGGGTTCCTGGTCGCCCTGCACGCCATCGACACCGACGGCGGGCCGCGGCCGGGCGCCCACAACTTCCACCGGGGCGGCTCGCTCGACGTCTATGACAAGGAGTCGCGTGCCGCCATCCGCCGGCTGGGCCGCGCCATCGACACCCAGCGGGCCGTCGCGCTCTGGGAGATGGCCACCACGACGACCTGGGGCGGTCCGGCGGTGTGGGTGCACGGCGACCTCACCCCCTCGAACCTGCTGGGTGCAGACGGCCGGCTCAGCGCCGTGATCGACTTCGGTGCCTGCGCGGTGGGCGACCCAGCCTGCGACCTCGCCGTCGCCTGGACCGCGTTTGCCGGTGACAGCCGCGACGCGTTTCTGCGCGGGGTGGACGTGGACGACGACACTCGGGCTCGGGCCCGGGGATGGGCGCTGTGGAAGGCCCTTGTCACCCGCGTCCAGGGATCCGCCGGCGCCGAGGCGGCCCGGCTCCGCTTCGGTTGGCGCTGGCCCGCGGACGAAGTCGTCGAGCAGCTGGTCGGTGAGGTGCGCTAGTGGTCCGGCGCGGACGCCATTTGGCGCAGTGTGGCACGACCACGCTGCACCTTCTCGATGACGTCCGCGGCGGCCTGGTGCCGCACCAACGGTTGGGGATCATCGTTCCAGCGCTTGGCTCGCACCCCGATCGCGTGGATCAGGTCGGCCGCACCGGTGAAGCGGCCGCGACGACGCCGCCTGTCCGCGAGCTCTTCAATCGGCGACTTCAAACATCCCTTGAAATGGCGCAAGGCCCTCGCCGGGGGGGCTCTTGCGCGTCTAGATCAAAGCGCTTGCGCCTTTCCGAAACGAGACGCCAGGAGAGCAATCTCCGGTCGTTTCACCTCCCCTTTCAGCCCTGCTACAGCCCACCCGTCGCAGCCTTGCAGAAGTGCCCTATTTGATCGCGCACAACATCGTTTAGAACCGAGGCGCGATGGCCGACATCGAACTGGCCACGACCGCGGAGAACCTCATCGGTGGCAGCCTAGTCGACTCGGCTACCCATCCGCCCGAAGTCGGCTTGCAGTTCCTGCCCGGGTTCCCCGTCGTCCACCCGGACGGTCTCCCGGCGGGTCCCGAAGCCCAGTTCCAACACGCAGTACCGGTGCAGGGTGCGGTACGGCACCACCACCCCGTGCCGCTGCAGCAACACCCGGATTTTGGTCAGGCGCAGGCCCTCTTCCACCCACGGCTTCAGCAGACCGCGCTGGCCCTCCAATACCGCCCAGGCCTCCCCGTGCCAGCCACCCGGGCGCCCGGGCTGGAGCGCGACCAGCACTGCGGTCACCAGGCTGTCGGTGATCTCCCTCGACTCGGGCCGAAACCCCACCCGCTCGGCCACCGCCAGGTACCGGCGGACCGTCTTGCGGTTCATCCCCAGCCGTTCGGACGTCCGCCTCAGGCCGTACCCCATCTGGCGCAGCCTCAGGACTTCCCGTACCTCCACCCTTGGCACCTCCCGGAACATCGGCAACCTCCTCGGCCCTGAAAGCGAGAAGGGTGCCCGGCTACTGCTCCGCGGAGCCAGGTGGTCCCTGGTTACTGGCTAGAACCTGCCCCAAGTGGTCCCTAGTTACTGGCCAACACCGCTGCCGGTGGTCCCTAGTTGTTGGCTAACCCACCCCTTGGGTGGTCCCATGTTTGTGGCAGGCGACACGCGGACCGCGCCGGCCACGCCGCTCTGGGCCAGGCTTCTGCCAAGGAGATCGCCTCCCCGCGGTCGGCGGTCAACCGCTTCGTCTTCCGCGCGCAGGCCTCCAGGTCCATCCGCCGCGACATGGACTGGCGCGATGTCCCGTTCGCCCTCGCCTGCGCCGCCGCTGCCGACCACAAGATCGGGTAGGTCGTGAGGCCGGGCCGGTGGCGCTTCAACCTCCCGATCACTCTTCGCGGCCGGGCCCTGGCGTCGGCGCCCCGGGGCCCCGCCGAGGGCGCTCGTCCTGCCCGGTGCCGCCTGCCAGTGGATGGTCCTCGCCGGGCCTCTGCCGACCGCGGGCCGCCGCCCTGCGGTGGCGGATGCGGACACCGCCACCCCGCAGGGCTCACCCGAGCGCCCGCGTGCCGCTGTGGCATGGGAGGGCGGGGCCGGGACACGATCGACCGCAGGGTGCAGGGTGGTGCCGGGCCCAGGGTCGTGGCGGGCGGACGGGCCCGGTGGCCCGCGTCGCCGACGGCCACGCCTCCCGGCGGCGGCTCGGGCCAGTGGCGGGTGGCCGCCGGACGAGGCGGCGCCCACCGCAGGGCCGGGGGCGCGCTGCCTGGGACCGCCCTGGGGGCGCAGGGCGGATCGCGGCCTTCGGTACACTCCGGCAGCAGATGGCCAACGCCGCCCCCGGCGCCGTAGGACTGGTCCGGCAGGTGGCGCCGGTGGGCGCGGTGACCGTCTCCTGGCTGGAGCGGCCCGGCACCGACCCGCCGGTCCTGTGCCTGCCCGGCTGGGGCAGCGACGCCACCACCCTGGCCACCCTCCTGCGGGCGAGCCGCACTCGGCGGCGCCTGGTGGCCCTCGACCTGCCGGGGTTCGGCGCCTCCCCCCTCGGCCCTGGCGGGTGGACCCGGGCCGCCTACGCCGAGCTGGTGGCCACCCTCATCCGCGAGCGCGGCTGGGCGCGCCCCAGCCTCTTCGGGCACTCCTACGGGGGCGGAGTGGCGGTGCGCGTGGGGGCCGGCCCCAGCCCCCCGGTCGACCGGCTGGTCCTGTGCTCCCCCTCCGGCCTGCGCCTCGCCCCGGACCCTGAGACCGAGCGCCGGCGCCGGCGCTATCACCGCTGGCGCCGGCGGGTGGCCTGGCTGCCCCCGCCCCTGCGGGAGGCCGCCCTCTGCCGGCTGCGGGCGCGCTTCGGGTCCGCCGACTACCGGGACGCCGGGCCCATGCGGGAGACGATGGTCCACGCCGTCAACGAGGACCTGGGCGAGGTGGCGGCCCAGGTGCGGCTCCAGACCCTGCTGCTGTGGGGGGCCCACGACGCGGCCCTGCCGCTGGAGACTGTGGGCCGGCGCTACGAGCGGCTGATCCCGGAGGCCGTCCTGATCCCGTTCGCCGCCAGCGGCCACTTCCCGTTCCTCGATGAGCCGGTGCGCTTCGCCCGGGTCTTCGACGCCTTCGTGGACGCCGCCCTGTGACCGCCGGGCCCGGGAGCCGCTCGTGATCGGCCCCCGGGCCGCGCTGGTCCTCACCGTGGTCGCGGCCGTGGCCGGCGCGCCCCGGCTATCGGGGTGGCTCTACCTCTACCAGCTGGAGGAGTACCTGCCGCGCCGGCTCCTGCGCACCGTCGACCGGCGCTGGCGGGCGCGGCCGGCCCAGGCGGCGCTCCTGCCCGCGGTGGGGGTGGTCGCCGCCGGGGTGGCCCTTGGGGGCAGCGCCCTGGCCACCGAGCTGGCGGTGCTGGCGGTGATCGTGGCCCAGCTGGTCACCTGGCGCTCTCCGGCCCGGCGCGGCGAGCTCCGCTGGACCGCCCGGGCCCGGCGGCTGGCGGCGGTGGCGGGGCTGCTGGCCGTGGGGCTGCTCTGGCTCGGCATCCGCGCCGGCAGCCTGGGGGCGGTGGTGGTGGGGCTGGCCGACCCGGTGGTGGTGCTGGCGCTGGTGGTGGCCACCGCCATCCTGGCCCCGGCCGAGGCCCGCCGCCGGCGCGGCTTCATGGCCGCCGCCGCCGCCCGCGTGGAGGCTGTCCGCCCGGTGGTGGTGGGCATCACCGGCAGCTACGGCAAGACCAGCACCAAGGGCTACCTGGCGGCGCTGCTGGACCCCGGCGACGGCTCGGTCTTCGTCACCCCCGCCAGCTACAACACCACCCTCGGCGTCTGCCGGGCGATCAACGAGGGGCTCACCCCCCAGCACCGCTTCGC
This sequence comes from bacterium, assembly GCA_021802045.1. GTDB lineage: Bacteria > Chloroflexota > Dormibacteria > Aeolococcales > Bog-877 > JAKABB01. The sequence continues at coordinate 14,590 of JAKABB010000019.1, forward strand.
CATCGTCGAGATGGGCGCCTACCGCCCGGGCGAGATCGCCGAGATCTGTCGCTTCACCGGTCCCCGGCACGGGATCGTCACCGCGGTGGGGATCATGCACCTGGAGCGCTTCGGCTCCCGGGCGGCGATCGCGGCCGCCAAGGCCGAGCTCTTCGACGCCCTGCCCTCCGAGGGGGTGGCGGTCATGCCGGCCGCGGTGAACGAGCGGGCGACCCTGCTGCGGGCCTGCCGGGCGGCTACCATCCTGGTCGGGTCCCCCGAGGGGGCCTGGTGGGCCGAGTCGGTCGAGGTCGACGCCGAGGGGACCCGCTTCACCCTGCGCGGGCCCCGGCGGGTGCGCCAGGCCGTCCGCTGCCGCCTCTTCGGCCGTCACGCCCTCACCAACCTGCTCTGCGCCATCGCCGTCGCCCACCGCTGCGGGGTCAGCCCCCAGCAGCTGCGGGTGCGCGCCGCCCGGCTGCGACCGGCCCCCCACCGGCTGGAGGTCTCCACCGTGGGCGGGATCACCATCGTCGACGACGCCTACAATGCGAACCCCGACGGGGCCGCCGACGCCCTGGAGGTGCTGGGCCGGCTGCCCGGGGAGCGCCGGGTCCTGGTGACGCCGGGCTTCATCGAGTTGGGATCAGAGGAGCCACGCTGGATGGAGGAGTTCGGGCGGCGGGCGGCGGAGGTCTGCAGCCACGTCATCCTGGTCGGCCCCCGCCACACCGCCCCGCTGCGGGCCGGGCTCGAGGCCGCCGGATTCGGCTCGGAGCGGATCACGGTTGTCGCCAGCCTGGCCGCCGCCCAGTCGGTCCTGCCGGCGGTGGCGGGGCCCGGGAGCGTGGTCCTCTTCGAGAACGACCTGCCCGACCAGTACGCCGAGGGCGGCGCGTGAGGGGCCGGCCGTGACCCTGCAGGGCCGGACCATCGGGGTGGTCTTCGGCTCCCGCTCCGTGGAGCACGAGATCAGCATCCTCACCGCCTGCCAGCTGATGCCGGTGCTGCGCCAGGCGGGGGCGGCGGTGGTGCCGCTGTACATCACCAAGCGCGGGCGCTGGCTGACCCGCCCCGACTTCGACCAGGTGGCCGCCTTCCGGGACCGGCTGCCCGAGGACGGGGACCCGGTGCTGCTGGACCTCGCCGCCGGGCGCTGGTCGGCGGGCGGCGGGTCGCTGCTGCGCCGGCCGCGCCCGCTGTCCCTCGACGCGCTCTTCCCCTGCACCCACGGCGCCGATGGCGAGGACGGGACCCTGGCCGGCCTGGCGGCCCTGGCTCGCACGCCGCTGGTGGGGTGCGGCCCGCTGGCGGCGGCGCTGGCGATGGACAAGTGGCAGTGCAAGCGGGTCCTGGCGGCGGCAGGGCTGCCGGTGGTCCCCGGCCGCCTGCTGCGCCGCAGCGGCGACGACCCCGCCGATGGGGCGCTGCAGCCGGCAGCCGCCGCCGCCGCCGCCGAGCTGGGCTTCCCGCTGGTGGTCAAGCCCAACAGTGGCGGCTCCAGTGTCGGGGTCAGCCGGGTCGAGGGCCCCGAGGAGCTGGCGGCGGCGGTGGCGGTGGCCGCCACCTACGACGCCTGCGTGCTCCTGGAGCCGGCCGTGCCGGACGCGGTCGATCTCAACTGCGCCGTCAAGGCCCGGCCCCCGCGGGCCTCCACGGTGGAGCGGCCGCTGGGGGCCGCCTCCCTCCTCTCCTACGCCGACAAGTACGTGACCGGGGGCAAGCTGGGCGGCAAGGAGGCCGCGGTGGAGGGCATGAAGCAGGCCCGCCGCGAGCTGCCGGCCCAGATCCCGGCGGCGCTGCGGGCCCGGGTCCAGGAGCTGGCGGTGGCCGCCTATGAGGCCCTGGGGTGCCAGGGGGCGATCCGGGTGGACTTCCTCATGAGTGGGGAGACGGGGGCCGACCTGGTGGTCAACGAACTGAACCCGATCCCCGGATCCCTGGCCTTCTACCTCTGGGAGGCGACGGGCGTCCCCTTCGCCGCCCTGGTGGAGGAGCTGGTCACGGACGCCCTGGCCCCGGGCCCGGCGGTGGAGCGGTCGCTGCCCGGCAACCTCCTGGGGCCGGGGGCCCTGCTGCCCAAGGGGCCGGCGGCCGGCTGAACCTCCGGACCGCGCTCACTGGCCCCAGACGCGGGTCATGAGGATGCGGGCCAACTTGTCGGGGTCGTGGTGGGAGCTGAGCCGGGCGTTGACGACGTCGGCCAGGATGTAGCGGGTGGAGTTGCCTCGGGCCTGCACCGCCCGCAGGTCGCAGGACACGCGCCGGACCCCGGCCTCCTGGGCCGAGGGGGGGAGGCGGACGCCGAAGTTGCTGTTGGCGACCACGTAGTCGAACAACCCCATCCCCACGTGCTGCTCCAGCACCTCCAGGTGGTCGTGGAGCTGGAAGCCGGTGGTCTCCCCGGGCTGGGTGGCGACGTTGCAGACGTAGACCTTGATCGCCGGCGAGCGCCTCAGGGCCTCCACCATGCCGTCCACCAGCAGGTTGGGCAGGATGCTGGTGAACAGGCTGCCGGGGCCGATGATCACCATCTCGGCGTTGACCAGGGCCAGCTCGGCCTCCGGGTTGAGGGGGGGCCGCTCGGGGACCAGGAAGACCCGCCCGATCGGTCCCCGAGCGGTGGGGACGCTGGACTCGCCCACCAGCAGCTCCTCGCCGGCGACGGCGCACAGGGTGACGTTCTGGAGGGTGGAGGGGACGATCTGCCCGCGGACCGCCAGGACCCGGCCCGATTCCCGCAGGGCGCGCTCGAAGTCGCCGGTGATCGCCCCCATGGCGGTGATGAAGAGGTTGCCGAAGGAGTGCCCCCGCAGGGAGCCCTCGGTGAAGCGGTACTGGAAGAGCTCGGTCATGAGGGGCTCGACGTCGGCCAGCGCCGTCAGGCACTGGCGGAAGTCCCCGGGCGGGAGGACCTGGTACTCGTCCCGCAGCCGCCCCGAGCTGCCGCCGTCGTCGGCCACGGTCACCAGGGCGGTGATGTTGCCGGTGTGCCGCTTCAGTCCGCGCAGGAGGGTGGAGAGGCCGGTCCCGCCGCCGATGGCCACCACCCGCGGGCCCTTCCCCAGCCGGCGGAAGTCGTAGAGGCGCTCGATCAGGGTCTTGTCGCCCCCGGGGACGAAGGGGCTGAGCAGCGACCGTCCCAGGCGGACCAGCCCCAGGCTGAGGGCCGTCAGCCCCACCGCCGCGAACAGCAGCGCCCGCACCCAGCGGGGGAGGAACTGGAGGGTCAGGCCGTAGGTGAAGGCCGGCAGGCGGGCGTGGAGGTAGAACTCCCGCAGGGCATAGCTGATCCCGAGCCCGACACAGGCGATGCCGAGCATGGTCAGGCCCACCCAGCGCTTCACGTGCAGGCCGGGGACCAGCCAACGGGTCACGGTCGGTCCGAGCCGCGGGCGCCGCATGAACGAGGGCATCGTAGCACCGGGCCCGGACTCCGTCGCCCGCTCCCCGGCGTGCGAGGCGCCCCCCCTATACTCGTCCGGGCTGCCGCCCACCGGGCCGTTCGCTCCCGGGGCGGCCCGTGGAGGTGCGTGGATGGCCGTCCAGCCGGGGGCGCGGCAGCGCGGGGTCTCAGCCGAGGAGGCGATCGCCGACTACGACCAGGCCCGCGCGACCGTCTACTTCGACGGCGAGTTCCGCGACTACCAGCAGTGCCGGATCGGCCCCATGACCCACGCCCTCCACTACGGCACCGGGTGCTTCGAGGGGATCCGCGGCTACTGGAGCGAGGCCCAGGGGGCGGTGCTCCTCTTCCGGGTCCCCGAGCACTACCAGCGCCTGCAGCAGTCGGCGCACGTGCTGCGGATGGACCTGCCCCACACCCTGGACCAGCTGACCGCGCTCACCGTCGAGCTCTGCCGGCGCAACCGCTTCCGCAGCGACGTCTACGTGCGGCCCCTGGTCTACAAGGGGGGCGAGGAGGTGGGGGTGCGCCTGCAGGGGATCCGCGACAGCTTCCTCATCTACGCGGAGCCGTTCGGGGCCTACGTCGACATCGAGCGGGGCCTGCGCTGCATGGTCTCCAGCTGGCGCCGCATCGAGGACACCATGGCCCCGGCCCGGGCCAAGATCACCGGCAGCTACATCAACGCCGCCCTGGCCAAGAGCGAGGCCCTGGAGCGCGGCTTCGACGAGGCGATCCTGCTGACCGCCGCCGGCCGGGTGGCCGAGGGCAGCGCCGAGAACCTGTTCCTGGTCCGCCGCGGGACCCTGATCACCCCCGCCGTCTCCGAGAGCATCCTGGAGGGGATCACCCGGGCCACCCTGCTGCAGCTGTGGACCGAGGACCTGGGGCTGCCGGCGGTCGAGCGTCCGGTGGACCGCTCCGAGCTGTACGTCGCCGACGAGGTGTTCCTCTGCGGCACCGGGGCCCAGCTCTCACCGGTGGTGGAGGTCGACGGTCGCCGGGTCGGCACCGGCCGGGTGGGCCCCTTCAGTGCCCGCCTGCAGCAGCTCTACTTCGACGTGGTCCGGGGCGCGGTGCCGAAGTACGAGGAGTGGTGCACGCCGGTCCGCTGAGCCGGTCCCCCTGATCGAGGAGGCGGCAGGCGCGGGCCGCGGCCCGGCGCAGGGCCGCCGGGGTCTCCCGCCGGGCCGCCGCCAGCGACTGCGGCCCGTCCCCCAGCACCAGGCAGGCCCCCCCCAGGTCGGCCAGGGCGCGCTCCGCCGCCGGCTCCACCGCCCCCGCCAGCAGCACCCGCGGCACCCCCGCGGCGGCCGCCCGGCGCATGACCTCCAGCGGAGCCTTCCCGCGCAGGCTCTGGGCGTCGAACCGGCCCTCGCCGGTCAGGGCCACCCGGGCCCCGCGCAGGGCGGCGTCGATCTCGGTGAGGTCGGCGACCAGGGCGGCGCCCGGCACCAGCCGGCCTCCGCAGAACGCATGCAGCCCGAAGGCCGACCCCCCGGCGGCCCCCATCCCCGGGGCGCCCCCGCCGCCGACCCCAAGGTCTCGGGCCACCACCCGGGCCAGCCGCGCCAGCCCGGCGGCCAGGGCTCGGACGGTGGCCGGATCGGCGCCCTTCTGGGGGGCGAAGACGGCGGCCGCACCGTGCCGGCCGAGGAGCGGGGTGTCGACATCGCAGGCGACCAGGACCTCGACCGCGGCCAGCCCGGGGTGGCGCTGGTCGGCGTCGATGCCGGCCAGGCGGCGGAGGGCGCCGCCCCCGGGCGGCAGCGCGCGGCCGCGGGCGTCGAGGAGTCGATACCCGAGGGCGGTCGCCAGCCCGGCGCCGCCGTCCGTGGAAGCGCTGCCGCCGACACCGACCAGGATGCGCCGGGCGCCCTGGTCCAGGGCGCGGGCGATGAGCTCCCCCAGGCCGGTGGTGCTGGCCCGCGCCGCGGTCGTGGGGGTGGGGCGGCCCACCAGCCGCAGCCCGGACGCCGTCGCCAGCTCGATGGCCACCGTCCCGCGGTGGCGCCCGCCCAGCCAGGCCATGGCCCCGATGGCCGGGCGCCCCAGGGGCCCCTGGACCCGGTGGCGCTGGCCGCGGCCGCCGGTGGCCCGGCGGAGCACCTCCGCGAAGCCGTCGCCCCCGTCCGCCATCGGGGCCAGGCGGACCGGCGCCGCCGGCCAGACGTCGGCCACGCCCCGGGCGATGGCGCGCGCGGCCTCCAGGGCGCTGCAGGTGCCCTTGAAGGCGTTGGGGGCGATGACCACCGGGCTGGCCCCGGTCCTGGGCCGCATGCCGGCGATCGTCCCACGTCGCGGCCGCCCCGGGTGGGGGCGCTCCGGTCGACCTGCCTGCGCGGGGAGGCGTGTACAGTGGGCTGGCGAGCGCCAGTTCGGCCACAGCCGGCCGCAGGTGGGATGACGGGCTAGGGATGGGAGGCCAAGGACCCCAGCGACCGGTCAGGGCGATGCGGGGGCCCGGCGGCCCCACCGCCTGGGGGCGGCGGGGCTGGCACCGGCTGGGGATCCGGCGACGCCTGCTCCTGGTGCTGCTGGCCGTGTCGGTGGTGCCCCTGGTCGGGTTCAGCGTGGCCAGCCTGGCGGCCCTGGAGGTGTTGAACGGCCATGCCCGGACCCAGGCCGGCCAGGCGCTGCTGGCCAGCCAGGACGCTCACGTCTCCCAGCTGGTGAGCGAGCGCGCCAGCATCGTCAACGGGGAGCTCGGCGCCATCCAGGACGAGCTGGAGCTGCTGCGCCAGCAGGTGGCCACCGCCCTCGTGGCCCCGGTGCCGGTCGGGGTGGCGGCCGGGCCCCGGACCGTCCTCTTCGACAGCGCCCGGGGGGCCGCCACCCGGGCCAGCGGCACCGTCGCCCGCCTGGCGGCCGTCGCCGGCCCCATGAACCTGGTGACCCAACTGCACACCGAGGTGGCCGAGGTCTGGGTCCGGGTGGTGGATGCCGGGGTGCTGCAGATCGCCCCCCCCGATGTCGTCACGCGGGCCCAGCGGAGCCAGTTCGAGCAGCTGCTGCCGTCCGCCGCCATCTATCGGACCGCCGTGGAGCGCCAGTCGCTGGCCCTGGCCCCGCACAGCGTCTGGCGCAGCCTGGCCAGCAGCGTCGACCGCTCCGCCTTCTGGACCCGCGTCTATCAGAACCCCCTGGCCGGGGGGCCCACGGTGACCGTGGTCGCCCCGGGGAGCACCGCCCGCGGCGAGAGCTTCCTGGTCGGGGCCAACATCACGGTCCCCAGCCTGATCCAGAACTTCCTCTCCAGCCCCCCGGCCGGGACCCACGGGAGCTTCGCGTTCCTGTTGAGCAGCGATGGCCGGCTGCTCAGCGTCGGCCACGGGGGCACCCGGCTCCTAGGGCTCCCCCGGGGCTGGCACGGCGCGACCCCAGCGGTCCTGACCAGCCATCGGCCGGGACTGCGGGAGATGGTGGCGGCCATGGCCCGGGGCATGCCCGGCCGGGCCACGGTCCACTTCGCCGGTCGGCCCTTCAGCGTCTTCTACAGCCCCCTGCCGACGAGCCAGTGGTCCCTGGCGGTGGCGGTGCCGGCCAACGCCCTGCAGGCCAGCGTCCTGGGCCTCTCCTCGCAGATCACGGCCGGGATCACCGGCATCCTGGCGGTCATGGTGCCCGCCGCCCTGGCCCTGACCGCGCTGGTGCTGATCGCGGCCCAGCTGCTCGCCAAGCGACTCATCCGGCCCCTGGAGGCCCTCACGGCGGCCTCGGGCCGGATCGCTGGCGGGGACCTGGAGACGCCGGTGGCCGGCGGCACCGACAGCGATGAGATCGGGGCCCTGGAGCGGGCCCTGGAACGGATGCGCCGCCGGCTCTCGCTCCAGCGCACCACGATCGAGGCCGGTCGTCGGGAGCTGGAGGCCCGGGTGGAGGCGCGCACCCGCGAGCTCCAGCAGCGCACGGACGAGGTCGGGCTCCTGTACGCGCTGACCAGCGAGCTGGGCCGCTCGCTGGTGGTGGGCGAGGTGGCCGCGGCCGCCAGCGAGCAGCTGCGGGACCTCCTCGGGCTGCGCGGAGCGTTCGTCTACCTGCTGGACCCTCTGGACCGGCCGCCCGGGCGCCTGGTGGGCCGGGCCGTGACCGAGGACCATCCGGACCCGCTGCCGTCGGACGCCGCCCTGGGCGCGCTGGCGCGCCCGCGCGTCCACCCGGTGGAGGCCGGGGAACGGTTCGTCATCGTGCCCCTGATCTCGGGTGGGAGGACCCTGGGGAACCTGCTCCTGGAGCGCCGGGAGCCGGGCCCGACCTCCGAGCGGCAGCTGGGGCTCCTGCGCATTGTCGGCGGCCAGCTGGGGCTGGCCCTGCGCAACGCGCAGCTCTTTGCCGACAGCCAGGAGCTGGCCACCATCAACGAGCGCAACCGCCTGGCCCGGGAGATCCACGACACCCTGGCCCAGGGGCTGGCCGGCATCGTCATCCAGCTGCAGGGGGCGGAGGGGTGGCTGACTCAGGACCCCAGCCGCAGCCGGGAGGCCCTGCGTCAGGCGATCGACCTGGCCCGCGCCAATCTGAACGACGCCCGGCGGTCGGTGTGGGACCTGCGCCCCTCGGCCCTGCAGCGGGCCGGGCTCACCGGCGCGATCCGGGACGAGCTCGCACGGGTGCGCCTGCGCACCGGGAAGCGCGCGTCCCTGCGCACCGCCAACCTGCGCCAGCTGCGGCTGCCAGCCGCGGTCGAGGTCTCCCTCTTCCGGGTGGCCCAGGAGGCGATCTCCAACGCCGCTCGCCATTCGGGGGCCGGCCAGATCACGGTCACCCTGGCGGTGGAGGGGCCGGAGGTGGTGATGACCGTCCAGGATGACGGCCGGGGGTTCGACCCTGACGCCCCGTCCGCGCCCCGCTCCTTCGGCCTGACCTCCATGGCCGAGCGGATCCAGGGCGCCGGGGGCCGCCTGCGCATCGAGAGCGCCCCCCAGCGGGGCACGGTGGTGACGGCCCGGGCGCCCCGGCTGGCCTCGGGCCCCGAGGCCGTCCCCGCCGAGCGCGCGGCGGGCGAGCCGGCTCCCGGGGCGAGCGTGGGGCCGCGGTGATCCGAGTGGTGGTGGCCGACGACCACCCGGTGGTGCGGCAGGGGCTCTCCACCATGCTCGAGGTGGAGGCCGACCTGCGGGTGGTGGCCCAGGCCGCCGACGGCCAGGAGGCTGTCGAGGCGGCGGTGCAGATGGAGGCCGACGTGGTCCTGATGGACGTCCAGATGCCTGGCATGAACGGCATCGAGGCCCTGCGGGCGCTCCGGCGCACCCGCCCCGCGACCCGGGTGATCATGCTCACCACCTACGACCAGGAGGCCTACGTCATCCCCAGCCTGCGGGCGGGGAGCTACGGCTACCTTCTGAAGGATGTCGACCGGGCCGTGCTGGTCGAGGCCATCCGGCGGGTGGCGGGCGGGGAGTCGCTGCTGGAGGAGTGGCAGTCACCGGTGGCGGCGCGGCTGGGCGCGGCCGCCGGCGACCGGCCCGGGCCCGAGGCTCACGGGCCGGCGCGGCCGGGGCAGCGGTTGACGGCCCGGGAGCTGGAGGTGCTGGCCTGCGTGGCCCAGGAGATGTCCAACCGGGCCGTCGGCCAGCGCCTCTTCATCAGTGAGAACACGGTCAAGACCCACGTCCGCAACATCCTGACCAAGCTGGAGGTCGGCGACCGGGCGGCGGCCGTCCTGCGCGCCTGGCGCCAGGGGCTGCTGCCGGGCGAGGGGGTGGGGCAGCCGCCGCCGGCGTAGCCAGGGCCGGTCCGGGGCCGCGCCTGCTAGAGTCTGGGCGCCGCGCCCGGCCCCGCCGGCAATCATCCTGGCGGGTGATTGCGGCCCCATCCCCTTCCCCGTACCCTCAGGCAGGGGCCAGGGTGGGGCCGCCCGGTCGATCGGCACATGGAGGAGATCGGGAAGCGTGACGGTCAGGGGGTTCCGCGGAGGCCACGGCGATGGCTGAGCGGCGGCGCTGCCCGCACCGCGGGCCCCGCCCGCGACCCCGTCGCGTCCCGGGCGTTAGGAGGGAGTCGATGCCCCGCAGGCCAACTCGGCCGTGACGGCCTACCTGATCCGTCGCCTGATCCAGGCGGTGGTGGTGCTCTTCGGGGTCTCCATCATCGTGTTCATCCTGCTCCACCTCCTGCCTGGTGGTCCCGCCCGAGCGGTCCTGGGCCCACGGGCCAACAAGGTGCAGATCCTGGCCTTTGAACGGGAGTACGGCCTGCTGAAGCCGCTGCCGGTGCAGTACCTGGTCTGGGTCAACCAACTCCTCCACGGCAACCTCGGCTTCTCCTACAAGCAGAACCAGACCGTGGACGCCCTCCTGGGCGAGAACATTCCCCGCACCGCGGTCCTGGTGGGGGTGGCGACCCTCCTGGCCCTGGCCCTGGCGGTGCCGTTGGGCATCTACCAGGCGGTGCGCCGCAACCGGCCCGACGACTACGTGCTGACCGGCGCCTCCTTCCTCTTCTACTCGATGCCGACGTTCTTCCTCGGCATCATCCTCATCATCGTCTTCAGCGACCTCTTGCCCATCCTGCCCTCGAACGGTCCCCAGAGCACGCAGTCCCTGTGGCTCCAGCTGCCCAACCTGGTCCTGCCCATAGCCACCCTGTGCCTGGTCACCCTGGCCCTGTTCAGCCGCTACATGCGGTCCTCGATGCTGGAGAACATGGTCCAGGACTACGTCCGCACCGCCCGGGCCAAGGGCGTCTCCAGCCGGGGGGTCCTCTTCCGGCACGTGCTGCGCAACGCCCTCATCCCCATCGTGACCCTGATTGGCCTCAGCCTGCCGGGGATCCTAAGCGGGGCGCTGGTCACGGAGTCGCTCTTCAACTACCCGGGGATGGGGCTCCTCTTCTGGACTGCCGCCCAGAACCAGGACTACCCGGTGCTGCTGGGGACCACCATGGTGGTGGGGGTGGCGGTGGTGGTGGGCTCGCTGCTGGCCGACATCCTCTACGCGGTCGTCGACCCGCGGGTCCGCTACGCATGAGCCGGCGGGTCGGTGCGGTGGTCCGTGCGCAGGAGGGCCGGCGATGATCGGCCAGGTGCCCCTCGACGAGCCGATGCTGGTGGAGCCGGGGATGGCCCCGGAGGGAGGGGAGGCGTCGAGCACCGGGGGCGTCTTCCGCCTCATCTTCGAGGTCTTCATCGAGAACCGGCTGGCGGTCATCGGCATCGGCATCGTCATCTTCTTCGTGCTCTTCTGCTTCGTGGGGCCGATCTTCTACCACACCGACCAGGTGCACGTGAACCTCAACATCGAGAACCAGGGGCCGAGCATCCACCACCTCCTCGGCACCAACAACGTGGGCTATGACATCGTCGGCCGTCTCATGGCCGGGGGCCAGACCACCTTGGAGGTGGGGCTGGCGGCGGCGTTGCTGGCCACCACCTTCGGCGTGCTCTGGGGCGCCGTGGCCGGGTTTGTGGGCGGCATCGTCGACAGCTTCATGATGAGGATCGTCGATGCCCTGCTCTCCATCCCGACCCTCTTCCTGCTCCTCTTCCTGGCCACGATCTTCACCCCCTCGGTGCCACTCCTGATCTTGGTCATCGCCTTCGTCGCCTGGCTGGTGCCAGCCCGACTGGTCCGCGGCGAGGCGCTCAGCCTGCGCACCCGCGAGTACGTGCAGGCGGTACGGGGCATGGGCGGCGGCGGCGCCCGGATCATCCTCCGCCACATCGTCCCCAACGCCATCGGCACCATCGTGGTCAACGCCACCTTTCAGGTGGCCGACGCCATCCTGTTGGTGGCCTACCTCAGCTTCCTCGGCCTGGGCGTCCCGCCACCGGCGGCCAACTGGGGCGGCAGCCTGGCCAACGGGGTCAACTACGTGTTCGCCGGCTACTGGTGGCAGATCTGGCCGGCCGGCATCTGCATCGTCTCCACCGTGGTCGCCTTCAACTTCATCGGGGACTCGATGCGTGACGCCCTGGAGGTGCGGCTGCAGCGCCGCTAGCCGCGACTCCCATGCCACTTCCTCGGCGCCCCGTGCTTGCCAGACCGGTCCCTGCGACAGGGACCGGTGGCCGTTGTTTGCTCTATGGGGAGGGTCGACCGTAGCTCACGATTGCTGACAGACGGGGATCTCCTCACCGAACCCGCGCGAGCCCGGTGGGGACCGCCGGGATGCCCGTCCCCGGCACCCAGCGACCGACCGTACAGACCAGATCACGCGGAGGCCGGCAGAGCCGGGCCTTCATCATCAGCCAAGGAGGTACGTACGTTCCGTGAAGACCAGATCCGCGCTCACGCGGTCCCTACTGGGGGGGGTGGCCGGGTTGGCCCTGCTGCTCTCGGCCTGTGGGGCCAGCACCGCCACCACCCCGCAGGTGGTCAAGGGAGGCACCGCGACCTTCGCCGAGCCACCAGCGGCCCCACCCAACTACATCTTCCCCCTCATGAGCCTGCAGTACTTCAGCGTCTCCAACCTCGGCGACTTCATTGATCTGATGTACCGCCCCCTGTACTGGTTCGGCCAGAACGGGAAGGCACAGGTCAACCCGAGCCTCAGCCTGGCCCAGTTGCCGATCTTCACCGTCAACAGCAGCGGGGACAGCGTCGCCACCGTCAACCTGAAGAAGTACATGTGGTCGGACGGGACCGCGGTGACGTCCCGCGACGTCGAGTTCTGGATGAAGCTGCTGGTGGCCAACAAGGCCAACTGGGCGGCCTACGTTCCCGGGGCCTTCCCCGACAACGTGACGTCGGTGACCTATCCCAGCCCGACCCAGATCGTCTTCACCTTCAACAAGACCTACAACCAGAACTGGCTGCTCTACAACGAGTTGAGCCAGATCACCCCCATACCCCAGCAGGTCTGGGACGTGACCGCGGCCCACCCCAGCACCGTCGGCAACTACGACCTCACCCCGTCCGGGGCCGTGGCGGTCTACAACTACCTCACCAACCAGTCCAAGACGCCCTCCACCTTCGCCACCAACCCGCTGTGGCGGGTCATCGATGGTCCCTGGACGCTCCAGAGCTTCTCCAACACGGGTGAGGCTGTCTTCGTGCCGAACAAGCGGTACTCCGGGCCGATCAAGCCCAAGCTCAGCAAGTTCATCGAGGTGCCGTACACCTCCGACACCGCGGAGTTCAACGCCCTGCACTCCGGCGCGGTCGACTACGGCTACCTGCCGACCCAGGACCTCAGCCAGAAGGCTTACCTCAGCAAGCAGGGCTACAGCTTCGCCCCCTGGGTCGACTTCGGCTTCACCTACTTCCCCCTCAACTTCACCAACCGGACCGTCGGACCGATCTTCAACCAGCTGTACGTGCGGCAGGCGATCCAGGAGATGGTCAACCAGCCGCAGTACATCAGGGACATCTTCCACGGGTACGCCGTCCCCAGCTACGGGCCGGTGCCGGTGGTGCCGGCGAACCCCTTCGCCAGCCCCTACGAGAAGAGCAACCCCTACCCGTACAACCCCACGGCCGCCAAGACGCTGTTGACCTCGCACGGCTGGGCCGTGCACCCCAACGGGGTCACCACCTGCGTCAACCCCACCCTCTGTGGAGCGGGGATCAAGAAGGGGGCTGGGTTGAACTTCAGCCTTCTCTTCGCCAGCGGGGTCACGACGGTGACCAGCGAGATGGAGGCCCTGCAGTCGTCCCTCTCCACGATCGGCATCAAGGTCACCCTGAGTCAGAAGCCCTTCAACGCCGTCCTCAGCGTGGCCACCCCTTGCCCCTCCACGGGCCCCAACGTCAGTAAGTGCACCTGGCAGATGGCCAACTGGGGCGGAGGCTGGGTCTACGCCCCGGACTACTACCCATCGGGCGGCGAGATCCTCGCCGCCGGCGCCGGGTCCAACAGTGGGGGGTACAACGACCCGGTCAACAACGCCAACATCGTGGCGACCCACACGCAGCTGGGCACCGCCGCCATGTTCACCTACGAGGACTACGTCGCCAAGATGCTGCCGGTTATCTTCCTTCCGAGCGCGGACTACTCCCTGTCCGAGTACAAGTCGACCCTGCACGGCGTCGTGCCGCAGGACGCGTACCTCAACCTCAACCCCGAGAACTGGTACTTCACCAAGGGATAGGCGCGAGGCGATCATCGTTGGGCGTCCCGGCCACGGCCGGGACGCCCGTCTCGCTCGCTGGGGGGCACCGGGCGCCGGTGCTCCCCAGCGAGATGTCCGTCGGGACCCACCGGGCCTTGGGCGCGGCCGTCAGGCGCGAGCGCCCGGCGGCTGAGGCGGAGCCCCGGAGCGGGGCTTTGCCGACCCCTCCCCAACCGGTGGGAGGCCGCGCGCTCGCGGGGGCCGGGGGCCGCGGTCAGGGCCGGTCTGCCGTGGGCGACACCGGGGCGGCGGCTTCGGTGCCGCCGCCCCGGTGTCAGTCGGCGCCGGACGGGGCGCGCCTCCGCGCCCCATGGCATCCGGGCGTCCCCGGGACGCGACGCCGACTGGTCAGGCGCTGACCTCTCCGGGCGCTGCTGCGGTCCCGGGGGCGAGCGGAGGCTGCAGCGGGAAGTGGCAGGCGGCCAGGTGCTGCGGGCCGAACGGCCGCAGGGGGGGCTCCTCGTCGGCGCAGCGCTGCTGGGCCCTCGGGCAGCGGGTGCGGAAGCGGCAGCCCGACGGGGGGTGGAGGGCCGACGGCAGCTCGCCGCGGACGGCCCCGTCCATCTTGCCCCGCTCCATGGTGGGGTCGGGGACGGGGATGGAGGCGATCAGGCCGGCGGTGTAGGGATGGGCAGCCTGGGCGTAGATCTCGTCGCCGGAGCCGATCTCCACCAGCTTGCCCAGGTACATGACCCCGATCCGGTCGGCGATGTACTTCACCACCGAGAGGTCGTGGGAGATGACGATGTAGGTGAGGTTGTGGGTCTTCTGCAGGCTGTTCATCATGTTGAGGATCTGGGCCCGGATCGACACGTCCAGGGCCGAGACCGGCTCGTCGGCGACGATCAGCTTGGGGTTGAGGGTCAGGACCCTGGCGAAGCCGATGCGCTGCCGCTGCCCGCCCGAGAACTCGTGGGGGTAGAGGTCGACCGACTTGGGGCTGAGCCCGACCTCCTGGAGCAGCCGCCGCACCTGGGCGATCTGCTCGCTCTTGGTGCCGATGTGCTGGACCGCCAGCGGCTCGCGCACGATGCCGCCCACCCGCATGCGCGGGTTGAGGGAGGCGTAGGGGTCTTGGAACATCAGCTGCATGTCGCGGCGCTTGCGCCGCAGGGCCCGGCCGCGCAGCTTGGTGACGTCGACCCCGTCGAACCAGATCTCGCCCGAGGTCGGCTTCTCCAGGGCCACCACCATCCGCCCGATGGTGGTCTTGCCGCAGCCGGACTCCCCGACCAGCCCGAAGGTCTGCCCCTGCTTGATGGTGAAGGACACGTCCGAGACGGCCTTGATGGACCCCACCTTGCGCTGCATCACCCCCGAGGTCACCGGGAACTCCTTGACCAGGTGGCGGATCTCGAGGAAGGCGGGGTGCTGGGCGGGGGCGGCGCCGGTGGTGGGGGCGGCGGCGGTGATGCTCATGAGGCTCTCTTGTGCTTGGGGTACCGAGCCGGTGCGGCCGCCGTGGGGCTCAGGCCGCCGCGCCCCCGACGCGTCCCACCGGGTTGAAGCAGGCGAAGGGATGGTCCGGATCGTCCTCGGCCAGGGGAGGGTCCTCCTGCTGGCAGCGCGCGGTCGCGTAGCGGCAGCGCGGTTGGAATCGGCAGCCCGCGGGCGGGTGGGCCAGGTCCGGAGGCAGCCCGGGGATGTGGTAGAGGACCTCGTCGCTGCGCTGGTCGAGGCGCGGGATGGAGGCCAGCAGGGCCTCGGTGTACGGGTGGTGCATGTTGGTGAAGAGTTCGGGGGTCCGCGCCTCCTCCACGATCTTCCCGGCGTACATCACCATCACCCGGTCGGTCCGGCCGGCGATGACCCCCATGTCGTGGGTGATCAGCAGGACGGACATCCGCAGGCGGGCCTTGAGGCTGTTGAGCAGCTCCAGGATCTGGGCCTGGATGGTCACGTCGAGGGCGGTGGTGGGCTCGTCGGCGATGACCAGCTTGGGCTCGCAGGCCAGGGCCATGGCGATCACCACCCGCTGCCGCAGCCCCCCGGAGAGCTGGTGGGGGTAGTCTCGCAGGCGCTCCTTGGGGCGGGGCATGCCCACCAGGTCCAGGACCTCGGCGGCGCGCTCCAGCGCCTGCTGGCGCGAGGCGCCGCGGTGGATCATCACCCCCTCGCCGATCTGCCGGCCGATGGTCATGGTGGGGTTGAGCGAGGTCATGGGGTCCTGGAAGATGACGGCGACGTCGTTGCCGCGCAGGCGACGCATGTCCTTCTCGGGCAGGGGCACCAGGTCCTGGCCGTCCAGCAGGATGCTGCCCCCGGCGATGAAGCCCCCCGGCGGCAGCAGGCGCAGGATCGACATCCCGGTCATGGTCTTGCCGCAGCCGGACTCGCCCACCAGTCCCAGGGTCTCCCCGGCGTCGATGTGTAGGGACACCCCATCCACGGCCTGAACGACCGACCGCCGCTGGCGGATGTAGGTCTTGAGATCCTTGATCTCGAGGACCGGTGGCACGCTGACCCTGGGGACCTCAACTGTCTGGGCGTGAGCACAGGGGCTGGCTCGATTGGCCGGCAGTATACCGCCCCCCGAGCCCGCTCTCCTCAGGCCAGTCCCGGACCGGCCCGCGTGCGGCGGCGCCCCGTTCCCGGCGGCGGCCCGGACCCGGCTCGCGTCATCATCGGGGGGAGCGGGCGCTGTGGCCCGCGCCCCGAGGCGGCCCCCGCCAGCCGTCCGGTGGCCACTCGCAGGAGGGGTCCCATGCAGGCCATCGCCACCAGCCCCGGTCGGGCGAACAGCGTCCGGATCGTCGACCTCGCCGAGCCCTCGGGGTCTGCGGCCCTGCTGCCGGCGGCGCCCGGCACCGAGGACCCCGTGGTCGAGGTCGCCACCGTGGAGGTCGGCGTCTGCGGCACCGACCTCGAGATCGTCCACGAGGGGTACGGGCAGGCGCCGGCCGGCCAGGACCGGCTGGTCCTGGGGCACGAGAACCTGGGCCGCGTCGCCAGCGCCCCCGCGGGCAGCGGGTTCCATCCCGGGCAGCTGGTGGTGGCCACCGTCCGCCGCCCCTGCCCCGAGGGCTGCCCGCCCTGCGCCGCCGGCCAGAGCGACGACTGCCTCACCGGGCACTACACCGAGCGCGGCATCCTGGGCCGGGACGGGTACATGGCCGAGCGCTACGTGGAGCGCGCCTCCTTCCTCGTCCCCCTGCCCGAGACGCTGACCCGGGTCGGCGTCCTGATGGAGCCCTCCTCCATCGTGGAGAAGGGCCTCCTGGAGGCGGAGGCGATCCAGCGGGCCCGGCTCCCCTGGGCGCCCCGGCAGGCGGTGGTCTGCGGGGCCGGCGCCATCGGCCTCCTGGCGGCGCTCTTCCTGCGGCTGCGCGGTCTCGAGGTGACCCTCATCGCCAAGAGCCCGGCCGACTCCCTGCCCGCCCGCCTCGCGGCGGAGGCCGGCGCCCGGCTCTGGGACGCGGACGACCACCCCATCGACCGCCTGGGGACGGAGCTGGGCAACATCGACCTGGTCTTCGAAGCCACCGGGGTCTCGTCGGTGGCCCTCCAGGCGATCTCGGCCCTGGGGCGCAACGCGGTGTGCTGCCTCAGCAGCGTCACCGCCGGGCACCGGACCGTGGCCATCGACACCGACAGCCTCAACCTCAACCTGGTCCTGGGCAACAAGCTGGTCTTCGGCACGGTCAACGCCAATCGCCGCCACTTCATGGCCGCCGCCCGGTCGCTGGAGGCGACGGTGCGCCGCTGGCCCGGGCTGGCCGAGCAGATCGTCACCCGCCGGGTGCCCGCCGCCCAGTTCGCCGCCGCTTTCGACCGCCAGCCGGACGACATCAAGACGGCCGTCAGCTTCCAGAGCTGAGCCGGGGCGCGGTCGGAACGGGGGGGCGACGCCCCGATGGGTACAATGGCCACCGGGGCGTCAGGAATTCGACGGAGGTGACCGGTTGGCACGGCGGCCGATGCGCGGACGGGTCCGGCGCAGCCCGAACCGACAGACCCATTCGCGCCCGACCCCGGTGGAGGAGCAGAAGGAGGAGACCATCGAGCTCGAGGGCACGGTGGTGGAGCCCCTGCCCAACGCCATGTTCCGGGTCGAGCTCCAGACGGGGCAGACGGTGCTGGCCTACATCTCCGGGAAGATGCGCAAGAACTACATCCGCACCCTGATCGGGGACCGGGTCCGGGTCGAGCTCAGCCCCTATGACCTGACCAGGGGCCGGATCACCTTCCGCTTCAAGTAGCGGCGGCGCCCCCGCTGCGGGTGGCGAAGTGGGCCAGGGTCAAGGACAGGCCCTCGGCCAGGGCCACCTTGGGGTGCCAGCCGCTGGCGGCGCGAAGGAGGGCGCTGTCCACCGCGCTGCGCCGCTGCTCCCCCGGCTGAGCCGGCCCGGGCCGGGGCGGAGCGGTCGACCCGGTCTGGGCCGCCAGCAGCCGGTGGATCTCCGAGACGGTGGTCTCGATGCCGGTCCCGACGTTGTAGACCCCCGGCGGGGCCTCCAGGGCGGCCAGGTTGGCGTCCACGACGTCCTCCACGAAGGTGTAGTCGCGGGTCTGCTGGCCGTCGCCGTTGATCACGCACGGCGTTCCCGCCAGCAGGCGGGCGGCGAAGATGGCCACCACCCCGGCCTCCCCGTGCGGGTCCTGGCGCGGCCCGTAGACGTTGGCGTAGCGCAGCGCCACCGTCTCCAGGCCGGCGGTGGCGCTGAAGCCATGGCAGTACGCCTCCACCGCCAGCTTGGCCGCGCCGTAGGGGGACTCGGGTCGCGTGGGCGCACCCTCCGGCGTCGGGATCTGGTCGGTGTCGCCGTAGACGGCCCCGCCCGACGAGGCGACGATCACCCGCCGGGTCCCGGCGGCGGCGGCCGCGCCGAGGAGGTTCACGGTGCCCAGGACGTTGATCCGGGCATCGGCCAGCGGGTCCCGGACCGAGGCCCGGACATCGATCTGGGCGGCCTGGTGGAAGATGGCGGCCGGTCGCTCGCGGGCCAGGAGGGGGGCCAGCCACGGTCCGGCCACGTCGACCCGGTAGAAGCGGGCCGCCGGCGGCACCTGCCGGCGCGGTCCGCGGCTCAGGTCGTCGACCACCAGCACGTCGTGCCCGAGGGCGATCAGGCGGTCGGCCAGGGTGCTGCCGATGAAACCGGCCCCGCCGGTGACGCAGACCTTCACCGGCGCGGGGGGCTGCCGTCGCGCAGGCGGCGCAGGAGGCGGGGCGGCGGGGGCGGGGCCCAGCCATCGAGGCGATGGCGCTCCCGTGCCGCGTGGACCGTGGCCAGGCGCTCGATCTCGCGCTCGCGGCCGTCCCCAGCCCCGCCACTGGCGCCTCCGGGCCGGAGCTCCCACTGGCGGCCGGAGAAGACCGCCTTGAGGGCGCTGTAGGGGATGGCCAGGCTGTGGCGCTCGGTGCCGTCGGGATGGACCACGTCCCAGATACCGCCATGCTGCTGCAGGACGGCGGTGCTCACCGCCCAGGCCCGCAGCACCTCGCCGCCGATGAAGTGGATGGCCAGCTTGGGGCAGGCGGCGAGGTGTTCGGCCGAGGGCAGGGGCAGGGACTCGCCGACGCGGATCTGGCGCACGGCGCCCAGCGGGATCAGCGCCCGCTCGGCGCTGTGCCCCAGGCTGGCGATCTCCAGGTCCAGGACCGGCCCGTCCAGGTCGAAGCGGGCGGTCGAGGCGTACAGCACCTCCCCGTCGAGAAAGGACACCACCAGCTCCGGCATCAGCACTCCCAGTCCGCGGCCAGACCGCGGCCAGACCGCCGCCGCCTCCCCCCGCCGCCGCGGGCCGGTCGGGACGCGCGTCCCCACAGCGTAAACGAACCGTGACCGGCCCTTCGCCGGATCGGAACGGAGGCCGCCGGTGCGGGCCTTCTGGGGCCAGTACCGTTAGCGAGTCCGGTGGCGCGAGGGTGCCCTGGCGTTCCGGTCGGGGGTCGCGACACGCCGGTGGCCGCGGCCGTGAGCGGACCGCCGGGGCCCGAAGAACCGGAGGCGGAGGGCCGAATCCCAGTCGATGTCCACATCGCCTCGCCGCCGTCCACGGCGCGTCTCCTTCAGCGCGCAGTTCGCCCTGATCCTTCTGCTGCTGGGCCTGATCATGGGGATCGGCTCGGCGGTCGTCCCCTTCTACCAGGCCCAGCGGGATCGCCAGACCCTGGGGCTGCAGAGCGCCAGCCGGGCGGTGGCCGTGGCCAGCGCCTACACCGACGGCGTCACCACGGTCGCGGTCCAGGACTACGCCTGCCGGTTGTCCGCGCTGCCGGCGACGGCGGCGGCGCTCAACGCGGGCGGCTCGGCCCTGGCCCCCCTGCTCCGGTCGGCCGCGGCCGTGCTGCCCGCCGGCGACGTCCTGGTGGCGCTGGACCCCACCGGGACGCCCCTAGCCGTGGAGCCGGTGGGCACCACCTTGCCCCTGACCGCGCTCCTCGGCTCCCGGCCGGCGCGCTCATGCTCCGGCCCGGCCCTGCGGGGGTTCTTCGCCCGGGTCGGGTCGACCACCCTGGTGGCGGCGGGGGCGGCCCTTGTCCGCAAGGGCGGGCGCACGCTGGGGACGGTGGCCCTGCTCCGGCCGCTGGGGCCCCCGCTGCTGGCCGACGTCACGCGCCTGCTGACCCCCGCCGGTGGCGGGGCGGCGGCGCTGCTGGTGGTGGGGGACCGGGTGGCGGTCGGGACGACCCTGGCCGGCCACGCCGAGCCGGTGGGCGCGCTGATCCCGGCCGACTGGCGGCAGGCGCTCCGCCGCGGGGTCAGCCCGGTGCAGACGCGGCTGGGAGGCGCCTCCGTGGTCCTGGCCTGGAGCGTCCTCCCGCTGGCCTCGGGCGGCTCGGGCGCCCAGCTGCTGATCCTGCAGCCGGCCGCGCCGCCCGGGACGTCCGTGGTGGACCTGGTCGGGCCCCTGGCCCTGGCCGCCCTGGCGGTGCTGGCGGCGGGGATGCTCCTGCTCTTCCTGGTGGTCCAGCACTACGTCGCGGGACCGCTCCACCGCCTGGATCAGGCGGTGGTCCAGCTCCCCGACTCGGGGTACGCCGTACCCATCCCCGTCGAGGGGGCGGAGGAGATCAGCCGGCTGGCGGAGAACCTGGACATCATGCGCCGGCGCCTGCACCGGCAGCTGGTCGCCGCCACCGGGCGCTCCACGATCGCGGCCGCCCTGAACAGCGCCCAGCCCCTGGACCAGGCGCTGATCGCGGTCCTGAAGACGCTGGTGCGGTTGGAGCAGGCGGGGCTGGCCCTGCTCATCACCCTGCACGACGGCGACGGCGGCGGCTCGGTCATCGGCGTCGGCCACCGCGGCCTGCTGCCCAGCTGGCCGGTGCTGGAGTCCGGTCCCGGCCTGCTGGGCGGTCTGGTCCGCAACCCCGGCGCCGTGGTCCGGGATCGGCTGCACGAGCGTGACCTGGGACCGGTCGAAGAGGCCCTCGGCCTGCACGACTGCCTGGTCGCGCCCCTGCGTCTGGGGGAGACCCCCCGGGGCCTGCTGGTCATCGGCAACAAGGGCCAGGCCTACACCGCTGAGGACCGCACCCTGTGCGAGTCGATCGCCGACCAGATCATGGTGGCCATCGAGAAGGACACGCTCCTGGCGGTCTCCCAGCGCGAGGCCAACACCGATGCCATGACCGGTCTCTACAACTACCGCTTCCTCCTCGGCTACCTGGAGCAGCAGGTCCACATCGCCGAGCGGCTCGGCAACCCCCTGGCGGTGCTCATGCTCGACCTCGACCGTTTCAAGGCGCTCAACGACGAGTACGGCCACCAGGCCGGCGATGCCGCGCTGCGGGCCTTCGGGCGCCGGTTGGCCGAGACCGTGCGTCGCTCGGACCTGGCGGCGCGCTACGGCGGTGAGGAGTTCACGGTGGTGATGTCCAACACCGACCGCAGCGAAGCCGAGATGGTGGCCGAGAAGATCCGGCGGGCCGTGGCGGGCATGGCGATCCCGATCGGCGGCCAAGACCTCCACATCACCGTCAGCATCGGCGGCGTGGTCTTCCCCGCCGGCTCCGGCGGGGACCGCAACCTCATCCCGCTGGCCGACGCCGCTCTCTACCAGGCCAAGCACCACGGACGCGACCGGGTGGAGTTCGTGGACAGCGCCCAGCCCACCGATCTGAGCCCGGGGGCGCCGCCGGCCACCCCGCCGGCGACGCCTCCGGTGGAGCCCATCTCCTCCCGCGCTGGCACGCGGCCCTGACCGTCCGCGGCGCCCCCCCCACCGCCCCCTACCATGGGCGAATGCCCCAGAGCCCGATCGACCTGCGCAGCGACACCCTCACCCAGCCCACGGCCGGCATGCGGGCGGCGATGGCGGCGGCGGCGGTCGGTGACGATGTCTACGGCGAGGACCCCACCGTCAACGAGTTGGAGGCCCGTGTCGCCCGCCTGCTCGGCAAGGAAACCGCGCTCTTCTGTCCCAGCGGGACCATGGCCAACCTCATCGCCCTCCTCACCGCCACCCGGCCGGGGGAGGTCCTGCTCAGCGATCAGGAGGCGCATGTCGTCCATTACGAGCTGGCGGGCCACGCCCTCATCGGCGGCCTGCAGCTGCGGACCTTCGACGCCCCGGCCGGGTGTCCGACCCCGGCCGCCGTGGAGGCCGGATGGACGCCGGGTGACGACCACGAGCCGGCGGTGACCCTCCTCTGCCTGGAGACCACGCACAACCGCCGCGGTGGGGCGGTGGCCCCGCTGGCGGCGATGGAAGCCGCCGCCAGCGCCGCCCACGGCCTCGGCATGCAGGTGCACCTCGACGGTGCCCGTCTCCTCAACGCCGCACTGGTGCTGGGGTGCCCTCCGGCCGCGCTGGCGGGGCCTGCGGACTCGGTGATGCTGTCGCTGTCCAAAGGCCTCGGCTGCCCGGCCGGCTCGCTGTGGCTCGGCGCGGCGGCGGCGCGGGTCACGGCCCACCGCTGGCGCAAGCGGCTCGGCGGCGGCATGCGGCAGGTCGGGATCCTCGCGGCGGCGGGGCTCTATGCCCTCGACCACCATGTGGATCGGCTGGGCGAGGACCATCGCGTCGCCCGGCGCCTCGCGACGGGACTGGCCGGTGCTCCCGGCCTGGTGGTGGACCCGGGCGCGGTGGTGTCCAACATCGTCATGGTGCGAACGGAGCGGCCGGCCGCTCTCGTGGTCGAGCGAGCGGCGGCGGCGGGAGTGCTGACGGTGGCGCTGGGCTCGCACCTGATGCGTTGCGTCACCCACCTCGGCGTCGACGCGGCCGCCATCGATGCCGCCGTCCCGCGCCTGCGAGCGGCGGGCGCTTAGACCGCCGGCGCGGCCGGTTGGAGGGGGACGGACCCGCAGTCCGCCCCCCTCAGGCGCTCAGCTGCTGCTGGTGTCGCTGTCGGCGGCGGGCGGTGGCGCGACCACGCGCACCCGGGTCCGGCGGATGCGGGGCTTGGCAGCCACGGTGGTGGTGGTGCGCCGGGCGGCGCGGGGCTTGGCGGCCGCGGTGGTGGTGGTGCGCCGGGTGGCGCGGGGCTTGGCGGCCGCGGTGGTGGTGCGCCG
>JAKABB010000107.1 GCA_021802045.1 bacterium
CGCCGCCCGCCGACCGTCGGGGTCCTGCCCCCGCTGGACCCGGCCGCCCGGCCGGCTGGCCCACCGGCGGCCCCGCCCGCGGTCGACCGCGGGCGGCAACGGCTGCTGGAGATGGCCCCGGGGCTGGTGGTCTGGACGATCCTGCTGGCCCCGGTGGCGATCGGTTTCCTCATCGTCAGCACCAACTTCCAGTACCTGTGGATCCTCGGGCTCGGCGCCCTGGCACTCGACGCCTACTGGCTCTTCCGGATCATCTACACCGTCCGCTTCGTCTTCCGCGGCTGGCGGCTCCTGCAGGAGACGGGCCAGGTGGACTGGATGGGCCGCTGCGACGCGCTGCGGCCGGGACCGGAGGTCCTGGACCCGGCCACCATCGTTCACGCGGTGCTGATCCCCACCTACACCGAGCGCTACGACGTGCTCCGCGCCACCGTCGAGGCCCTGGTGGCGGCCGAGTACCCCGCCGATCGCAAGATCTGCGCCATGATCTCGCGAGCCTCCGACACCGCCGGCTGCGAGAACATCGCCCGCCTGCAGGCGGAGTTCGGTGGCCGCCTCCGCGCCTTCTGGCACATCAAGGACCCGCTCCTGCCCGGCATCGTCGTCGGCAAGTCGGCCGCCATGGCCTACGGCGGCCCGGCGCTCAAGGCCGCCTGCGACGGGCTGGGCCTCGACCCCAGCCGGGTGGTGGTCACCGACCTGGACTCGGACTTCCGGGTCCACCGCCAGTACTTCGCCCACATCACCCACGAGTACTGCGCCGCCCCCGACCGCGACACCTCCATCTGGCAGCCGGTCCCGGTCTTCAGCAACAACTACTGGCGGGTGCCGGCCCCGGTGCGCTGCCTGGCCACCTTCACCACCCAGTGGCAGTTCTACCTGCACCAGCATCCCCACCGGCTGGTGATGTTCTCCTCCTACTCCATGGCCCTGCAGATGCTGGACACCGTGGGCTACTGGGACGACGATGTCATCCCCGAGGACTCGCGCTTCTTCTGGAAGGCCTTCTTCACCTTCGGCGAGCGGCTCCACGTCCGTCCCACCTTCCTGCCCATGTACGGTGACGCGCCCCGAGCCCGGGACTACGGGGGCACCCTGGTCAGCCAGTACAACCAGATCAAGCGCTGGGCCTGGGGGGTGACCGACATCCCCTACGTCGCCCCCCGGATGCTGAGCCACAAGGAGATCCCCCGGCGGGTGCGCCTGCGGCGCTTCCGGCTGCTCCTCTTCAACCATTTGAGCTGGGCCACCCTGCCCCTGCTCATCCTGATCGGGGGGGCGCTGCCCTCCCTGGTCAACTACGACTACGGGCTATCGGTCACCGGCACCGTGCTGGCCACCGCCGCCAGCCTGATCCTGCAGATCACCCTGGCCAACATCCTGGTCCTGGTGATCATCGACAACCGCCTCCACCCCCGGCCCGCCCACTGGCCCTGGTGGCGCCGGCGCTTCGCCGATGGCCAGATGGCGGTCTACCCCGTCATCTTCCTGCTGCTCAGCGTCCTCCCCGCCCTGGAGGCCCAGACCCGGCTCCTCAGCGGGGCCTACCTCGAGTACCGGGTGACGGAGAAGGAGTAGGCGCCGCCGGGGCCCGCCCCCGGGCGCGGCTAGACTGCGGGGCGTATGTCCGACCGTCCGGTGGTCCTCAGCGGGATCCAACCCTCAGGGGCCCTGCACCTTGGCAACTACCTCGGCGCCCTCCGGCCCTGGGTGCTCGGCCAGGAGGAGTTCCGCAACTTCTTCTGCATCGTCGACCTGCACGCCCTGACCCAGCCCCAGGAGCCCGCACGCCTGCGGGAGCAGACCCGCCAGCTGGTCGCGCTCTACCTCGCCTGTGGCATCGATCCCGAGCGCTCCACCGTCTTCCTGCAGTCCCATGTGGCCGAGCACGCCGAGCTGGGCTGGATCCTGACCTGCCTCACCCCCATGGGTTGGCTGGAGCGGATGACCCAGTTCAAGGAGCGGGCCCGGGGGCAGTCGGCCGAGCGGGTGGGGACCGGCGTCTTCGTGTACCCGGCCCTGATGGCGGCCGACATCCTCCTCTACCAGGCGGCCTACGTCCCGGTGGGGGAGGACCAGCGCCAGCACCTGGAGCTCACCCGCGACCTGGCCCAGCGCTTCAACACCCGCTTCGGGGAGACCTTCGTCGTCCCCCAGGCCCGCATCGGGCAGACGGGGGCCGGCAGCCGGGTGATGGCCCTGGACGACCCCACGGTGAAGATGAGCAAGAGCGCCACCACCGAGGCCGGTTGCGTCCTGCTCCTGGACCCGCCGGGCACCATCCGGCGCAAGATCATGCGGGCCCAGACCGACAGCGGCGCGGCGGTGCGGGCCCAGGAGGCCCAGGCCGGGGTGGCCAACCTGCTGGAGATCTACCGAGCCACGACCGGGGCCGGACTGGCGGAGGTCGCGGCCCGCTTCGACGGGCAGGGGTACGGGGCGCTGAAGCGGGCCGTGGCCGAGGCGGTCATCGCCGCCTTGGACCCGATCCAGGCCCGCTACCGGCAGCTGATGGCCGACGAGGCGGCGCTGGACCGTGTCCTGGCCCGCGGGGCCGCCGCCGCCCGCGGGGTCGCCGCCACCACCCTGGCGCGGGTCCGCGACCGGGTCGGGCTCCTGCCACCCGACGCCGGACCGGGGGCATGATGGGGGCCCGTCCCGCCGCCGCCGAGGTGGCGCCCGGCGCCTTCCGCTGGAGCCGGCGGGGGGTGTGGCTCACCGCCGCCGCCCTCGAGACCTACGTGCTCCGGGGGAGGGTGGCGGGCCTGCCGGTGGTGCACACGTTGCCGTTCACGGTCCTGGAGCTGGTGCTGCTGCTGACGGTGGCGACCTTCGCGGTGGAGAGCTGGCGGGCCCGCCGCTGGCCGCGGCTCTCCACCCCGTTCGGCTCGCTGATCGCCCTGCTCTGGGTGGCGACCGCGATCGCGGTCGCGGTCAGCCCCGACCACCGGGACGCCCTGGGGATCGCCAAGGCCTACCTGGTGGAGCCGGTCCTGTACTTCGTGGTGGCGGTCGAGGTCCTGCGCACGGGCGACGACCGCGAGCGGCTGGTGTTGGCGCTGTACGTCACCGGCCTGGTGGTCGCGGTCTCCCAGGCCGTGGCCGTGGCCCACGCGGTCCTCACCCACACCCTCAACCTCAGCGTGTCCCCCCCGGTCCCCACCTGGCTGTGGACCAACAACAACTTCGGAGGGATCCTGCTCGACCCCCTGGTGGGGCTGGCGGCGGGGCTGGCCGTCCTGGGCCGGGTCCGCTGGCGCCGCTGGCACATCGCCGCGGCGGTGGTCCTGGCGGTGGGGGACGTGCTGACCATGAGCCGCGGCTCCTGGCTGGCGCTGGTGGCGATGGCCCTGCTGCTGGCGGCGCTCCACCCGCAGCGACGCCGCCTCCTGGCCCTGTGCGCGGTGGGCTTCGTGGTGGCCCTCATGCTGCCCCCGATCCGCCACCGGGTCGAGAACGAGCTCAACTTCACCAGCCCCGCCAACTCGCTGGTCTCGCGGGCCAACCTCTGGCACGCCACCCTGGACCTCATCCAGGCCCGGCCGGTGACGGGCGCGGGGCTGGCCGGCTACCAGCAGGAGATCGGCTCCTACCGTCAGGCGTTGCACGCCCCGATCCATCAGACCCACGTCTACCCCGATGAGCTGATCCTCGACTTCTGGGTCGAGCTGGGCGTCCTGGGCTTCGTCTTCTTCCTGCTCTTCTGGGGCCAGCTGATCGGCCTCCTGCTGCCACCGCTGCGGGCCGGCCCGGCCCGCGCGCCGATGGTGGCCGCCCTGGCCGTGGCCTGGCTGGGGATCGGGGTCCACGGCCTCTTCGACAGCCCCTACTGGAAGAACGACCTCTCGGTGGAGTGGTGGGCCCTCACCGCCCTGGTGGTCCTCGCCGCCGCGGGCGCCGCGCCCGCGCGGGGTGCGCCCCGCACCGGCGCCGCGGTGGCGCCGGCGGCCCCCACTCCCCCTCGGTGAGCCTGGGCCGGCGCGCCCTCCAGAACACCGCTCTCCTCTTCACGGCGCGCACCGGGGCCAAGCTCCTGGTGTTCGCCGTCTTCCTCATCCAGCAGCGGGCCCTGGGCTCCTTCCGCTACGGCGAGCTGACCACCATCGCCGTCCTCAGCAACCTCGCCAGCATCACCGGCGACCTCGGCCTGCAGGTGATCTACCTGCGCGAGGGCAGCCGCAGCCGGCCCCGGCTGGAGCGGTACCTGGCGGTGGTCCTGGGGGCCAAGATCCCCCTGCTGGCGCTGAGCGGCGGCACCCTGGCCCTGCTGCTGGCCCTGGACGGCCACCACCTGCTGGCCTTCGTGGTGCCGGCGTTCGCCCTGCTGGTGGCGACGGCGGTGGCCAACGTGCTGCGGAGCACCTTCTACGCCACCGGCGAGATCCGCTACGAGGGGATGGCCACCGTGGCCGAGGCGGTGATCCTGCTGGGCGGTACCGCGATCGTGGCCACGCTCTCCCTCGGGCTCTTCGCCTACCTGCTGGTCTACGCCGCCAGCTACCTGTTCACCTGCGTCTTCGCCGCCGTGGTCATCCGCCGCCGTTACTTCCCGCTGCGGGCGACGTTTGACGGAGTGACGGCCCGCCGCCTGCTGCGGCTGGGGCTGCCCTTCGCGCTGGCCTTCTTCCTCAACACCGTCTACTTTCGCATCGATGTCGTCATCCTGGGGGCCATGCGTGGGCTGCAGGAGGTCGGGTACTACGGGGCCGGCTACAAGTTCCTCGACGGCATCGCCTTCATCCCCCAGACGATCATGAACGTGCTCTTCCCCTCGATGGCCGTGCTCCACGCCAGGGAGCCGGCCCTGCTGCGCCGGGCCTACACCGACGCCTTCCGGCTGCTGGCGGCGATGGCGATGCCGCTGGCGGTCGGCCTCGGCCTGGAGGCCGGGGCGGTGGTGCGCCTCACCGGGGTCTACCCCCGCTCGGCGGCGGTGGTGGGGATCCTGGCCCTGGCCGTGGTGTTCCTCTTCGTGAACAACTCCTTCATCTTCGGGCTGGGGGCGATGGACCGGCAGATGGCCAGCGTGGGGCTGGCGGTGGGCAGCATCGTCGTCAACGTCGGGCTCAACCTGTGGCTCATCCCCCGCGTCGCCGTCTCGGACGGGTATCTTGCCAGCAGTTGGGCGACCGTCCTGACGGAGGTGTTCCTGCTGGCCGCCGGCTATCTGGTCGTGCGACGGTACCTCGGCACGCTGCCCTGGGGGCGCCCCCTCCTGCCGATCCTGGTGGCGGGGGGGGTGATGGCGGCCGTGGTGGGGCTCCTGCAGCCGCTGACCGCCCTGGCGGTCCTGCCGGTGGCGGGGGTCGCGTACCTGTGCACCCTGGTCCTGACCGGGGGGGTGCGGGCGGGCGAGCTGGCGGCGCTGCGCACGTTCTGGCGGCCTGACTCGGGCGGCGGCCGTGGCTGAGCCCGGACCGGTCCTGCGGCCGTTGGAGCTGGCCCCGGGACGGCGGCGGGCCCCCGCGCTGCCGGTGGTGGTGGCGCTGCGCGTCCTGGGCGACGCCCTGGCGGTCGTCGGCGCCGGCCTGGCCGCCTACGAGTACCGCTTCTACCTCTCCGGGATCCCCATCCCCGGCGACGCGGTGCCACCGTTCGGTCCCTACGTCCAGGCCATCCCGGCGGTGGTCGCCATCTGGGTCCTCACCTTCGCGGCCACCGGACGCTACCGGGTGCGCCGGGGGGAGTCGTACGTGGACGAGGTCCTGGGGGCGATCGGGTCGGGGGCCCTGACGGTGGTGCTGGTGCTGGCCACGGAGGGGGCCGCCCACGGCTTCCCGTACTCCCGGCTGGTCCTGGCCGACGCCTTCGCCATGGCCGGGGTCCTCTTCCTGGCCGAGCGCGGGCTGATCCGGGTCGCGCAGGCGGCCCTGCTGCGGGGCGGCCACGGCCAGGAGCGGGCGCTGGTGGTGGGCAGCGGCATGGCCGCCCGGGTGCTGGTGCAGCGGCTGCGGATGTTCCCCGAGTACGGGTACGGCCTGGTGGGGGTGGTCCAGCCGGGGCCGGTCGGCAGCCCGGAGACGTTGGGGCTCCCGCCCGGGGTCCCGGTCTTCTCCCTCGACGCCAGCCTGCCCCGGATCCTGGCCCGGGAGCGGGTCGACGCCGTCTTCCTGGCCCTCGGCGGCGGGTCCCACGACCGGACCCTGGAGCTGGCGCGCACCTGCGCGGCGGCGGGGGCGACGGTGAAGCTGGTCCCCGACGTGCTGGAGATCATGACCAGCGCGGCGGTGGCCGAGGAGGTCGGTGGCCTGCCGGTGGTGGGGGTGCGCCCCAACCGCCTGGTGGGGCGCAACGTGGCCGTCAAGCGCGTCTTCGACGTGGTGGTGACGGCCCTGCTGGGGCTGGTGGTCGTGCCCCTGGTGGCGCTCCTGGCGGTGGTGGTCCGGCTCACCTCGCGCGGCCCGGCCTTCTACCGCCAGGAGCGGCTGGGCCAGCGGGGGCGGCCCTTCCACGTCTGGAAGCTGCGCTCCATGGTCGCCGACGCCGAGGCCGAGACCGGCCCCGTCATGACCGACAGCAACGACGCCCGCCGCACCCCCGTCGGCCGCTTCCTGCGCCGCTTCAGCCTCGACGAGCTGCCCCAGCTCTGGAACGTGATCGTGGGGGAGATGAGCCTGGTCGGCCCCCGTCCCGAACGCCCGTACTTCGCCCGGCGCTTCGCGCGCGAGGTCCCCCGGTACGGCGAGCGGCTGGAGGTGCTCCCGGGCTGCACCGGCTGGGCCCAGGTCAACGACCTGCGCCAGGGCACCAGCATCGAGGAGCGCACCCTGTACGACCTCTACTACGCCGAGAACTGGTCGTTGGGCCTGGACCTGAAGATCCTGTTGATGACCCCCTGGCGCCTGCTCGTCCACCGGCACGCCTATTGACCGGGGCCGGGCGGGCCTTCCGGTGGCCGTGGCTGCCGGCGCTGGCCGTGGCGGCCGTGGGGCTGGGGCTGACCCTGCACGGCCTGGGCGCCCACCCCCTGGTCGACTTCGACGAGGCGGTGCATGCCGGGTTCATCCGGCGCATGGCCCGGGGCGGCAGCTGGCTGGTGCCGGTCTTCGACGGCTCGATGCGCCTGCGCAAGCCCCCCCTCTACTTCTGGCTGGGAGCCCTGGTGGTGCTGGCCAGCGGGCACGCCTCGGTGATCGCCGACCGCCTGCCCTCGGCGCTGGCGGGGGTGGCCCTGGCGGTGCTGCTGGGGGAGGTGGCCCGGCGGCGCTGGGGGCTGGGCCGCGTCGGCTGGATCGCCGGAGTCGCCCTCCTGACCATGCCCTACTTCCTCCTCCTCAGCCGGTCGGCGATGCTGGACGCCCTCAGCTCGGCCCTGGTCGCCGCCGCCGTCCTGGCCGGCAGCTGGTGGCTGCGCGGGCGGGGCGGGACCGGGATGGCGGCGCTGACCGGCCTGGCCCTGGGCCTCACCGGCCTGGAGCGCAGCGCCATGGTCCTGCTCCCCCTGGCGATCCTGGCGGTGGACGGGCTGTGGCTGCGGGCCTGGCGGCGGGTCCGCCTCCGGGACGCCGGCCTGGCCGCCGCGCTGGCCCTGGTCGTCGGCCTGGCCTGGCCCCTGGCGATGACGGTCCAGTTCGGGGGCTTCTTCTGGCACCAGTACCTGATCCGCAACGTCGTGGCCCGGGTGGCCACCCACGTCGAGTCGCACCCCCGGCCCGCCTACTACTACTTCCCGCTCCTGGCCGCGGGGCTGGGCGCCTGGGCCCCGCCGCTGGCGCTGGCCCTCACCACCTCCTGGCGGCGCGCCTGGCGCGAGCCGGACTCGATCGAGCGGCTGGCCGCCATCTGGATCGCCCTCGGCGTCGGCCTCTTCTCGGTGGCCGGTACCAAGCTGCCCTGGTACGTGGCCCCCGTCTACCCCGGGTGCGCCCTGCTGCTGGTCGCCTTCGTGGGCCGCTGGCTGAGGCCCGGCGGCGACCCCCGCTGGGCCCCGGCGCCACGGGAGACGGTGCTTCTGGTCGGGGCCGCGGTGTCCGGGGTGGCCGTGGGCGCCTGGCCCGACCCCCGGCCGGTGGGCGCCCTCGGGGTGGCGGGCCTGGTCGGCCTGGCCGGGCTCTGGGCCAGCCGGTCCCGGCCGGCGGGGGCGGCCCC
>JAKABB010000108.1 GCA_021802045.1 bacterium
GGGCGCCGGGCGGAGGCCCCGGCCCCGACCGGCGGATGAGCCCCGCCGGCGGCGACCCGGGCGGGGCCGGCGGCGGGGCCAGGCTGGCGAGATGGCTCGGCCCCTGGCGGGTCGGCGGTCCCACCGCCCACCGCCTGGGGGTGGTGCTGGCGGTGACCATGGTCTGGGACGTGCTGCTGGCCTTTGACGGCCACATCCTCCCGGGGTTCCTGGCGATCGCCGTCGTGGGGACGGTCGCCGTCTACCCCCTGCTGGCGGCAGCCTGTGCCGTGGCCCTGCGCCACCCCCTCCCGGGCTGGTGGGCGCGGCTGCCGGCCGCCCGCCTGCTCTCCGTCTGCCGGGTGTTGGTGGTTGTGATGGCCGGGCTGCTGGCCCTGCAGGTGCCGGGCCTGCTGCGTCCGACGGCGGCGGTCCAGGACGATGTCACCGCCACCACTATCTGTGCCGCCCAGGATGTCCTGCACGGGCACGACCCGTACCGGACCCCTGAGCTCGCGTGCCTGCATCGGCTCCACCTCCCGGTGGTTCTGGCCACGCCACTGCAGCGGGGGCGCTTCGCCCACCTCCGCTCCTATCCCACCCCGCGGCAACTGGCGCGGGTGGACCGGGCCGTCAGCCGGTCGGGCTACCGGACCGCCGCCTTCTGGTACTTCGGCTACCCGCCGATGGCCTTCGTGTGGATGTTGCCGGTGGCTCTGGGCGGACACCCGCTGTGGGTTGCCTGGACGCTGCTGGCGGCCCTGGTGTGGCTGGGGATCGCGCTGCG
Source organism: bacterium (assembly GCA_021802045.1). GTDB lineage: Bacteria > Chloroflexota > Dormibacteria > Aeolococcales > Bog-877 > JAKABB01. The sequence continues at coordinate 767 of JAKABB010000108.1, forward strand.
TGGAGCCAGGTCCTGGTGGCCCGCCCTGGCCTGCATCATTCTCCTGGAGTGGGGTGGCGGGTCGGTGCTGGCGGCGGCGTCCCAGGGGGACAGCGAGTTCTTTGCCTTCGCCCTGGCCGCGCTGGCGCTGCTGTTCATCGAGAGCCCACGGCGCTCGGCGCTGTGCCTGGGGTTGGCTCTGGCCACCAACCCCCTGCCCTGGGTGATCGTGCCCGGGTACGTGCTCTTCACCCTGACCTTGCCGCGCCCGTGGCGTCGGGCGGTCTGGCTCGCGGGCACGCTGCTGGTGACCCTGGGCCCCTGGCTGCTGGTGTACCGCGACGCCGCGGGCGCGATGCTGAGGTTTCTCACGGAGCCGACCTTCAGCGAGGGTGTCGGGCTGGTGTCGCTGGCGCTCCTGCACATCGGGCTCCCGTCGTCCCGCGCCGCCATGTTCCTGCTGTTCGCAGTGGTCGCCATCGCCCTTGTAACCTGGGGAGCGGTGCGACGGCCGTATCTCGCGGCGGTGCCGGCGGTGGCGGTCGCCGTGTTCTGGTTCAGTTGGCGCAGCGACGCCAACTATCTCGCCCAACTGCCGCTCCTGGCCGCGGCCATGGCGGTGGGGCTCGAACGCCTGCACGGGAGGACCATCGTGACTGCACCATCCATGCCCGCCGCGCCCGCGGTGCCGCCATCGCCGGGGGCGCCGTGATCGCGCCGGAGGCCATCGACCACGTGGGGATCGCGGTGGCCGACCTCGACGGGGCGATCGCGCGGTACACCCGCTGGCTGGGGGTGGCCCCCTTCGCCCGGGAGGAGGTGGCCGCCGACGGCATCGAGGCGGTGCTCTTCCAGGTCGGGCCCAACCGGGTCGAGCTCCTGGGCAGCCGGCGGGCCGACTCGGTCGTCGACCGGTTCCTGCAGCGCCGGGGGGAGGGGCTGCACCACCTGGCCTACCTGGTCCCCGACGTCGCGGCGGCGCTGGCCGCCTACCGGGCCGAGGGGGCCACCCTCATCGACGAGGTCCCGCGCCGGGGCGCCGCCGGCCGGCTGGTGGCCTTCGTCCACCCCCGCTCCACCGGCGGGGTCCTGGTGGAGCTCTGCCAGTCGACGGCGGTCGGCCCGTGACCCCGGAGCGGCCGGCGACGGGGCCGCCGGCCGAGGGCGGGGCGGTGGTCCGGACCGAGTCCGGGCTGCCGCTGGACCCGGTCTACCTGCCGGGCCACCCGGAGCCGCCGCCGCCGGGGGTGCCGCCCTTCACGCGCGGCGTCCGCGCCGACGGGTACCGCAGCCGCCGCTGGACCATGCGCCAGTACGCCGGCTTCGGGTCGGCCAGGGAGACCAACCGGCGGTTCCGCTACCTGCTGGAGCGGGGCCAGACCGGGCTCTCCACCGCCTTCGACCTGCCCACCCAGATGGGCTACGACTCCGACGACCCCATGGCCGCCGGCGAGGTCGGCCGGGTCGGGGTGCCGATCGACTCGCTGGCCGACATGACGGTCCTGCTCCGGGGCATCCCCCTGGACCGGGTCACCACCTCCATGACCATCAACGCGCCGGCCAGCCTGCTCCTGCTCCTCTACGAGCTGGCGGCCGAGCGCCAGGGGATCCCGGCTGCGGCCCTGGGCGGGACCATCCAGAACGACATCCTGAAGGAGTACGCGGCTCGGGGGACCTACATCTTCCCGCCCCGTCCCAGCATGCGGCTGATCACCGACACCCTGGCCTACTGCCGGGACCGGCTGCCCCGCTGGAACCCGATCTCCATCTCCGGCTACCACATCCGCGAGGCCGGGGCCACCGCACCCCAGGAGCTGGCCTTCACCCTCGCGGACGGCATCGCCTACGTCGAGGCCGCCCGCGCCGCCGGCCTGGCGGTGGAGGAGTTCGCGCCCCGGCTGAGCTTCTTCTTCAACGTCAGCAACGACTTCTTCGAGGAGGTGGCCAAGTTCCGCTGCGCCCGCCGGCTCTGGGCCGGGATCATGCGCGAGCGCTTCGGGGTGACGGCCCCCCGGGCCCAGGCCCTGCGCTTCCACGCCCAGACCGGCGGGGCCACCCTCACCGCCCAGCAGCCGCTGAACAACGTGGTCCGGGTGGCCCTGCAGGCGCTGGCGGCGGTGTGCGGCGGGGCCCAGTCGCTCCACACCAACGGCTACGACGAGGCCCTGGCCCTGCCCTCGGCGGAGGCCGCCACCCTGGCCCTGCGCACCCAGCAGATCCTGGCCGAGGAGTCGGGGGTGGCGGCGGTGGCGGACCCCCTGGGCGGCTCCCACCTGGTGGAGGACCTGACCGAGCGGCTGGCCCTGGAGGCCACCGCCCTGATCGCGGAGGTGGACCGCCGCGGCGGGGCGGTGGCGGCGATCGAGCAGGGCTTCTACCAGGCCACGATCCAGGAGTCGGCGTACCGCCTCCAGCAGGCCACCGAGGCCGGGACCCGGGTGACGGTGGGGGTCAACCGGTACCGCGACGAGGAGGAGGCCGTGGCCATCCCGGTCCTGCGGGTCGGCCCCGAGCTCGAGCGGGAGCAGGTGGCGGCGCTGCGGGCCCGCCGCGCCGCCCGGGACGCCGCCGCGGTGGGCCGGGCCCTGGACGCGGTCCGGCGCGTGGCCGCCGGCACCGAGAACCTGCTGCCGGTGATGCGCTCGGCCCTGGCCCTGGAGGCCACGGTGGGCGAGGTCTGCTGGGCCCTGCGCGACGTGTTCGGCCAGCACCGGCCCTCGGCGACGATCTGAGCCATCCCCGCCGCCGGCCCGCTCCCGCGCGCGGGCGCCTCCTTGACAACCCGTCACTTGGGGCGGTACACCGTGGGCCGCAGAGACGGGGCGGCTTGGGGGCCGCCGCAGGGAGGTGACCATGAAGCTTCGACCGCTCCTCGCCGTTCTCGCCACCGCCGGTGCCGGGACCCTGAGCGCCGCCGCCGCGCCGGTCGCCGCCCCGGCCGCCCTCACCGCCAGCGGGGGCGTGGCCCCTCTGGCGGTGCGCGCGCCGTGGACCCCGGGGGTCGATGTTGTCGGGGCCAAGAAGGGGGCCGCCTGCGTCACGCCGGCGCCCAAGCTGTCGTTCCGGTGGTTCCACTGCTACACGCCGCAGGAGATCCGCGCCGCCTACGGCGTGAGCCAGGTGCTGTTGCCCAACGGGGCGCACGACTACGGGAAGGGCCAGACGATCGTCCTGGTCGACGCCTACGGCAGCCCCACCGCGGCGGCTGACCTCGGGGTCTTCCACACCACCTTCTTTCCCAAGCTGCCGCCGCCGAAGTTCCAGCAGATCTTCCCGCTGGGGAATCCCCAGTACCACAACACCTGGCACGGCGCCGGCCTCTCCGGGCCCAACGGGGCCGCCGGCTGGTCGGGCGAGGCCACCCTGGACACCCAGTGGGCCTACGCCATCGCGCCCGAGGCCCACATCATCCTGATGGCCGTGCCGCCGGCCGAGACCGAGGGGGTGCAGGGCTTCCCCACCCTCTTCAGGGCCATCTCCCAGGAGATCGCCGCCACCCCTCCCGGGACCATGTTCTCGATGTCCTTCGCGGTCACCGAGCAGACCTTCGGGGGGGCGGCGGCCGCCCAGGTGGCGCGCTTCGACCGGGTCTTCCAGCAGGGCCTGGCCCGGCACGACAACTTCTTCGCCGCCGCGGGCGATACCGGCACCTCCAACGCCAGCAAGCTGCACGAGGAGAGCGTCGCCTACCCCTACCCGACCGTGCAGTGGCCCGCCTCCTCCCCCTACGTCACCGCCGTGGGCGGCACCCAGCTCCAGTACAAGTGGACCTGGGACCCCACCAGCAACACCGCCCTCACCGCCAGCGGGTCCACGTTCCGGTTCAACCCCGCCTACTGGAAGTTCACCTCCGGCAAGAGCACCCAGGCGGTGTGGAACGAGTCCTGGGCACCCATCGCCGGCGGGGGCGGGGCCAGCACCATCTACCCCAGGCCCGCGTGGCAGCGGGGGTTGGGTACTGGCTACGGCAACCACCGGCTGCTGCCGGACACCTCGTGGAACGCGGCCGTCAACGGCGGGGTGCTGGTCTACATCTCCGCCTACCCGACCTACAACTGCCCGCCCGGCCAGAGCGCCTGCTGGTCGGTCTACGGCGGGACCTCGGCCGCCACCCCCCAGACCGCGGCCCTGGTGGCGCTGGCCAACGCCGCCCGGGCAGCCGCGGGCCAGGGCCCGATCGGCTTCCTCGATCCCATCCTCTACAGCGGCCTCGGCGGCAGAAGCTCGGCCTACACGGACATCGTCCCGCAGAACTACGGCTCGGCCCCGCAGACCTTTGCCGGGAGCGAGGTCGGCGTCACGGGTCCGGTGCAGAAGTCGGTGGGGGACCTGGTCGACAACCAGCTGTGGCAGGTGGCGACGCCGGGCTACCCCACCACGAAGGGCTGGGACGCCACCACCGGGTGGGGCGCACCGTACGCCCCGGGCTTCGTGGCGGCGCTGGTGGCGCACAAGTAACGAGCAGACCCGCCGCCGCCCCTCGGAGGGCAGGGCCCTGGCCGCCCGGCCCTCCCCGCGGGTGGCGACGGCTGCGCTCTCCGACCTGGCGCGACGCCTCGCACGACCGCCCGGGTGGCATCACCCTGTCGCCCGGGGGCCGGGGGGTCCCGGGGGCTGCGAGCACCCGTCTCGGGCTACCCGTCCGGCAGCCACAGGTGGGCCAGAGGCAGGAGGCTGACCCTGTCGCCGGCCGGCAGGGCCTCGTCGCCCAGATGCAGGACGACACCCCGCACGAACCGGGCCCCCATCGCGTCCGCCCGGTCGCGAAGGTTGGCCAGCGTGCGCACGGTCCGGCGGTCGACGGTTCGGCCCGCCTTGACCTCGATCGCGACGATCCGCCCGTCCGCGGCCTCGGCGATGAGGTCCACCTCGGTCTGGTCCTTCGTTCGGTAGTGGTGGAGGCTGACGGCTGGGTCGAGGAGCCGGGACGCCTGCCGGATGAGCTCGTCGACCACGAACGTCTCGACCAGGGGGCCCAGCGCCGGTGAGCCTGGAACAGCCAGGGCGGCGGCGTTCACGCCGAGGAGGTGGGCGGCCAGGCCCGGGTCCGCGATGTACGTCTTCGGGTGCTTGATCGCGCGGGTGGTGAAGTTGCGGGACCAGGCCGGCAGGGATGCGCTGAGGTAGACCGTCTCCAGCAGGGGCAGGTAGTTGCGGGCCAGGACCGTGCGGTCGATGCCGGCCTCGCTGGCCACATGGTCGACGATGAGTTCCTGGCCGGTGCGCGCCGCGAGGATGCGTGCCAGCCTCGGGAGCTCACCAAGGTGCCGCCCTCGGCCGATCTCGGGGGCATCGCGCTGGGTGACCGTGCGCAGGTAGCTGTCGAACCAGTGACGGCGGGCTTGCGGGGGAAGGTCGTTGACTTCCGGGTAGCCGCCGCGACAGATGCGCTCGAGGTAGGCCGCTCGCCCCAGGGCGGTGCCTGGGGGCCCGGGCATGACGGGGGTGCTCTCGTCGAAGAGCCGATACAGGAGGGTGTCGGCCTCAGGGCCCAGCTCGTCCGCCTCACCCTGGGTGTACGGCCACAGGTCCACGATCCGGACCCTGCCCGCGAGGGACTCGGAGATGGCGGCCGTGGTGAGGAAGCGGCTGGACCCGGAGAGCACGTACTGGCCCCGGGCGGGGTCCCGGTCCACCTTCATCTTGATCGCGCGCACCAGCGCGTCGCCGGCGCGCTGGAACTCATCGATGAACAGCGGCGTGCCATAGGCCTCCAGGAAGCCCGCGGGATCCGCGCGGCAGGCGCCCAGGGCCTGCGCGGAGTCGAAGGTGACCCAGCGTCCCGCGGTGGCCGCCAGAATGATCCGGCTGAGGGTGGTCTTGCCCGCCTGCCGCGGTCCGTTGATGACCACCACCCGCGACCATCGAAGGGCGTCCCTCACCACCGACTCGGAGTGGCGAGGCCGGAGGGAGCTCATCGAAACCTCGGGCGAATGCACATTCGGACGCCACTGTATTGCCCATTCGGACGCCGGTCAAGTGCCCACTCCGCCGACCCGGGGAGGGGGGGCGAGCCCGGGTCCCTGACGCCGGGGTCCGGGCCCCTGGCGCCGCCGCCGTGGCGCGATCGCTGGGCTCTGGAACGGGGCCCCAGCACCCGTGGCGCCGTCCTGGGGCCGTCCCGGACGGCGGGCGCCCTGCGCGCGGGCCCCGGCGTCGTCGCCGGCCCAGCGGAGCGCTCGGTGGGGCCCGGGGGAACGGGACTGGGCTGACGGAGGCCGGTCCGCTCGTCGTCCGGCCCGGCTCGCCACCCGCCAGGGGGCTCCGCCCGACCAGGTGGGGGCGCGCCGGCGCCTCGGGGGGCGGTCACCGTCGTCCGACGGCCGCCAGGGCTCGGGCCGGGCCGGGTCAGCGCCGCCCCCGCACCGGCAGCCGGCTGCGGAGCACGCTCTGGTAGCGATGGTCGTGGAAGAGCTTGGCCGTCACGGGCTGCCACTCCCGGCCCAGGAGGCGCCAGCCGCCGGCCAGCAGCGCCGCCCCGGCCAGCGGGCCCACCCAGTAGACCCACAGGGACGAGAGGGTGCCACCCACCAGGGCCGGCCCCAGGCTGCGCGCCGGGTTGAGGCTGGTCCCGGTGTAGGGGGCGCCCTGCCAGACCAGCAGGGCCACCACCACCCAGACCGCCAGCGGCGTCCAGCGGGCGGTGCGGGCGCGGGCCACGCAGAGCAGGATGGTGAGGACCAGGATCGCCGTCATCAGGGCCTCGATCCCCACCGCCGCCCAGGGCCCGGTGCCCGGCTGGGGCGCGGTCATCCCGTCGTGGACGCTGACCGCCACCGGGCCCCACAGCCAGCGCAGGAGGATGGCCCCCAGCAGGGCCCCCAGGCACTGGGCCCCGACGTACCCCGCGAGGTCGTGGCGGTGGACGTGGCCGGTGATCCAGAAGGCCACCGTCACCGAGGGGTTGATGTGGCCCCCGCTGCACCGGCCCAGGGGGGAGATGGCCACCAGGCTGCCGACGCCGGCGAAGAGCAGGCCGGTGAGGAGGAGGCGGGCCGAGACCGAGGGCAGCAGCGGGGCCACCGGCGAGCCGTGGCCGAAGTCGAGGCAGACCGCGCTCAGCCCGCCCAGGACCAGGATGGCGGTGCCGGCCAGCTCCGACGCCCACGCCGCCAGGTGCATCCCGGGCTGGGGCGGATGCTCGCCGGCGGCCGGCGTCGTGACGGCCGCCGTCACCGGGCCCCCGCCGGGGCCGCTTCCCCGCGCCGGGGTCGATCCGGCAAGATGGGACGATGGGCGCTGCCGTGGACCATCAGGGGTGAGCGGGGACCGGCCCGGCCGGGCCCGGCCGGAGCGTTCCCGCCCCGGCGCGCGCCAGGGGCCGGAGGCGGGCGCCG
>JAKABB010000109.1 GCA_021802045.1 bacterium
GGCGATCAGGCCGGCGCCCACCACCAGCAGGCCCAGCCGGGCCCCGCGGCGGGCGCGGCGCCCGACCGCGGCCCATCCCCGCCCGCCACCGGGTCGGCGGCGGGCCACGTCAGGCTTGGTCAGGCGGAGGAATGGTCCGCCAGCTGGCGCAGGATCCCCTCCACCACCTGGTGGCCGGGCGGCCGGCGCGAGCCGACGCGACGGGACTGGTTGCGGCGTCGGTCCACCGACGAGCCGAGCAGGAACGGTTCCTGCTTGTGCCAGACCTGCTCGATCAGCAGCCGGATCTCCGGCTCCTCCTCGCAGATGATGCCGTGGCGCTCCAGGGAGCGGCGGAGGGGTTCGGGCAGGGTCGGACGCTCCTGCAGGTTCAACTGCTCCAGCGCCTCGAGGACGTCGTCGAGGCGACGGAGCATGTTCCGGCGATCCCCCGTGTCCGGCAGACCACTGATCATCCCGCGATTATCCCCCCTCCCGTCCCCCGCCGCCGATCATGGAGAGCCCCGGCCCCCGGGGCCGACCGCTCAGGGTGGGGGAGCGAGGTCCGGCGGCTGGAGATCGGGCATGGCCGTGCGCCGGGGCACCAGCACGTGGCGGCGGAAGATGCACACCTCCTCCCCACGCTGGTTGAGGGCCCGCGTCTCCACGGTGACGACCCCCCGATCGGGCTTGCTCTGGGATGGCCGGACCGCCAGGACCCGGGACTCCGCGTAGATGGTGTCGCCGTGGAAGGTCGGGGCCGCGTGGCGCAGCGACTCCACCTCCAGGTTGGCGATGGCCTTGCCGCTGACGTCGGCCACGCTCATGCCCAGGGCCAGGCTGTAGACCAGGTTGCCCACCACCACGTTGCGGCCGAACTGGGTCCGCTCGGCCGCGTAGTGGGCGTCGGTGTGGAGCGGGTGGTGGTTGAGGGTCAGCGCGCAGAAGAGGTGGTCGTCGGCCTCGGTGATGGTCTTGCCCGGCCAGTGCCGGTAGACCGCCCCGACCTCGAATTCCTCCAGGTACCGGCCGTACTGCATGCCACACCCCCTGCCAGCGTTGTCCCGGCAGTGTAGCCAGCGCGGGCCCCCTCCCCGCCCTAGCCGGCCCGCCCCGGCCCCGGGAGGGCGGCATCGGCCCCGGCCCCGGCGGCGACCGCCAGGGCCAGCAGCCGCGCCTGGGTGGCCCGGGCCCGGGCTACCCAGAACCGCCCCGGCGCCGGCCGCGCCCGGCCGGAGCGCGCCAGCCGCGCCGCGAACCGCCCGGCCTCGGCCGCCAGCCAGCCGATGGTCGCCACCGGGTCCTGGTCCAGCAAGGCCTGCAGGGCGTAGCGCCGCTCGCCCAGCCGCAACCCCAACCCCAGGGTGGCGGCCCCGCGGGCCAGGTCGGCCCGGGTCAGGATGACGCCGCTGCGCCCGGGGGCCAGGACGCCGGCCAGGACCCGGCGGGGGTCGGGCTCGGCGCCGAGGGCTGGTGGCGCCTCGCGCACGGCGGGCGGCGGCTCCGGCGGGGCGGCGACGGCAGTCACCTCGGCCTGCAGCGCCCGCCAGAGGAGGGCGGCCCAGCGCTGGTGGGCCGCCCCGCCCAGCTCGGCGACCCGGCAGAGGTAGGCCGGCGCCCAGGGCAGCAGGTGCTCCCAGAGGACGCTGGCGCGGGCCCGCACCAGCACCGCCCCGGCAGCTTCCCCGAGGGCAGGGTCGGCCCCGGCGTCGACCAGGCCCCCGTAGAGCCCCAGCAGGCTGGCGAGGTGGTCCGGCTCGGCGGGCGGGACCATGCCCAGGACCCGCCACAGCCCCGCGACCCGGTCGGCCGGCTCCCCGCCCAGCATCCCGTCGGCGGAGAGGTAGGCCGAGGCGTAGGGCACCAGCTGGAGGACGAAGAGCTCGGTGTGGGCGGCCGGGTCGGCGGGGGGCAGCCCCAGCGCCGCCGGCAGGAGGGGGTGGGGCGCGGCCTGGTCGCAGATGGCCCCCAGCGCCCGCCAGAGCTCCCCCCGGGAGGCCGTCCCGCTCACCCGGTGCGCGATCGCGTCGCGGTCGGGAGGCGATAGGCCTCGACCGTCGGCTTCAGCGGGCGCAGGAGCCAGCGGGGCCGGCGGGTGCCGTCCGGGGAGACGGTCTCGGCGGGACGGGCCAGCGCCAGCCAGCGCCGGTGCACCGCCCGCGCCCGCTCCTGGTCCACGGCGATGTCCCCGAAGGCGTCGCCCGGCTCCGCCGGCCGCACCCGCACCGCCTGGTGCCAGCAGTGCATCCCGGAGACGGGGTCGGGGTGGACCGGGAACACCAGGTTCTGGTGCACGCCCACGTCGGTCCACCAGATCCGGGCGGTATCCGGGTCGGCCGAGGCGTACGGCCCCACGGTCCCCGCCGGCCGCAGGCGCCAGCGGTCCGCCTCCCGCTCCAGGCTGACGGGGCGCATCATCTGGTTCTGCCCGTCCGGCTGCCCGCTCGGCTTCCAGCGCCCCATGTGGTGGCTGCAGGCCACGACCCCCGGCCGGATGCCCTCCGTGACCCAGGCCTTGGCCACGAAGTGGCCGATCTCGGTCTCGACCCGGACCAGGTCGCCGGCGCCGACCCGCAGGCGGCCGGCGTCCTCCGGGTGGATCCAGACCGGGTTGGTGTGGGCGATCTCGTCCAGCCACTTGGAGTTGGCGGAGCGGGTGTGGATCTGGGTCGGGAGGCGGAAGGTCGACAGCAGGACCATCTCATCGGGGGCCAGCCGGGAGGGGTGGACGTGGCTGCGGATGTAGGTCGGCAGGGCGTACTCGGGCCAGCCCCAGTCGGCCAGGGTCGGCGAGTAGAACTCCAGCCGCCCCGAGGGGGTCGGGAAGCCCCGCAGCAGCTCGCCGTCCACCTCGACCCCGACCGGCCGGCGGCCGGCGGCGTCGCCAGGCGGGTCGCCCACGGGGACGATGTTGGACGACTCCGGGCGGGGGGCGCGGGTGAAGGCCCGGCCGGCGGGGTCGACGTGGAGGTCCTGGCACTCGGCCACCGGCACCGGCTGCTCGTGGACCGCGCCCACCCCGGAGCGGATCTCGAAGGCCCCGTAGCGGCGCATGTAGGCCAGCGGCGAGAGCCCCTCCGCGGCCGCCCGCTCGGGCAGGCCGGGGACGGAGTGCTCGAAGATGTGGGCGTAGTACTCCTCCACGGTCAGCCGGGTGCCGGGGGTGCGGCGCGACTCGTGGTGCCGGCGGATGCCGAGGGCGCCGTCGGGGTCGATCCGCCAGGAGAGCTCGATCCAGAACTCGTTCTCCTCCCACACCTGGCCGGGGTTGGCCTGGCGGGTGTCGGTGACGGCAGCGCCCGCCCGCTCCCGGGCCGTCCGCAGCACCGGCTGGCGGAAGGCGATCCACTGGCCGTCGTACTGCTCGTAGGAGTGGAGGTCGTGCCGCTCCGGCCCGTGGCCCATGGGCAGCACGTAGTCGGCGAAGAAGGCGGTCTCGGACCAGGTGGGGGTCAGGGCCACGTGGCACCGGACCTGCTCCTCGTCCAGGAGGGTCTCGATCCAGCTGAAGCCGTCGGGGTTGGTCCAGACCGGGTTGTAGACGCGGGTGAAGTAGACGTCCAGCGGCCCCCGGCCCTCGCGCAGCATGTGCGGGAGGAGGAACGACATCTCGTTCATCGCCAGCGGGTACTCCTGGGGCCAGTTCACCTCGTTCCAGGTCCCGGGATGGGGCGGGGTGTGGATGGGGCGGGGGACGAACTTGTTCCAGGCCCCGGGGAAGGTGCCCCCCTCCGTGGCCACGGCCCCCAGCAGGGCGTTGAGCAGCACCAGGGTGCGCGAGACCTGCCAGCCCCCCAGGTTGGCCGCCGCCGCCGAGCGCCAGGCGTGGCTGGCGAAACGCGTGCCGGCCCCCGCCACCACCTCGGCCACCGTCCGGAGGCGAGCGGCGTCCAGGCCGGACTCGGCGGCGGCGAACTCGAAGGTGTACTCCGCGTAGAGCCCTCGGAGCACGTCCTGGAAGGCCTCGAAGGTCGGCTCCCGGTCCGGGTGGCAGGCCAGGAGGTACTGCTCCCAGTTCCACCAGCGGCGCACGAAGTCGGCGTTGTAGCGCCCGGTCTGGATCAGGTGGTTGGCGACGGCCAGGTGGATCGCCGCCTCGCTGCCGGGGCGGGGCGAGAGCCAGTGGTCGGCGTGGGTGGCGGTGTTGGAGAGACGGGTGTCGACCACGATCAGGGTGGCCCCCCGGGCGCGAGCGTCCATGATCCGCTGGGCGTGGGGGTTGAAGTAGTGCCCGGTCTCGAGGTGGGAGCTGAGCAGCCAGATCACCTTGGCGTTGGCGAAGTCGGCGCTGGGGCGGTCGATCCCGGTCCAGTAGTGCCAGCCGGCCCGCCCGGCGCTGGAGCAGACGTTGGTGTGGGAGTTGTGGCCGTCCACCCCCCAGGAGGCCAGCACCCGCTCGGTGAAGCCGTCCTCGCCGGGGCGGCCGAGGTGGCACACGATCTCGTTGCCACGCCCCTCGACGATCGCCGCCCGCAGCCGGGCCGCGATGTCGTCGAGCGCCTGGTCCCAACCGACCTGGACCCAGCGGCCCTCGCCCCGCCGCCCCGCCCGCTTCAGCGGGTACAGGATCCGGTCGGGGTCGGTGACCTGGTTGAGGGTGGCCGGGCCCTTGGCGCAGTTGCGCCCCCGGGAGCCGGGGTGCTCGGGGTTGCCCTCGAACTTGCGGACCTGGAGGGTCTCCCGGTCGACGTAGGCCAGAAGCCCGCAGGCGGACTCGCAGTTGAAGCAGGTGGTGGGCACCAGGGTGTAGCGGTGCTCGCGCCGCCGGGGCCAGGCCTTGGAGTCCAGCTCGACCCAGTCGGCCCACCGCTCCTTGGGGGGGAACGCCGCCAGGTGGACCCGTGAGGGCCCGGGGTAGAAGGTCTCGCCGCGCCGGGCGACCGCGTCCCGCGCTGCGCTCACCCGGCCGGCTAGGGCGTCGAGATCCTGGGTCATGGCCATCTCCCGTGGAGGCACCCGGTCACGCCAGGGGTACCGACTGGCCGGCCTGGACGAACGCGTGCTCCTGCCCCAGCAGGCCGGCCAGCGCCAGCGGGGCCACCCACCAGCCCAGCCAGGGCGCGGCCACCCCGACGGCCAACAGGGCCAGCCCGGTCCACCACACCCTGGCGTAGCGGCCGTGAGTCATCTCGTGGGCGGCCAGGCTGGCGTGGGCCGTGGGGTGCCCGACGGTAACCTCGGCCAGGCCGAGCAGGAGCTGGGCCCCGCAGGCCACCGCCAGCACGGTGGAGAGCGGCCGGGCCGCCCCCGGGGCCAGGACCGCCGACGCCACCAGGAGGGCGCCGCTGCCGGCCAGCACCGCCTGCACCGCCAGCAGCGGTGCCAGCAGCGGCGTCTGCCAGAGGTCGCGGGCCCGGGCCTGGGCGAAGAGGTAGGCGGTGTAGACCGCGGTCAGGAGGGCCAGGGGCAGGCCGACGACCGGCAGCAGCCGCTCGGCCAGGTGGGCGCCGACCAGCCCCGCCCCGGCCTGGGCCACCACCACCAGGCTGTAGCCCAGGATGACGAAGCTGCCGCGGACCAGCCAGCTGCGCCACTGGGGCCGGGTGAAGATGAGGTGGAAGCGCCAGGGATGCTTCAGGTCCCAGATCAGCAGGATCCCGGTCAGGCCGAGGAAGCCCAGGGCCAGGGCGGGGGCGGCCAGCCGCACCAGGGGCCCCGCGAAGGGCAGCCGGCCGCTGAGGGCCAGCAGCAGGGCCACCAGGTACGCGCCCGCGGCCACGCTCTTGGTGAAGGTGTAGAGGCTGACCCGCCAGCCCCAGGGCAGGGCATGGCCGACGTCGTAGGCCAGGAGCGCGGCGGCCGAGGAGTTGTGCCGGCCGCCGGGATGGCCGGCGGCCACCAGCTGGGCCCCGCGCGGGACCTGGCTCCAGGCATAGGTGTCCCCCGCCGGGCGGCGGGCCGCCAGGGGGTCGAGCGTGGCCTGGTGCGCCCCCCGGTAGAACAGCTTGGGCCGGGTCGCCTTCTCGGGCCGGCGGACGGCGACGGCCTGACGCTGCACGATCTGGGCCACCCGGGAGTCGGGGTCCCGCAGGTCCCCGACCGTGATGGCCTCGGTGGGGCAGACCACGACGCAGGCGGGTTCCAGGCCCACGTCCAGCCGGTGGGCGCAGAAGTTGCACTTCTCGGCGGAGTGGTCTTGGGGGTTGATGAAGATGGCGTCATAGGGGCAGGCGGCCATGCAGGCCTTGCAGCCGACGCAGATCGCCTTGTCGAAGTCGACGATGCCGTCGGGGCGCTGGTACATGGCCCGGGTCGGGCAGGCGGCGACGCAGGGCGCATCCTCGCACTGGTTGCAGCGGGTCACCTGGAAGGCACGCCGGGCCTGGGGCCAGCGGCCGACCTCCACCGCCTTGACGTAGGTGCGGGAGACGCCCAGCGGCACCTCGTTCTCGGACTTGCAGGCGACGGTGCAGGCGTGGCACCCGATGCACCGGGTCTGGTCCACGACCTTGGCCCACTGCACCGGTCGCGGTGCCGGGGGCGCGGACACGGGGGGGGCGAGCGGCGCCTCGGGGCGCCCCGTGGAGAGGAGCGTCACTCGGCCGAGAGCACCGGGTCCAGGTTCAGCTCGGTCTGCCCGCGCAGGGCCGCCAGCACCATGGCGCCGAGCGCCATCACCGCCAGGAAGAGGAGGGCGGCCTGGTAGCCCCCGGTCACGGCCGCCGGGCTGGTGGCCGTGGTCGTGCCGGCCACCAGCGCGAAGACCAGCCCGGTGAGGCTCAGCCCCATGGCGGTGCCCAGGCCGCGAGTCATGTTGAGCAGGCCGCTGGCCACGCCCGACTGGTGGGGCGGGGCGGAGCCCATGATGGCGGCGTTGTTGGGGGGGGTGAAGAGGCCCAGCCCCGCGCCCAGGAGCCCCAGCTCCGCCAGGAGGGCGGCGCCGCCGCCGGGGGCCACGGCCATGAGGACCAGCGCCGCCGCCGCCACCAGCATGCCGGCGACCGTCAGGGGACGGGCCCCGAGGCGGTCGGCGAGGCGGCCCGCGAAGGGGGCGACCACTCCCAGCGCCACCGGCATGACGGTCAGCTCCAGCCCGGTGCGGGCGGGGCCGGCGCGCTGGGCCCGCTCCAGGAAGAAGGGGACGACGAAGAGCACCCCGAAGAGGACCAGGTAGGAGAGCAGCCCGCTGGCGATGCCGGCGGTGAACGGCACTCGCCGGAACAGGGAGAGGTCGACCATCGGCCCCGGCGTGTGGCGCTCCCAGCGCACGAAGGCCACGAAGAGGACCACCACCGCGGCCAGCAGGCCCAGCGTCACCGGCGAGGTCCAGCCCAGGTCGGTGCCGAAGGAGATCGTGGTCAACAGGGCCGCCACCGCCGGCACGAAGAGGGCGAAGCCGAGCCAGTCGAAGCCGACCCGCCCCTGCAGGTGCCGGCTGCGGGGGATGAGGAACCAGCCCAGGACGGTCCCCACGATCCCTGCCGGCACGTTGACGAAGAAGATCAGCCGCCAGCCCCCGAGCCCGATCAGCAGCCCCCCCACCGTGGGGCCCAGGGCCAGGCCCAGGGCCTGGGCTGCCCCCTGGATGCCGATGCCGCGCCCCAGCTTCTCCCGGGGTACGGCCAGGACGATGATGGCGACGCTGTTGGCCTGGAGCATGGCCGCGCCGACCGCCTGGAGCACCCGGAAGGCGTCCAGGGCCGGCAGGCTGGGGGAGAGCCCGCACAGGGCCGACCCGATGATGAACACCAGGAAGCCGTAGATGTAGAGAAGCTTGCGCCCGACCATGTCCGCCACCCGGCCCACGGGGGTGACCAGGGCCACCAGCACCAGGAGGTAGGTCAGACCGACCCAGGTGACGGCGCCGAGGGTGGCGACGAAGACGTGCTGGAGCTTGGGGAAGGCCAGGGTGACGATGCTGGCGTCGAGCTGGCCCATGAAGGCTCCGATGCAGACGGTGCCCACCACGAACCAGTGGGCGCCCGGGCGTCGAGCGATGGCCCGGGGCCGGCGCGGCTCGGTCAGGAGCCGGCGCAGCCCGTGGGGACGTGGACCGTCGCCCTCCACCCCGGCCGGCACCGCCTAGGCCCCCTGCGGCGGTGCCGGCCGCCGGAGGGGGCGCGGGCTGGCCGGCGCCGGGCCGGGGTGCGCC
>JAKABB010000110.1 GCA_021802045.1 bacterium
CCCCGCGGTCTCCAGCCAGCGGACGATGGTGCGGGCGTACCAGCCGCCGGTCGGTTCGATGGCGATTTGCACCTCCGGGGCCGCGAGGCCGAATCCGGCCAGCCAGGCGGTCAGCTCCGCGTAGCCGCGGGCGTTGGAGGCCACGCGCCGCACGCCCGTGCGCTCCCAGGAGCCGTCGCCCATGCGGGAGTGGGGAATGACGGCGACCAGGTGGTACCGACGGCCGACGTCGATGCCGACGTAGAGCGGCACACCGGCCGGGGCCCGGCCGCCCCCGTTCTCAGTCAGGGATGGATCGGCGGACTGCGCTCCCATGGGTCTCGATGTCGAAGGTCTGGACTCCGGTCCACGGCCGGCCCCGCGAGCATCGCGCCCCGCGCCGCCGGGGGGAAGGGCGTTCCCTGTGGGGCCCGCCCCGGGGGCCCGCGGTGCCCGGCCCAGCGGCGGACGACCCGGGTCGCCACCAGGCCCTCCGCCGTACAGCCGGCGGCGCACCGCTCCCACGACCACCCCGCCTGTCGCCGCGCCAGGGCCGTCGCGATGACCGCCCGCGCGTAGCGATGCCGCCGGACCACCTCCGGGGGCAGCACGCCCCACGTGGCCCGGCAACCGGGGCAGGCGCGGCGGGGGATCTGCAGCGTCCGGACCACCGCGAACTCCTGCAGCCGGCGCGGATAGGTGCCCCACCCGGTGGACGCCCGGCCCCCGCAGCGCCGGCAGCCGCCTCCCGCCGCCGGCGGTGCTACGCTGCCCGTGGTGTTTCGTCACCAGCCCCCAGCGACCGCCGCCAAGCAGCTCTGGGGGCTCTTCTCTGTCAGCCTCGGAGTCTACCCCGCCCCCAGATCTCCACAGACCATCAACCGGCGCACTTCGCGCAGCCGCGGCCTCGTGTTCCACCGGGTCTTTCAGCTCGCCGTTAGTCATGAGCCGGTCCGCTACCGAGAACTCGTCGTCGATCCGAAGCCCAAGAGGCGACCACCTGCCGGACGGGGTGGCTCCGGTCATCCCCCCTCCCTCGACCGCCCTCCTGCGGACCGGCCATGGCGCGGCGCCTGACCTGGACAGGACCAGGACCAGGGCCAGCTAAGTGGATACCCCCAAGTACAGGATACCCGGCTCCGTCACCATGTTGGGGGAGCTGGCCCAGAACCGATGGCCCCGCCAGCCGTGGGGCCGCAGGGCACCGACGGGGGCCGCTCTCTCCAGGTGTCCCCCTGAGGGCTCCCTTGGCGGCGGTGCCTCCTGTCGGAGCGCGTCGAGGAAGACGAGGCAGCCATCCCGGAGCTCGCCCGGGGCGGAGCGGTGGGGCGTGCCCACCCCCGCGCCCAGAATCGTCAGCGGCTCCTGGCGAATCCAATCCTGGTCGGCCCGGTGGGACTCGAACCCACGACCTGAGCTTTATAAGAGCCCTGCTCTGACCAGCTGAGCTACGGGCCGTCAGGCGCAGGATACGGGCTTTCGGGGTCGGGGCGGCCTCCCGCGCCCCGGCCCCGGAAGCGAACGGGAGCCTCCCGGCCGCCGGAGGGCGGTCGGAAGGCTCCCCCGGTCCAGGGGTGGGAGCGCCATGGACGGTGGGCTCCCGGCCCCGTGGGGTCAGTTGTCTTGCTGCTGCGACTGCTTCTGCTGCTGGTCCTTCTGGTCCTGCTGCTTCTGCTGATCCGGCTGGGCGGTCTGCTTCGGCTCCGGCTGCTGCGTCTGCTGGGGCTCAGGGGCCGTGTGGTCCGGGCTGTCCTTGGACGTGCTGGCCGTGTGGTCCGGCGAGTTGTCGGACTTCGCCGGGGTCGTGGTCGACGCCGGCGTGGGCGTCGGGGTGGCGGTGATCACCGGGACCACCTCGGCCGGGTTGACCGAGATGACCACGTCGGTGCTGCGGTTCACGTGGGCCACGTAGACGGTGCCGTTGGGTGCGAGCACCCGGACGTCGAAGACCGGGACGCCCTTCTCGGTGTCCGCCTCCGTCTTCAGCACCGAGGCGGTGCCGGAGCCGGCGTAGTGGGCGCTGACGTAGGTCAGCGCCGCCTGGTCGGCGGCCGCGGCCGCGGTGGTGGTCGAGGTCGTGAGCGAGGCGGGCACGCTCGGGCCGCTGCTGCGTGGCAGCAGGGCGGTCGCGCCCAGGGCGGCGCAGCCGATCGCCGCAGCGCCGATGTAGCCCCAGTGGCTTGGCAGTCTCATCGTGTGTGAACCCTCCTTGGTGTGGGCTGACCCAACGGCACTTACCGTACGGGGCGAAGATGAAGCCCCCATGAGGATTCGGTGAGAGTTCTCTTAGAACAGCCATGGATGGGCTGATGGGAGAGGTGGGCTGAGGGCGCGGGGGCGCCCGGGGCGTGGTCAGCCGAGGAACCCAGGCCGGGGCGACGGCCGCAGCGGTTCCAGCGGTCGACCCCGGCGAGGCCTGGGAGCTGCGCCGCGCGGCTGTGGCCGGTGCCGCAGGCCGCACTGGGTGAACAGGGGCCGGCACGACACCGCCGGCCCGCGCTCGTCCATGGGGACCAGCGGTTGGGGCGCGGTCCGGCCCTTCGGCCGCTGCCGAGGGACGACCACGCCGGTCAGGCCGTGCCGGGCGCACGATCGGGCCGTCGTCGCCGCGGTCGCGGGGGGAGGGCCTCGACGCCAATGGGCCGCCCGCGCGCGGCGACGGCATCGCGGGTGGGCGGGAGAGGAGACCGTCGGGGTGGTGGTGCCGGCGGGCGCCGAGCCGGGTGGTGGGCCGGGCGTTCCGGGGCGATTGACTGCTTCCAGCGGGCCCTGCCGCTGGCCGTGGGGTGAGGCCCCGGGTCTTCGCCCCGCCCGGGGCCCTGTGCACACTGCCGTCGACGGCGACCTGGGGCCCGTCGAAGCCGAGGATCCGGCCGTAGCCACGGAGCGCCTCCTCGACGGCGCCATCGCGTGCGCCAGCGCGCGGCCACTGGTTGCGCCGGGAGCGCAGGGTGGGGACACCTCCCCTGGCCCGGTCGGTCAGCGGTGGCCCGCGCGCGGCCGGCGCCAGGCGGAAGGCGATGGCCGTTGACCACACGCGGCCGGGGAGTCGGGGCAGTGGCAGCGCAGGGGATGGGCATCGGGGGGACGGGGCGGCAACCGGGCCGCCACGGCGATCCCGACCGCGCCAAGGACGCGTGGGGCTCGGACGGCGCTGCCGCTGGGGCCGCCCCAGGTGCCCGTGCGCCGATGACCCGCCCGGGCCCCATGGGCCCTGCGCCTGCGGACCCACAAAGTCGGCACCAACACGGTGATGGCTGGTCGGCCGAGCCGGCGGAGCTCTCCACGTGCCGGGCCCCATTCGACAGCACCAAACGCCTGAGCACGTGTTGGCTGGACTCCGGGCCGATCACCCCCGACGTTGCCGACCCGTCCGTCCCCCCGCGGCCCGCTCACCGCCCTTCCCCCGCCGGGGGCCAAACCCGGCCCCGCATCGGCCCAATGGGTGCCGCAGCCTGGCTCACCCCACCGCGACGACCCATCCCCACTCCCTGCCCGCGGGTGCGCTTGGGGCCCGGAATCGAGCTGCGGAGGGCCCGCGGCCGATGGCCTACAATCCCGCCCAGTGCTCCACCGACTCGGCGTCACCCTCGGTGGGAGCCTCCATCCGCGGCTGCGATCACCGACCACCGCGCCAGTGGTGTGGCGGCCATGGTGGTGCAGGGGACCACGCTGGGCGAGCGCTGCGCCGGCGGCCAGCGCGCGCGACATCCCATGAGGCCACAGGGGGTGAGCCTCGGCGTGGCTGATCCGAGCGCCACGGGCTCGGCACGAGACGCCTGGGGCAGGCTCGCGGCCCGGGTGGCCTCATCCCTTCATCCCCTTCA
This sequence comes from bacterium, assembly GCA_021802045.1. Taxonomy (GTDB): domain Bacteria; phylum Chloroflexota; class Dormibacteria; order Aeolococcales; family Bog-877; genus JAKABB01. The sequence continues at coordinate 3,807 of JAKABB010000110.1, forward strand.
GACCAGAGGTCGTCGCCTGCCCTCGGGCGCACTGATGGCGCTGGCCCTGGCCGTCGGGGTCGGCGTCACGATCGCGCGCCGCCCAGATGCCATCACCTACCCCCAACTGTGGGCCGAGGACGGCCAGGTCTTCTTCCTGCAGGCCTACCAGATGGGATTCTGGGCAGCGCTCATACATCCCCATTCTGGCTATCTTCAAACCACGCCGCGACTGGCTGTCGGCCTCGCCCTGCTGCTGCCCTTCAGCCGCCTGCCCCTGGTGCTGAACGTGGTAGGCCTGATCATCCAGGCCGCCCCCGCTGCCTTCATCATGTCCGACCGCTGGGACCTCGTGGTTCCGAGCCGCGTCATCCGCGGCGGCCTGGGATTCGTCTATCTGGCTCTGCCCAACACCGCCGCGCTCGACGCCACCATCACCAACGCCCAGTGGCACCTCGCCGTCCTGGCCTGCCTGGTGATCCTGGCCCCATCGGTTCCGGGACGCGCCTGGAGGACATTCGACATTCTCGTCACAGCCTTGTCCGGCCTCAGCGGGCCCTTCGCAATCCCGCTGGCACCGTGTGCCCTGCTGCTGGCGCTTGCCCGCAGGACCCTGCACCAGGGGACTCTGGCGGTGGTGGCGGTCGCGACTGGCGGACTGCAGGGAGCCATCCTGCTGGCCACCTATCTGGGGCGGATGGGCCGCGGACCCCAGGGGCTGTTTCAGCTCCCAGTGCTGTGGCGGGTGTTGGCCGAGAGCCTGGTCGTCATGCCGCTGCTCGGAGTCCACGAGACGCACCAACTGGAGCGCGCGGGGCTGCTCACCAGTGCTCCCTGGGACGCCACGGTGCTGCTCCTCGCGACCGCGGTCTGCCTGCTCGCGCTCGCTCGCGGGTCGATCGAGCTGCGAGCGTTCTTGTTCTTCAGCGGCCTCGTGATGGCAGCCTCCTTGGCGCGGGTGGCCGGCACTCTGTGGATGTTGATCAACACCAACGACGGCCAGCGCTACTTCTTCATCCCCATGCTGGGCTGGCTCGTGGCCCTCGTCTACGTGCTGGCCCGCAGCCGCCGGACAGCGGTGGGCAGGGTTCTCCTGCTGCTGACGCTGGGGCTCATCCTTTTCAGCGCGATCTCATCCTGGGAGTACGCGCCCCTCCCGCGGTCACACTTCTACCAGGCTGCAGCCCTGTTCGCGCGGGCTCGCCCTGGACAGACGGTGGCGATTCCGGAGAACCCCCCCCGCCTGGCGCTTCGCGGTGGTCAAGCACTGACCCGACCGGCACCCGGCTGCCCCTGACGGGCGGGGATGGCACAGCCTGGTGCGCAGGCGGGTCGACCATCGGGTGTAGGCGCGGCCGTGACGTCGTGGAACCCGAGCGCGCGGCCGCACGCGCCATCCCTGGGGCCCCCAGTCACCCCGCTCTCCCGCAGACGAGGGCTCTCAGCCCGCTCGGGTCCGCGTCCCGGTCCCCACGGAAGCGGGTGCGGCCCTGTCAACCGATGGCTCTCGAGCAGGGACCGGTGGGCTGGCGGGAGAGGTGGGTGAGGGCGCGGGGGTGCCTGGGGGACGGTCAACCAAGGGCCGAGGGACGGAGGCGGCGGCAGTGCGGGGCGGCCACCGGGGAGCGCGGCGGCCCCCGGGTCCCGGGTCGCGCGGCCGACCCGAGGGCCGGGGGGACAACCGCAGCGGTTCCAGCGGTCCGCCCCGGCGAAGCCTGGCAGCAGCACCATGCGGCTGGTGGCGGGCGCCGTCACGGCCAGGCGATGGACCGAGCGGCGGCGCGGGCGGCGGCGCCGCAGGTCGCAGGGGGTGAACCGGAGCCGGCGCGATCCGCCGGCCCGCGCTCGTCCATGGGGACCAGCGGTTGGGGCGCGGCCCGGCCCTTCGGCCGCTGCCGAGCGGCGACCACGCCGGTGAGGCCGCGCCGGGCAGATGCCGGGCGCACGATCGGGCCGTCGTCGCCGCGGTCGCGGGGGAGGGTCTCGAGGCCAACGGGCCGCCCGCGGGGGGCGACGGCGTCGCGGGTGGGCGGGAGAGGAGACCGTCGTGGTCGTGGCGGGTGGCGCCGGCGGGCGCCGAGCCGAGTGGCGGGCCGGGGTGTTCCGGGGCGATGGGCTGCTTCCAGCCGGCCCTGCCGCTGGCCGTGGGGTGGGGCCCCGGGTCTTCGCCCCGCTCGGGCCGCGTGGGCCCCGGGCCCTGTGGACCGGCAAAGTCGGCACCCAGACGGTGACGCGCCGGTCGGCCGAGCCGGAGCCCCCCGACCGAGCACCGCCCTCCGTGGTGGGCGTTCGCTGTCAAGGCTGATCGCCTGCACACCAAGGTGGCCGCACTCCGGCCGAGCATCCTGGAGGTTGGCGGCCCGCCCGGCCCGCGATCCGCTCACCGCCCTTCCCCGGGCGCGGACCCAGACCCGACCCCGCACCGGTCCATCGTGGCGCCGCAGCCCGGATCCCCCCCACCGCGAACCCCACCCCGCTGCCTGGGCGCGCGTGATCTTGGCGTTCGCCTCCGGTGCGGTCCCCGGCGGCTCCCCGTGGGCGGCCTCCTCCCCAAGGGCCCGGCCCGCTCGGTGGTCGGCGTCCCCGCCGCCCTCAGCGCTCGGGAACGACGATGTTGACCTGGCGGCCGGGGATCACCACCACCCGGGTCGGGGCCTGCCCGTCCAGCCAGCGCTGGATCCGGGGCTGGGCCAGGGCCAGCCGCTCCAGCTCGGCGGGGGCGGTGTCCGGGGCCACCGTCAGCTGGTCCCGCTTGCGGCCGTTGACGGCCACGATCACGGTCGTGGTGGCGGACTGGAGCACGGCGGGGTCGTAGGTCGGCCACCGCTGCTGGTGCACCGAGTACGGGCCGCCGAGCCGCGCCCACAGCTCCTCGGCGGCGTGGGGGGCGTAGGGGGCCAGCAGCTGGGCCAGCGTGCGCAGGGCCTCGGCCGGGACCGGGCCCGCCTGCTCGCGCAGCGCCTTGACGTAGGTCATCATCGCCGCGATGGCGGTGTTGTACTTCAGCTGGGGGGTGTCCTGGCTGACCTGCTGGATGCAGCGGTGGCGGAGGCGGGCCAGGGCCGGCGGTTCGGGGGCGCCGGCCGGGGCCAGGCGGTCGAGGAGGCCGAAGCACTGCTGCAGGAAGCGCACCGGGCCGTTGATGCTGCGGTCCCGGAAGTCCCCGCCCTGCTCGTAGGGCCCCATGAACATGAGGTAGAGCCGGAAGGCGTCGGTGCCGTAGCGGTCCAGGTAGTCGTCGGGGTTGATGACGTTCCCCCGCGACTTGGACATCTTGGCCCCCTCGGCCACGATCATCCCGTGGGCCCTGAAGCGGGTGAACGGCTCCTCGAAGTCCAGCCAGCCCAGGTCGTGCAGGGCCATGGTGATGAAGCGCGAGTAGAGCAGGTGCAGGACGGCGTGCTCGTTGCCCCCGATGTAGGTGTCCACCGGGAGCCAGCGCCGGGTGAGCCCGGGGTCGAAGGCCACGTCGTCGCGGTCCGCCGAGGGGTAGCGCAGGTAGTACCAGGAGCTGTCCAGGAAGGTGTCGGAGACGTCGGTCTCGCGGCGGGCCGCCCGGCCGCAGCTGGGGCAGGTGGTGTTGACGAAGTCGTGCTCCTGGGCCAGCGGTGAACTGCCGGTGCCCAGCGGCCGGAAGGCCTCGACGGCGGGGAGGAGCACTGGCAGGTCGGCCTCCGGCACCGGCACCGGACCGCACTGCGGGCAGTGGATGGCCGGGATCGGCGGCCCCCAGTAGCGCTGCCGGGAGATGCCCCAGTCCCGCAGCTTGTAGGTCACCCGGGCCTCCCCCAGGCCTCGCTCCCGGAGGGCCTCGACGACCGCCCCCCGGGCCGGGTCGGGGGCCCCAAGGCCGGTGAACTCCCCGCTGTTGACCAGGACCCCGGTCCCGGTGTGGGCCGCCTGGCCCACGTCGTCCCCGCCGGCGACGACCTCCACCACCGGCAGGCCGAAGGCGGTGGCGAAGGCGTGGTCGCGCTCGTCGTGGGCGGGGACGGCCATGATGGCCCCGGTGCCGTAGCCGGAGAGCACGTACTCCGCTGTGAACAGGGGCAGGGGCTCGCCGGTCAGGGGGTGGCGGGCGCTGCTGCCCAGGGCGACGCCGGCGGCGTCGCCGGGGTCGGCGTGGGTGCCCGCCACCCGCCGG
>JAKABB010000111.1 GCA_021802045.1 bacterium
CGGGGGCCTGGCGGCCGCGCTGCGGGAGGCGCTGGCCGAGCGGGCGGCGGTGACCGTCGCCCTCTCCGGGGGGCGGACCCCCGTCCCCGTCTACGAGCGGCTGGCGGCCGCCCCGGGGGTCGACTGGGAGCGGGTGACGCTGCTGCTCGCCGACGAGCGCTGGGTCGCGCCGGTCGATCCGCAGTCGAACGAGGGCATGGTGCGGCAGCGGCTCCTGACCGGCCTGCCCGGGCCCGGGCCCCGCTTCTGGCCCTGGGCGGTCCGGCTGGACGCGGAACCGGCGGCGGTGGCCGCGGCCTTCGCCGCGCGGCTGGGCAGCCTGGATCCGCGCGCGGATCCCGGGGCGCCGCCGGTGCTGGACCTGCTCACCCTGGGCATGGGCCCGGAGGGCCACACCGCCTCGCTCTTCCCCGGGAGCCCGGCCCTGGCGGCGACCGGCTGGACGGCCGCGCCCTGGGTCCCCGAAGTCGGGGCCCCGCGGCTGACCCTGACCCCGCCGGTGCTGCGGGCAGCCCGCCGGACGATCCTGCTCGCCGCCGGGGCCGACAAGGCGGTCGCGCTGGCGGCGGTGGTCGACGGCCCGGTGGAGCCGGAGCGCTGGCCCGCCCAGGTGGCGGTGCGGGGTCGTCCCGGCTGTGAGGTCTGGTGCGATGCGGCGGCGGCGGCCGGGCTGGTGGAGGGCCGCGGGTGACTGAACTGGCGCCGTCGATCCTGGCGGCGGACTTCGCCGCCCTGGGGGAGGCCGTGGCCGCGTGCGAAGCGGCCGGGGCCGACCGCATCCACGTCGACGTCATGGACAACCACTTCGTGCCCAATCTGACCCTGGGGCCGGAGGCGGTGGCCGCCTGCCGGCGGCACACCCGCCTGCCCCTGGAGGTCCACCTGATGATCGAACGGCCGGATGAGATCCTGCCCGCCTTCGTCGAGGCCGGGGCCCAGCTGCTCACCGTCCACCAGGAGGCGTGCCCCCACCTGCACCGGAGCGTCGAGCGCATCCACCGCCTGGGAGCGGAGGCCGGCGTGGGGATCAACCCCGCTACCCCGGTCTCGATGCTGGACGTCATCCTCCCCGAGTTGCAGCTGGCGCTGGTGATGTCGGTCAACCCCGGGTTCGGCGGTCAGGCCTTCATCCCGGCGGCCCTGGACAAGCTGCGGGCCCTGCGCCAGCGCATCGATCGCGACCGCCTGCGCTGCCGGCTGGAGGTCGACGGCGGGGTCGGGGCGGACAACGCGGCGGCCTGCCAGGCGGCGGGGGCGGACGTGCTGGTGGCTGGGACCGCCATCTTCCGGGCCCCGGGTGGCATCAGCGCCGGCGTCGCCTGCCTCCGGGAACGGCTCGGGACCCGACCGGGTTCTGGTACCGTGACCCCGGTCGAGGACGTGCCGCCGGCACGCCGATCTGTCTGAACCTGTGCCCCGTAGCCCCCTCCCACCGCCCGAGCACCAGGCCCTGCCGCCCGAGGTCCGCCAGATCTATGTCGAGGTGGACCGCAAGTGCGGGACGTTCATCTTTCCCCAGATGCACGAGCTGGGGGCGGGGGACGTGGTGGCGGAGCTGGCCGCCCGGGGGGGCGCGCTGGCGGAGCGGGCCGCCGCCGGGGAGCACGAGACCCTGGAGGCGGACTACCGCCAGCTGCTGAACGACGCCCAGGGGGCGCTGCGGGCGGCCCGTGCCCGGGAGGTGGCGGACGCCGCCGACCGTCAGCGCGCCGCCGGGGCCCGCAGCCAGCTCGCCGCTCGCGTCGCCGACGCCAAGGGCCGGCTGCCGGCCGCGCGCTGGGCCCGCCTCCAGCAGCAGCTGGCGGCGCTGGCCGAGGGTGCGGACGGCATCGCCGCCCAACTGGAGGTGATCACCCGCGCGCTGCAGGGCATCGACCAGCAGCAGCGGACCCGTCAGGACCGGGAGGCCGCGCGGCTGGCCTCCCAGGCCGAGTCAGTGGTGCGGCCCCGGCCGGCGGAGAGCGCCCGCAGCCGGCGGGCCCGTCGTGAGCAGGCGGCACTGCTGGCCGGGATGGGGGCGGCGGCCCCAGCCCCGCCAGCCCGCCCTCGACCGCCGCGGGGCGGGGAGGGCGGCGGCGGCCGTCCCGGCCCCGTCCCGGACGCGTCCGGGCAGCCGACGCCGGACGCCCCCGCGGGCGTGCCCGTCGGAGGGTAGGCGTCCCGGGGCCGTAGGCCCCGGCCGGTCAGGCGGGGGCGGCCTCCAGGAGGGCGTTGTCCTCCGCCTCGACGGTCTCCCAGTCGGGCCGTCCCAGGATCCGGCTGACGCGGATCATCAGGCGCCCCTGGGCGTCCAGCACCGCGTCCTGGACCCGATCGAGGCTGGGACGGGCCGGCGCCACGGCCTGGGCCAGCTCGGGGTCGATCCGGGCCACCGGGGCCCGGCGGAGCTCGTCGGCGATGGCCGGCGGCACCACCCGGCGCTCGCGCATGCGGGCGTCCTCGATGTCGGCCAGGACGCGGTCGAGGAGATCGATGGCGGAACGGCACTCGCGCAGGACCCGGGTGCGGGCGCGGTCGTCCAGCTCCCGCTGCACGATCTCCAACCGGGTGCGTCGAAACAGGTTCATGGTCATCTTCACGCTGACATCCTCGGGTGAATGGGAGGTGACATGGCGGGGTGGCGGCCGGGCTGGGGGGCTGGCGCCATCCCGCCCCTGTCACTGGTGGTAACGGGGATGACCCCCGATGGTTCCGTCGGACGGAGGTGGGCCGCGCGCCCGCGGGCGGGCCGCCCAGATCCCACGGGTCACTCTACCCCCACCCCACGGTCGGCAAACCTGGCCCGGGGCGCCCTCCCGGCCCGCCTCGGGCGGGGCCCTGGGGTTTGTACACTGGCGCCGTGACTGCGGGTGCAAGATCGGCTGGCGGGCGTCCACGCCCGACCGCCCGGAGCGGCGCCGGCACGGCCCCGCGGTCTTCAGGGAGCCGCGCCGGCCGTCTGCCAGCCGGCGTGACCGCCGAGGACTGTCGGCGGATGTACCGGCAGATGGTGCTCATCCGCCGTTTCGAGGACCACGCGGCCGAGTCCTACGCCCGGGCCCGGATCGGTGGCTTCCTGCACCTGTACATCGGGGAGGAGGCCGTTGCGGTCGGCGCCCTCAACGCCGCCCGTCCCACCGACCACCTGCTCACCCACTACCGTGACCACGGCTACGCGCTGGTGCGGGGCTGTGACCCCAAGGCCGCCATGGCGGAGCTGTTCGGCAAGGCCTCGGGGCTGTCCGGGGGCCGCGGCGGCTCGATGCATCTGGCCGAGGCCAGCCGCCACTTCTGGGGTGGCCACGCCATTGTTGGGTCCCACATCCCGATCGGCGCCGGGATGGCCTACGCCATGCAGTACCAGCGGCGGGAGGAGGTGGTGCTGGACTTCTTCGGGGACGGGGCCACCGGCAACGGGATCTTCCACGAGGGCCTCAACATGGCCGCCCTGTGGCAGCTGCCGGTGGTCTTCGTGTGCGAGAACAACCTCTACGGGATGGGGGCCACCCTGGCCGAGGAGTCGCCCGTCAAGGACATGATCATCCGGGCCGAGGGCTACACCATGCCCTCGCGGCAGTGCGACGGCATGGACGTGTTCTCCGTCTACGAGGCGGTGCGGACCGCGGTCGAGCACTGCCGCAGCGGCAAGGGCCCGTTCTTCGTGGAGGCCGTCACCTACCGCTTTCGCGGGCACTCCATGGCGGACCCCGAGCTCTACCGGGACAAGGAGGAGGTGGGCCGCTGGCGGGCCCAGGACCCGATCCTGCGCTTCGGGGAGTTCTGCGTCCGCCAGCGCATCAGCAGCGAGCGGGAGCTGGAGGAGGTCAACGAGCAGGTGGAGCAGGAGATGCTGGAGGCGGTGGCCTTCGCCGAGGCCGCGCCCCTGCCCGAGGAGTCGACGGTGGCCGACGGCGTCTATGCCAACCCCATCGACCCCGAGGCGGCCGGGCCGGAGAGCGCCTGACGGTGGCGGAGCTCAGCTACCGGGCGGCCGTGCGCGACGCGCTCCGGGAGGAGATGCTGCGGGACGAGAGCGTCATCCTGCTGGGCGAGAGCATCACCGGGTATGGCGGCTCCTACGCGGTGACCAAGGGCCTGGTCGAGGAGTTCGGCCCCCGCCGGGTGATGGAGACCCCCATCGCCGAGGCGGGCATCGTGGGCTTCGCGGTGGGGGCGGCGATGGGCGGCCTGCGGCCGGTGGCGGAGCTGATGACGGTCAACTTCGCCCTCCTGGCCCTGGACCAGATCGTCAACAGCGCCGCCAAGTTCCACTACATGTTCGGCCAGCAGTGGTCGGTGCCCCTGGTGGTGCGCACCGTCTCGGGCTTCGGCCAGCTGGGGGCCACCCACTCCCAGAGCTTCGAGGGCTGGTTCGCCTCGGTGCCGGGGCTGAAGGTGGTCATGCCGGCCACGCCCACGGATGCCTACGGGCTGCTGGTCTCGGCGATCCGCGACCCGGACCCGGTGATCTTCATCGAGCACAGCCTGCTCTACAGCATGCGCGGGCCGGCGCCGCCCTCGGGCGAGGCGGGCCTGGTCCCGCTGGGCCGCGCCCAGGTCGTGCGCCAGGGGCAGGACGTGACGGTGGTGGCCTACTCGCGCATGCTCTTCCAGGCGCTGCAGGCCGCCGAGACCCTGGAGCGCGAGGACGGCATCTCCTGCGAGGTGATCGACCTGCGGACGCTGCGCCCCCTGGACTATCCGACCGTGGTGGGCTCGGTGCGACGCACCCACCGGGTGGTGCTGTGCGGTGAGGACTGGCGCACCGGCGGCTTTGGGGCCACGCTGCTGGCCGAGATCCAGGACCGCTGCTTCGACGACCTGGACGGCCCGGTGGCCCGGGTGGCGATGCGGGACATCCCCCTGCCCTACGCCCGCAACCTGGAGCACCTGCTGATCCCCGCCGCGGGCGACGTGGTGGCGGCGGTGCGGAGCCTGGTCTGATGGCCTACGAGGTGACCATGCCCCAGATGGGCTACGACATGGTCGACGGGGTGATCAACCGCTGGACGGTGGCCGAGGGCGCCCGTGTCGAGCGGGGGGACATCATCGCCTCGATCGCCACCGAGAAGGCCGACATCGACATCGAGGCCTACGCCTCGGGGATCCTGCGCCGGATCCTGGTGGGCCCCGGCACCCGGGTCGCGGTGGGTACGCCGATCGGTCTCATCGCCGGGGCGGACGAGGTCCTCCCGGAGGCCCCGGCGGCCCCCCCCGAACCCCCGCCCCCCCCGCCACCGGCCGAGGCGGCGCCTCCCCTCCCCGGCCGGTCGGCGGTGAGGACGGCGGGCCGGCGGGCCCGGGGCGGGGAGCCGCCAGCCCCGGACGCGACGGAGATCCCCGCGGGCACGATGCCGGCCACACCGCCAGGGGGGGCGCCGGCCTGGAGCCGGGTGGCGGCCAGCCCGCTGGCCCGCCGGCGGGCGCGGGAGCTCGGGGTCGACCTGGCTCTGGTCACCGGCACCGGCCCCGGAGGGCGGATCACGGCCGAGGACGTGGCGGGGGCGTCCGAGGGAACCCCGGCCCGAGGCCCGCTCGGCGAGCCGGGGACCGCCCCGCGGGCCGATCCCACCGATCCCTATGAACTGGTGCCCCTGACCCGGATGCGGGAGGCGATCGCCCGGCGCATGGCCGAGGCCAACGCCACCATTCCCCACTTCTACCTCACCACCGTGGTGGCCATGGATGCCTGCGCCCGCCTGCGCCAGGAGCTCAACGCCCTGGGCGATCCCACCGTGCCCCACTTCTCCTTCAACGACTTCGTCATCCGGGCCATGACCCTGACCCTCCAGCGTCACCCGGCCCTCAACGCCGGCTGGGCCGGCAACGAGCTGCGCCGCTACCGACACAGCAACGTGGCCCTGGCGGTGGCGCTGCCCGACGGGCTGGTGGCCCCGACCATGCGCCAGCTGGAGACGCTCCCCTTCGCGGAGCTGGCCCGGCGGGCTCACGACCTGGCGGCGCGCGCCAAGACCGGGCAGCTGCGGGGCGAGGAGCTGGGCGGTGGGCACACCGCCATCAGCAACCTGGGCATGTTCGGGATCACCGAGTTCTCCGCCATCGTGACCCCCGGCCAGGGCAGCGTGCTGGCGGTGGGGGAGGTGATCGAGGCGCCCGGGGTGCGGGACGGGGCGGTGGTGCCGGTGCGGCAGATGACAGTCACCCTGGCCATCGACCATCGGGTCACCGACGGCGCGCAGGGCGCTGAAGCGCTGGGCTACCTGCGCTGGTGCCTGGAGCACCCGGCGGCATGCCTGCTGTGACGGCCGGACGACAGAGCCGCTGGTGAAGGACCTGGCCGTGCTCGGCGGGGGGCCCGGGGGCTACGTGGCCGCGATTCGGGCGGCCCAGCTGGGCCTGTCGGTGACCCTGGTCGAGGAGGCCGACCTGGGCGGGATCTGCCTCAACTGGGGCTGCATCCCCAGCAAGGCCCTGCTCCGCAACGCCGAGGTCCTGCGCCTGGTGTCCGATGCCGGGCGGTTCGGCATCCAGACCGGCCCGGTCACGGCCGACTTCGACGCGGCCATCACCCGCAGCCGGGCGGTGGTGGCCCAGTTGGTGCAGGGGGTGGGCTTCCTCATGCGCAAGAATGGCATCGAGGTGGTCCGGGGCCGGGGCCGGCTCACCTCGGAGCAGTCGATGACGGTGGGGCCGTCGGCGCAGACGGTGGTGGCTAGCCAGATCGTGATCGCGACCGGGGCCCGGTCCCGGAGCCTGCCCAGCCTGCCCATCGACGGGGAGACCGTGGTCACCTCGCGCCAGGCCCTGGAGCAGGGGCGGCTGCCCGCCACCTGCCTCATCGTCGGCGGGGGGGCCATCGGGGCCGAGTTCGCCTACGTCTACCGGGCCTACGGGGTGGCGGTGACGATCGTGGAGGCGCTGCCGCGCCTGCTGCCGGCCGAGGATCCGGACATCTCCCGCGAGCTGACCCGCCAGTTCGAGCGACAGGGGATCGCGGTGCGCCCCGGCACGACGGTGCAGGGGGCCGAGCGCACCGGCGGCGGGGTGCGGGTGCTCCTGGGCGACGGCAGCGCCATGGAGGTGGAGCGGGTGCTGGTGGCGACCGGGGTGGAGCCCAACGTGAGCGACATCGGGCTGGAGACGGTGGGGGTGGCGCTGGACCGGGGGGCGATCCGGGTCGATGCCCAGATGCGCACCAGCGTCCCCGGCGTCTTCGCCATCGGCGATGTCGTGGGCCCTCCGCTCCTGGCCCACGTCGCCAGCGCCCAGGGGGTGGTGGCGGTGGAGACGGCCGCTGGCCGCCAGGTGGCGGCGCTGGACTACGCGCAGATGCCGCGCTGCACCTACTGTCAGCCACAGGTCGCCTCGGTGGGCTGGACCGAGGAGGAGGCCAGGGCCGGCGGGCGCGCGGTGCGGGTGGGCAAGTTCCCCTTCAGCGCCAGCGGCAAGGCGATCGCGATGGGGGAGACGGCGGGCTTCATCAAGACCGTGGTCGACGCCGAGTCGGGGGCGCTCCTCGGCACCCACGCCATCGGCAGCGAGGTCACCGAGCTGCTGCCGGAGATGGTGATGGCGGCCTGGGCCGGGGTGCGGCCGGACCAGTTCGAGGCCCTGGTCCACGCCCACCCGACCCTCAGCGAGGGACTGAAGGAGGCCGCCCTCGCCGCCCAGGGGCTGGCGATCCACATCTGACCGGGAGCGGGCCGTGTTGGCGTGCGAGCCGGGTCGGGCCCCAGGCGCTGCGGACCGGCGGCTGACGTGCGCCGCCGGACCCCGGGGTGCCCTGGGCATCGCGCCCGGGCCCGCCAGCCGGGAGCGGGCCGACCGGGCCCCCGGCCGCCCCTGGGCGCGCGTCTCGGACGCGGTGACGGCGACCGGCGACTGAACAGCGAGGGCGGCGCCGCCTTCGGGGCGCACCGGCGCCAGGGG
>JAKABB010000112.1 GCA_021802045.1 bacterium
CCTTCGCCGCCAGGCACGGGGCGGACCCGGGCGCCCTGGAGCGGGTGGCGGCCTACGCCCGGGCGCGGGGCCTGGAGGTCCTGGGCGCGGACCCGGACCGGCGCAGCGTCCGGCTGCGCGGGCCGGCGACCGCGGTGGGCGGGGCCTTCGGCGTCGAGCTGCGCCGCTTCGATCACCCCGACGGCGGCTATCGTGGCCACGCCGGCCCGGTGGCGCTCCCCCGCTCACTGGCGGCGGTGGTGGTCGCCGTCCTTGGCCTGGACGACCGGCCCCAGGCGCGGCCGCGCCTCAGCCGGATGGCGGTGGCCCCGGCGGCGGCCGGCGCCGCCTTCACCCCGCCCGAGGTGGCGGCCCTCTACGCCTACCCCCCGGGGTCGACCGGGCAGGGGCAGACCATAGGGCTCATCGAGCTGGGCGGGGGGTACGACCCCGCCGGCATCGCGGCCTACTTCTCGGGCCTCGGGCTCCGGGCGCCGGACCTTACCGCGGTGGGCGTGGACGGGGCGGCCAACCAGCCCACCGGCACCCCCAACGGTCCCGACGGCGAGGTCCAGCTGGACATCGAGGTGGCGGGCGCGGTGGCGCCCGGCGCCGCCCTGGCCGTCTACTTCGCGCCCAACACCGACGCCGGCTTCATGGACGCCGTGACCACCGCCATCCACGACCACCAGCGGGCGCCGGCGGTGCTCTCGATCAGCTGGGGCAGCGCCGAGTCGACCTGGAGCGCGGCGGCGCTGACGGCCTTCGACGCGGCGCTGGCCGACGCCGCCCTCCTGGGCGTGACCGTCTGCTGCGCCGCCGGGGACCAGGGCTCGGGCGACGGGGTCGGCGACGGGCTGGCCCACGTCGACTTCCCGGCGGCGAGCCCGCACGTCCTGGGCTGCGGAGGCACCTCGCTGGCGGCGGCGGCCGGCGCCATCACCAGCGAGGTCGTCTGGAACGACGCCAGCGGGGCCACCGGCGGCGGCGTCAGCGCGGTCTTCCCGCTGCCCGCCTGGCAGGCGGGGGCCCGGGTGCCGCCCTCGGCCAACCCCGGGGGGCACCGAGGGCGGGGGGTCCCGGACGTCGCCGGCGACGCCGACCCGGTCACCGGCTACCGGGTCCAGGTCGACGGCCAGGTGCTGGTCTTCGGGGGCACCAGCGCGGTGGCGCCGCTCTGGGCCGGCCTGGTGGCGCGCCTCAACGCCGCGCTGGGGCACCCCGTGGGCTACCTCAACCCGGTCCTGTATCCGCTGGCGGCGACCCAGCCCGTCACCCGCGACATCACCCAGGGGGGCAACGGCGCCTACCGGGCGGCGGTCGGCTGGGATCCCTGCACCGGCCTGGGCACCCCGATCGGCCAGCGGCTGCTGGCGGCCCTGACGAAGGGCCCCGCCCCCGCCGTGCGGTAGAGTCGGCCTTACCATGGCGACGCCCGTGCAGCACCTGGTGCTCTTCCGCTTCCCCGGGACCCCCGGCCCCGAGGTGGAGGTGGAGATGCGACGTCAGATCGCGACCTGGGTCGGAGCCGTCCCCGGGCTGCGGCGGCTCCGCTTCGGGGCCGACGTCGGGGGGCGGGCCGAGGGCTACCAGTACGGGCTCCTGACGGAGTTCGACGACGCCCAGGCCCTGGCCGCGTACCTGCCCCACCCCCTCCACCAGGCGTTCCTGGAGTGGATGGGGGCCCGCCCCGTCGAGGTGCTCCGCTTCGACTACCCCCTGACGGCTCAGACCGCCCTGCTGGAGCCCGACCGGGGCTGACCGGCCGGCGGGATCGGGCTCAGTGGGAGTCGGGCCGCCCGGGCCAGTGCCGGGCGATGAGGTGGAGGACCATCTCCCGGCTCAGCGGCGCCGCCCGCAGCAGCCGGGTCATCCTCCAGAGGTCGGCGAGAGCGTGCTCCGAGACGAGCCCGTTCCGCTCATGCACCGGGCTGGCACGATCGAGAGCGGCCGGGGCGGCCTCGATCCCGGCCGCTCTTGGCCATCCCGGCCCCCCGGCGGTGTCGCGGCGCCAGGCCGCCCTCTGGGTCATCAGTCGCGCCCGCTCGACCGGGAGCCTGGTCTCCGCCATGGGCAGCCGGACCCAGCCGCGTGTGCGTGGGGGCTGGAACGGGACCGCCGGTGGGGGCCCCGGGGGGGCGGGGCTGAACGCCAAGCGCTGGCCACCCGAGCGTGCGTCGAGGCAGGCACCACTCCGCCCCCGTCAGGGGGAGGCGCTGGTGAGGGGAAACGGCGTGCTGGTCGTGACCGGCGAGACCCAGACCCAGCCCTGGGACGGCGCGATGTGCACGCTGACGACCAGGTGGTAGTAGGCCCCCGGTGGGGTGATCTCGACGGCGGAGGTCTCTGGGCAGGTGGCCGGGCAGCCGGTCCCGAGCGCGTCGGAGTACATGAAGTAGAAGAAGACCTCAGCGCCGGGGGCGACGGTCACGGTCTGCTCCGGTATGACGGACACCACCTCGTACTGCCCGCGGATCACCTTGGTGGGAAGTGGCCTCCCATGGGTGCCGAGCAGCTGCATGCCGGGGTAGCCGAAGAGCGTGCAGGCGACCGTGCCATGGTTGACCAGGCCGAACGCGCCTCCCATGGAGCCGGCCGCTCCCCCGCCGGCGAGGCCGTAGGCGCTCCCCGAGAGGATCGAGGCGCGACAGCGTCCCGGTGGCTGGGGTACCCCGGGGCACGGGGAGGGGAAGGTGTAAACCCTGCCGACGGCGGGGCCGCTGGTGACGGTGTACCGGAGGTGATCGAAGACCAGCGCCTGCTCGGATTGCAGTGCGCCGGGGCTCTGATCGGCGAAGTGCACGGTGCAGGTCTCGGGCTGGGTGGCGGCGAGCTCGACGGTACCCTCGACGGTCGCAGGGCAAGAGGCCGCCGCTCCGCTGCAGGACAGGTCGGTGTAGGAGGCCCCAGACCCGGCGGCGCCGGTCGGGCCCGCGGTCCAGGTGATACCTCCGATCCAGTCGTTGTCGTCCATCCGGATCGTCGCCGGAAACCGGGACCAGGCGTACAGCGCCCGCGTGCTCGGGGTCAAGACGAAGAGGTCCGGTACGGCCGGTGAGCTTGCCGTCGGGGTCGAAAGGGCGGTCGGCGTCGTCGTGGCATACCCGGGGCAGTGGGCGTCGGCCCAGGCGCCGATGGCGGTGCCGGGTGCTCCCAGGAGCACGCTGACCGCCCGGCTGCCCTCGTGTGCGAACGATGCCGGCGGCTTCTGTCCGGGGTGCTTGGCCCCGGCGACCACGTCGGCGAGCACCGGCGACCACGCGGTCGTCACCTGGGCGACGTCCGAGCGTATCGGAGCGGGGGCTCCGGCGCGCATCGTGGCCAGCGCCCCTTGCATCTTCTCGATCGCGGGTACCGTCTTCGCCGAGAGGGCCTGGGGCCCGCCGGTTCCCACCAGTCCGGTGGCGACCGCCTTCGCCGCCGCGCAGAAGGCCGCCCTGCCCACCTTGACGGAGCCGGGGGGGGGCGAGACCGGCCCGGACGCACCGCACCCGGCCAGGAGGAGCAGCGCCGCCACCACAACCGCGGGCGTGGCGCCCGGCTTGGTCCGCCCCGCCCTCGGTTCCCTCGCCCGGCGCCAGCCCGCCCGCCGCTGCCCTGCCTTCTTCCTACCAGGCTCGCTGATCACCATCGCGGCCCCTCTCCCTGCTGCGGTTCGACTGCCTGCGTCACCTCTTCGGGCACATTGGGGATGGGGGTCGGCCGCCCCGCACGGCCGCGCCGGGCCTTCTCACGAGCTGGTCCCCTCGAGCACGAGCGTCTCCTCGCCACCCTCGGCGGTGGCGGAGGAGCCGACAGCGAAGCACTGTCGGATCGACGGACAAGTCAGCGAGTACACGGCATTGCCGGGGAAGGACAGGTCGGGAACCGGACCGGGCCGACCGGGCCCGCCGGGATTCGCGAGCGCGACGCGACGCCAGGCGCGGCCGCCGAAGTGCATGGCGAAGAGCTGCTGGTGCGCGGAGAACGCCGAGCCTCCGGCCGCGGACGAGGTGCCGATCGCCCAGCGGTCGTTCCGGCTGGGACAGCCGATGGCGAGGGGCTCAGCGCTGGAGCCCGCCATGCTCGGCAGCGCCACGAAGGCGGCCGCGGGCAGCAGGGCCGCTGGCCCTCGCCGGCTTCTGTTCCCCCTGACCTTCGACATCATCTCTGTCGCGTCCTCTCCCCCGCAGGCCCGTTCCGGGGGCGGATCCGTCGAGGATGAGACGCAGTACGGGGGCCAGGATTACACCCTCGAGCCGCCCGGTGGGACGAACTGTCTGGGTTCTTCGCCCCCGAGCCTGGAGTCTACGCGCCGAAGGCGCGTCCCACCAGGGGGCGACGGGCCCCGCTGGGCACCACCGGTTCGACTCTTGTCAGGGGCCATCCCGGGCGTGCCGGCGAGGTGGGCCACCTCCTCCGGGGTGCGGGCCCGCGGCCAGCGCGAGCGCGGGTCCTGGCGGGGGGCGTCGCAGGCAACCTCCAACGTGCCTTCGCCTTCCAGGCCACGGTGCGCCATCGTGAGGTCGCCGCATGATCCTGTACCGGCGTGGACCGGGGATGGGATCGTGCGCTCGGCACGACCTCACCCCCAGTCGCTTCGGACGGTCAGCTGCTCTTGAGCAACTCGTCGAGCTTGCTGCCCCGGTCGATCCTGGTGAGGAGCCATCCCACGAGAATCAGCCACATCCATCCGGCCAGGGAGAACCCTCGGCCGAAGGAGAACTCCCCGAACTGGACGTGGCCCACGAGCGCGGCGTGGGTCACGAACGGAATCGCGGCGAACGCGGAGATGAAGAACAGCGCGACGTTGATCACGGAGTAGGCGATCGTCGGCATGTACCAGGTGCGCAGACCCAGCAAGAAGATGACGGCGATCAGCACGTAGAAGGCGACTTCCGTCTCCAGCCAAAACGTCTGTGGAGCGGTCGAGCCCGGTGAGGCGAAAATGTGAGCAGCGGCGTTCAGCAACGCCATCATCACCATCGAAAAGCGCAACCACTTGACCAGCCCGATCGAGACCGTCGCCGGAGCAACTCGTGTTCGCACCTGGTCAGCCATCCTTGCTCCTCCCCGTCATCGTCCACCGGAGACCCGAATCAACGCTCCTTCAGGATGGACTTCGCACGGCGCCGATTCACCGGTAGGATCCCCCGGCCGACCGGTGGAATCTGCTTGGCGCAGCCGGTCGCCCTTCGCCAACCGCGCCGCTTGCCGCCCGCCCGCCCGCCGGGCCCCGGCGAGCGTGGCCTCGGCCCTCCGGACCCGACCCTGCCGAGTCAGGACCACCGCACGCTGATCAGGAGGACCAGGGCGCAGCCGCGCCTCCGGGCGGCGTGGGCGGCGTCCGGGACCACCGCCCGGGCGAAGCCGCGGCCCTGCCACTCCGGCTCGGGTGACGACGCTCTCCCCCCGGGCCGTGGCCCCGCGGCGGTAGAGGTCGCAGCGGGCCACCACCGTCACCCGGTCACCGGCTACCGGGTCCAGGTCGACGGCCAGGCGCTGGTCTTCAGGGGGCACCAGCGCGGTGGCGCCGCTCTGGGCCGGCCTGGTGGCGCGGCTCAGCGGCGCGCTGGGGCGCCCCGTGGGCTACCTCAACCCGGTCCTGTACCCGCTGGCCGCGGCCCAGCCCGTCACCCGCGACACCACCCGGGGGGACAACGGCGCCTACCGGGCGGCGGTCGGCTGGGATCCCTGCACCGGCCTGGGCACCCCCATCGGCCGGCGGCTGCTGGCGGCCCTGACGGCGGCCTCCGTCCCCGCTGTGCGGTAGAGTCGGCCTCACCATGGCGACGCCCGTGCAGCACCTGGTGCTCTTCCGCTTCCCCGGGCCCCCCGACCCCGAGGTGGAGGCCGAGATGCGACGCCAGATCGCGGGCTGGGTCGGCGCCGTCCCCGGGCTGCGGCGGCTCCGCTTCGGGGCCGACGTCGGGGGGCGGGCCGAGGGCTACCAGTACGGGCTCCTGACGGAGTTCGACGACGCGCAGGCCCTGGCCGGGTACCTGCCCCACCCCCTCCACCGGGCGTTCCTGGAGTGGGTGCGGGCCCGCCCCGTCGAGGTGCTCCGCTTCGACTACCCCCTGACGGCGCAGACCGCCCTCCTGGAGCCGGGGCGGGGGGGTCGGGCTCAGTAGGACTCGGGCAGCCCCAGCGAGTGCCGGGCGATGAAGTTGAGGACCATCTCCCGGCTCACCGGCGCCGTCCGCAGCAGCCGGGTGATCCCCCAGAGGTCGGCGAGGCCGTACTCCGAGGCGAGCCCGTTGCCCCCGTGGACCTGGATGGCGCGATCGAGCGCGGCCAGGGCGGCCTCGGCCCCGGCGTACTTGGCCATGTTGGCCGCCTCGCCGGCCTCCCGGCCGGTGTCGTGGCACCAGGCCGCCTTCTGGGCCATGAGCCGCGCCAGCTCGACCTGGACCTTGGCGTCCGCCAGCGGGTGGGACAGCCCCTGGTGGGCCCCGATCGGGACGTCCCAGACCCGACGCTCCCGGGCGTAGGCCACGGCCCGCTGCAGCGCGTACCGGCCCAGGCCCACCGAGGTGGCGGCCGACATGATGCGCTCCGGGTTGAGGCCGCAGAACACCTGGCGGAGCCCGTCGCCCTCGACGCCGAGGAGGCGGTCCGCCGCGACCTCCACCCGGTCGAAGGAGAGCACGAACTGCTTCTCGGGCGCGACGATCTCGACCGGGATCAGGGTGCGCTCCAGGCCGGGGGCGTCGAGGTCGACCACGAAGAGCGAGAGCCGCCCCCGGCCGCTGGCCGGATCGGTGCCGGTGCGGGTGACCACCAGCACCGCCTGGGCCTCGTCGGCGCCGGAGATGTAGTGCTTGCTCCCCGAGATCCGCCACCGGTCCCCCTCGCTGACGGCGGTGGTCGTGAGGCGGTGGGAGTTGGAGCCGGCGTCCGCCTCGGTGATGGCGAAGGCCATCTTCAGCTCGCCGGTGGCAAGGCGCGGGAGCCATTGCGCCCGCTGGGCGTCGCTGCCGAAGCGGGCGATGATGGGGACCGCGATCGCCAGCGAGACCACGACCAGGAGGAGCGGGCAGCCCTGCGCCGCCAGCTCCTCGCAGATGATGGCCAGCTCGGCCATGCCGCCGCCGCCGCCCCCGTAGGCCTCGGGCACCGCGACCCCGAGGTAGCCGCCCCGGCCCAGCGCCTGCCAGAGTTCGTCGGGCTTCTCCCCGGCGCGGGCCTTGGCCACGTAGTAGCGGTGTCCATAGCGGCCAGCGATGCCGGCCACCGTCTCCCGGAGCAGGCGCTGCTCGTCGGTCTCGGCGAAGTCCATCTGCGCCGGAGCCTACACCGCGGCCGGCGTCGCCGGCACGCCTCCGCCGGGGCCTCCCGCCCCGCCCCGGTCGTCGGAGGCCGGGGCGGTCTGCAGCAGCGTCGCCGGCACGTCCACCAGCCGGGAGCGCAGGTACTCGCCCAGGCTCTTGGCCTGGGGATCAGGCCGGGTGGAGGCGGCCACGCCCTCCCCTAGCAGGCCCACCACCACGAAGTTGAGGGCCCGCAGGTTGGGCAGCGCGTGGCGGCGAACCTCGAGTCCGGCCGCCTCGGGGAGGAGCTGGCGGAAGCGGTCCACGGTCAGCTCGCCCTCCAGCCAGGCATGGGCGGCGTCGCCGCGGGCCCACAGCCCCACGTTGGCGTTGCCGCCCTTGTCCCCGGAGCGGGCCCCGGCCACGGTGCCCAGCGGCGCCCGGCGCCGCGGCCCGGCCGGCGGGGCCGCCGTGGGAGCGGGCCGGAGGGAGCCCCCGGGTGGCGCC
>JAKABB010000113.1 GCA_021802045.1 bacterium
GCCGTCCCGGGCGACGGGGCAGGGGGCGGGCGCCGGCGGGCGGGGCGACGGGGAGCAGCTGGCCCTGTTCCCGCCGCCCAGCTCCAGGGGGCGCGGGCGGCGCCCCGGCAGCCTGGGGACCGTGCCCGCCCTCGAGATGCTGATCGCTCTGGCCGAACGCCTCCAGGAGCCGGAGGAGTACCACCGGTGGCGCGACCGCATCGGTCGCGTCGGCGACCGCATGGGAGTCGAATTCTGGGAGGCGGTCATCACGCGCGCGGCCTGGCCGCGCAAGCGGGCCGGGGCGCACTCCCCCCTGCGGGTCCTGTACCACCTCTATGGAGCGGAGGGGCCGCTGCGCGGCCTCGGGGTCCCCCCGGGGGTGCTGCCCGTGGATGTGCGGCTGGGGACCGATGCGCCCGCGCCGGGCTTCCTCAACCGCACCAGCGGTGTCCTCCGGGCCGGGTCGGAGGAGTACGAGTTCACCCTGCGCTGGCAGCTCACGGCCGGCCGGCCGGCCGTTGAGGAGGTGCTGCCATTTGCGGTCACCGCCGCTGGCACCTTCGCGGCCAGCGCCGCCGGGGCCACGGCCGGGCCGGCGCTGGGGGCCGCTGCCCCGCCGCCCCGCACCGAGCTCGACCCGGTCGGCGCCTGTCTGTGGGGCACCGAGCTCCCGCGTACGGGCCTGCCCCTGGTCGTCCGCTGCCTGGCCACCTGGGGACGGGCCGCGAACGCACCCGCCCTGGCCGGCCAGCCTCCGGCGGCCCTGGCGGCCGCGCTCGCCAGCTGGGTCGGTAGCCGCGCGGGTCTCCGGCGGCCGCGAGCGGCGGTCGCGGCCGACTACGGGGTGGGGCTCAGTCAGGTGTCCTCGGCCACCCGCCATCTCCAGGAAGCCCTCCAGCCGGCTGGGCCCCGGGCCCGGTGACTGCGGCGGCGGAGGGGCCCGACGCCGGATCTGGCCGCCGGCCCGGCCGGTTGCTCCCGGCGCGACTGCGGCGGCTGCCCGCCCTTGCCGGGGCGGGTGGGGAGCCGGGCAGTCCTGCCCGCCCTGGCCCGGGCCGGTTGGGAGGGGGACGTCGGCCCGCACCGGGGACCCGGTCCCAAGGCCGGCGGAGAGGCCGAGCGGGCGGAGCGGCGGCCGGGCGGGCCCCTACGATGGGAGGGCTCGGCCCCCGGCCGAGCGGGGGTGGTGCTGGGCGTGGCCAGGGCGGGGCGCGATCGTGGCTCGGCGGTGAGCCCCTCCGGCTCCGACCGGGCCCTGTGAGGAGCGGATCAGTGGAGGCGGAGCGACCATGAGCACGCTGGGGATGTTTCGGACCGGGTCCATGGCGGCCGAGCCGCAGCGCTCGTACGCCCCCGGGACGGTGGAGCGGGCCGCGCTCCAGGCCCGGCTCGCGGAGCTCGCCGGGACCCGGACCGAGATGCCGCTGGTGATCGGTGGCCGGGACGTGCGGTCCGGGCGCACCGTCACCGCCACCATGCCCCATGACACCGGTCACGTCCTGGGCGAGGTCCACTGGGGGGGGCCGGAGGAGATGCAGGAGGCGATCGACGCGGCCGCCGCGGCCTGGCCCGCATGGTCCCGCCTGCCCTGGGAGGAGCGGGCCGCGGTCTTCCTGCGGGCGGCGGAGCTGCTGGCCGGGCCCTGGCGGGACACCCTGAACGCCGCCACCATGCTGGGCCAGTCGAAGACCGCCCGGGAGGCGGAGATCGACGCCGCCTGCGAGCTCTGCGACTTCCTGCGCCTCAACGTCGCCTACCTGCAGCAGGTCTACCGCGAGCAGCCCGACTCGGCGCCGGGGACCTGGAACCAGCTGGAATACCGCCCCCTGGAGGGCTTCGTGCTGGCGGTGACCCCCTTCAACTTCACCGCCATCGCCGGCAACCTGCCGGCCAGCCCGGCCCTGATGGGCTGCGCCGTGGTCTGGAAGCCGTCGGAGTCGGCGGCGCTGGCCGCCCACTTCGTGATGCGGCTGCTGCAGGCGGCGGGCCTGCCCGACGGGGTCATCAACCTGGTCCATGGGCCAGGGCCGGAGCTGGTGTCGGCGGCCCTGGCCAGCCCCCATCTGGCGGGCGTCCACTTCACCGGCTCGACCACGGCCTTCCAGTCGATCTGGCGCCAGGTGGGGGAGAACATCGGGGCCTACCGCAACTACCCGCGGCTGGTGGGGGAGACCGGCGGCAAGGACTTCATCGTCGCCCACCCCTCGGCGGACCCGGAGGCGCTGGTCACCGCCGTAGTCCGGGGCGCCTTCGAGTTCCAGGGGCAGAAGTGCTCGGCCGCCTCGCGGGTCTTCGTCCCCGAGAGCCGCTGGGCTTCCCTGCGGGCTCAGTTGGCCGACCAGGTGGCCGCGATCCCGATGGGGGACGTCCGGGACTTTCGCAACTTCATGGGCGCGGTCATCAACCGCAGCGCCTTCGAGCGCCACCAGGCGGCGATCGCCGAGGCCCGGAGCGCGCCCGGTCACTCGGTGCTGGTGGGCGGTGGCTGCGACAGCGAGCGAGGGTGGTTCGTGGAGCCGACCGTGGTCGTCGCCGAGGACGCCGGCTCCCGGCTGCTGCGGGAGGAGCTGTTCGGGCCGGTGGTGACGGTGCACGTGTACCCGGACCGCCGCTACCCGGAGACCCTGGAGCTGATCGACCGTTCCACCCCCTACGGCCTGACCGGGGCGGTCTTCGCCACCGACCGGGCCGCCATCGCCCTGGCCCACGACCGGCTGCGCTACGCCGCCGGCAACTTCTACGTCAACGACAAGCCCACCGGGGCGGTGGTGGGGCAGCAGCCGTTCGGCGGGGCCCGCGCCTCGGGGACCGATGACAAGGCCGGCTCGCTGTGGAACCTGATCCGCTGGGTCAGTCCGCGGACGATCAAGGAGACCTTCGTCCCCCCACGGGGGTACCGCTACCCGTTCATGGACTGAGGGCCGGCCGGGGGCCGGCCTCGGGCGGAGGTGCCGGGGGCAGCGGCCAGTGCAAGCCGTACCTCCACCGGGGCCGGCGGGCTCGGGGGAGCAGCCGCCAGCCGATGAGGGCGATGGTTGCCCGCGCGAACAGGGAGGCCGCGAGAGCGGTGGGCACGAGTGAAGGTCGACCCAGAGGGCGGGCGCCAAGAAGTCAAGGCGCAGCGCTGAGCCGTGTCGGCCCTCTCTCTGGCGATGCCGCGACGGCGATCCTGAGCTTATGCCTGGTGCCAGCACCTGCAGTCACACGGGAACGATCTCGATGAGGTGCTCGATCCCGGCAAGGTCACCCGAGTTGCGGGTGTAGAGCCGGGCCGAGTGGGCGTGGGCTGTGGCCGCGATGAGGAGGTCCATCACCCTGGATCGCGGCTGACGCCCGGTGGCCGCCACCGCCGCCGCAAGTTGGCCATAGCTGGTGGCCACGTCATCATCGACGGGTAGAGCGTCGAACTTGCGCTGCAGGTCCGACAATCTCCGAAGGCGCTCAGCACGGACTGCCGGGTCAGCGGTGACGAGCACACCAAAATGGAGTTCGGCCAGCGTCGCAGCACTGATGGCCAGCTCCCCTGGCAACAGTGGCGGGCGGGTGGCGAGCAAGACGCTGGTGTCCAGGATTGCCTTCAAGGAAGGCGCTCCCAGGGGTTGGCGACAGACTGGTCGATCAGCTGTCTATCCCGCTCCCAGTCCGGGTCGGGCGGGCCGCTGAACACATCGGCGATCGCATCCCACCGCTGCCACCGCTTCGGTGCGGCGGGCACCAGGCGGGCCGCGAGCCGACCCGCAACCGTGATGTCGATCTCCTCGCCCCCTTCGACTCGGCGCACGAGCGCAGATGCGTCCTGGCGCAGCTCTCGCAGGCCCACCGTTCCCATGCCTCGATGGTAGCACACGTGCTATCTCCGCGCCCGGGCACCGCAGTCCGACCCCGAGCCACCACGCGTGGTCAGAGCTTCACTTGGAGGGCCGACTGCTTCAGCATCGGTGGGGCCAGGACGCGATGAGACGCTGATTGTGGGCCCGGGTCGTGGACGCGCCATGGCCGGCTTCGGGCGGGTAGTGGTCACCATCGCATGAACGGCCGTCCATTGGCCTGCACATCCCCATGAACTGCTCTGGCGCCGGGGTCAGGGCCATCCTCGAGGGGTCAACCAAACCGCCTCGCGTTCAGGATCCTGCAGCGATCCTCGGCACAGCCCAGTCGCTGGCAAGCGACACTCTGTGGCCCGGGCGATCGGCCGGGTCGGCGGGGTGCTCAGGCGTGGCTGACCAGCCAGGTCCCGCAGGTCACGAGGGGTCGTTCGAAGGCTCATGCGCGTCGCAGCTCGTCTGAAGAAGGCCATGATCGACCCTGACGGGCAGCCGAGCCTCCCCCGAGCGTCCGGAGCGCTGTCTGGCGGGCTGTGGACGGTCGGGCCGGCGCCATCCCGCACGGGCACATCCGGTCGCCGCCGACTCCAGGCGATCCCGGCGGCCAACATGGCCTGGGGGCCTCCTGGGTGGTTGCTTCCGGTGAGAACCCCTGTTCCCACCGGGGAGGTCCCCCTTGATTCCATTCAGGCGAGGGGCAGCTCCAGGATCCGGTGCAGGAAGCTGCTCCGGTGGTGGCGGTGGGGGCCGTGGGCCCGTAGCGCGGCCAGGTGAGCCGCCGAGCCGTAGCCCTTGTTCTGGGCCCAGCCGTAGGCCGGGGCCTCATCGTGCAGGCGCGCCATCAGCCGGTCGCGATGGACCTTGGCCACGATGGCCGCGGCGGCGATGACGTCCACCAGGCCGTCGCCGCCGACGATGGCGGTGTAGGGGCGGGCGGTGCTGAGCCGCAGGTTGCCGTCGCACAGGTAGGCCTCGGCCGGGACCTGGTCGATCAGCTGCTCGAAGGCGTGGCGGTTGGCCCAGCCGACGCCGCGGGCGTCGATCGCCGCGGCGTCCACCTCCAGCACCGCCAGGGCCACCGCCGCCGCCCGGATGCGGGGCTCCACCGCGGCCCGCTGGCGCGCCGTCAGGCGCTTGCTGTCGCGCAGCAGCGGGTCCCGGAAGCCGGGGGCCAGGACCACCGCCGCCGCCACCAGCGGGCCGGCCAGGGCGCCGCGGCCGACCTCGTCGAGGCCGCAGGCCCCGACGGGGCCCGGACGGAGCGGAGCGGGCGGGGCGGCCACGGCCCGGAGTCTATCCGGACCGGGACCGGCGGCT
This sequence comes from bacterium, assembly GCA_021802045.1. Lineage (GTDB taxonomy): Bacteria > Chloroflexota > Dormibacteria > Aeolococcales > Bog-877 > JAKABB01. Next base: position 5,124 of record JAKABB010000113.1, read on the forward strand.
CCCGCCGCCCTCCCTATACTCAGCCGCCATGACCATGGTCGAGGCCGCTCCCGAGCCGGCGGCGGACCCGGGACGGCGGGCGGAGCTGGCGCGGCGGCTGGCGGTGGCGCGGGCGGGGGGACCGGAGCGGCACCGCCGTCGTCTCGCCGAGCAGGGCAAGCTGCCGGTGCGGGAGCGGCTGCGGCGGCTGCTGGACCCGGGGGCCCCCTTCGTGGAGGACGGGCTGCTGGCCAACACCCTGGCCGGCGATGAGCTGGCCGCGGACGGGGTGGTGACCGGGATCGGGATGGTCGGCGGCCGCCGGGTGTGCGTCATGGCCAACGACCCCACGGTCAAGGCGGGCTCCTGGGGGGCGCGCACCGTGGAGAAGATCCTGCGCATCCAGGAGACCGCCGAGCGGCTGCAGCTGCCGCTCTGCTACCTGGTCGACTCCGCCGGGGCCCGCATCACCGACCAGGTCGACATGTTCCCCGGGCGCCGCCACGCCGGGCACATCTTCCACAACCAGGTCCGGCTCAGCGGCCAGGTGCCGCAGCCCTGCGCCCTCTTCGGTCCCAGCGCCGCCGGGGGCGCCTACATCCCCGCCTTCTGCGACGTCTGCTTCATGGTCGAGGGGCACGCCTCGATGTACCTGGGCTCCCCGCGGATGGCCGCGGAGGTGACCCGCGAGCAGGTCACCCTGGAGGAGATGGGCGGGGCCCGGATGCACTGCACGGTCAGCGGCTGCGGCGACCGCCTCTGTCCCGACGAGGACGATGCCATCTGGGCCCTGCGCCAGTACCTGTCCTACCTGCCGCCCAACTGGCGGACCCCGGCCCCGCTGGCCCCGGTCCGGCCACCGGCCAGTGACCGGGCGCTGGCGGAGCTGATCCCCGACCGGGCCGCCCAGGGCTACGACGTGCTGGCCGTCCTGGCCAGCCTGCTCGACGCCGACTCGCTCTTCGAGGTCAAGGCGCTCTACGCCCGCGAGCTGGTCTGCGGCTTCGCCCGCCTGGGCGGCCGGCCGGTCGGGGTCGTCGCCTCCCAGCCGCGCCACAAGGGCGGCGTCCTCTTCGTCGACTCCGCCGACAAGGGGGCGCGCTTCATCGACCTCTGCGACGCCTTCAACCTGCCCATCGTCTTCTTCGCCGACGTCCCGGGCTTCATGATCGGCTCCCAGGTCGAGCGCCAGGGCATCATCCGCCACGGGGCCAAGATGATCGCCGCCCTGGCCTCCGCCACCGTGCCCAAGATCAGCGTCATCCTGCGCAAGGCCTATGGCGCTGGGCTGTACGCCATGAGCGGGCCCGCCTTCGAGCCCGACGCCACCCTGGCCCTGCCCTCGGCCCAGATCGCCGTCATGGGACCGGAGGCGGCGATCAATGCCGTCTTCGCCAACCAGATCGCGGCCCAGCCGCCCGACCAGCGCCCGGCATTCATCGACCGCCTGCGGCGCGAGTACGCCGCCGACATCGACGTCTTCCGCCAGGCCTCCGACCTCATCGTCGACGCGGTGGTGCCGCCGGAGGCGCTGCGCCAGGAGCTGATCCTGCGGCTGGAGGCCAGCGCCACTCGCCAGCGGACCCCGCCGGCACGCCACCGCGGCGTCTTTCCCACCTGAGATGCCGGAGCCGGAGACGGAGCCGCTGCTGATGCTGCCGGGGCCGACCCCGGTGGTGGCCCCGGTGCTGGCGGCCCTGGGCCGTCCCACCCCTGGGCACACCAGCGCCACCGCCGGGCGGGCGCTGCGCCGGGTCCAGGCCGGCTGCCTGGCGGCGCTGGGCGCCGACCCTGCGACCGAGCTCCACGTCATCCCCGGAACCGGCACCCTGGCCCTGGAGTCGGCCCTGGTCAACCTCCTGGCCCCGGGCGACCACGTGGTCTGCGTCTCCCACGGCTACTTCGGCGACCGGTTCGCCGACATCGCCGAGCGGCTGGGGGCGGAGGTCACCCGGCTGCAGGCACCCTGGGGTCAGCGGGTGCCTTTGGAGGCTGTCGCCGCGGCGGCCCGGGGTGGGGGCACGGCGGTCGTGACCCTGACCCAGGTCGACACCTCGACGGCGGTCGCCACCCCCATCGGGGCCTACGCCCGGGCGGCGGCGTCCGGCGGGGCGCTGGTGGTGGTCGACGCCGTGGCCGCGGCCGGTGGCCTGCCCCTGGAGATGACCGCCACCGGCGTCGACGTGGTGGCGTTCTCCGGGCAGAAGGCCCTGGGCATGCCCCCGGGGCTGGCCCTGGTGGCGATCGGCCCACGGGCCCGGGCCCGGCGCGCGGCCCTGGCCCGGGTGCCGAGCTACTACCTCGACTGGGAGTTGTGGGCGCCGGCCATGGCCGATCCCGAGGGCCGGTACTTCGCCACCCAGGCCGTCAACCTGGTGGCGGCCGGGGCGGCGGCGGTGGCGATCGCCGAGGAGGAGGGGTGGCCGGTCCGGTTCGCCCGCCACCGGCGCCTGGCCCGGGCCGCCCGCGCGGGGTTCGCCGCCCTGGGCCTGGAGCCCGCGGCCCCGGTGGAGGCCCTGGGCCCGACCCT
>JAKABB010000114.1 GCA_021802045.1 bacterium
CCCTGGGGTAGGGCGGGGACCGGCTCGGCGGCGCGGCCCCCGGGCCACGCACCCGGGTTCGCCCTGCCGGACCAGGTGGTGCGCCAGCGGAGCCGGGCCCCGGTGGCGGGAGCGTCCCACCCGGCGGGCTCCCCGCTCGCCGGGCCGGCGGTGCCGGACGCGGCTGGGGGCTCGGGGCCCCTCGGTACCATCCAGAGGTGCGCAACCTGACGTGGCTGGTGGCGTCCGCCGCGTTTGTCGACACCGTCTTCTTCACCGCCCTGGCGCCCCTGCTCCCCCACCTGGCCGGGGCTCTGTCGCTGTCCAAGGGCGCGGCCGGCTTCCTCACCGCCGCCTACGCCATCGGCAGCATGGCCGGGACCCTGATCGCGGCGGCCGTCGCCACCCGCGGCCCCGTGAAGCCAGCCGTCGCGGTCGGGCTGGGGGTGATGGCCGTCTGCACCATCGCCTTCGGCTTCGCGGGATCCATCACCGAGCTCGACGTGGCCAGGCTGGGCCAGGGGATCGGTGACGGCATCGCCTGGACCGGGGCCATCGCCTGGCTGCTGGCCGTCGCCCCGCCGAGGCGGCGCGGGCGGGCGATCGGGACCGTCGCCGGCGCCTCGTCTGCGGGGTCGCTGGCCGGCCCGCTCCTGGGTGGCGCTGCGGCGGCCGGCCGGGTCGCCCCCGTCTTCACCGCCATCGGGCTGGTGGCCGCCGGGCTGTTGTGCTGGACGCTGCTCACTCCGGGGCCGCGGGCGGAGGGGGCGCGAGCCGCTCCGGTCCGGCTCCGCGGCCTGGTCGGGTGGCGGATGGGCTCGGCGCTCTGGCTCGGCGCTCTGGGCGGGGTGCTGACCGCGGTGCTGGCGGTGCTGGCGCCCCTGGACCTGGCGCGGCGCGGCGTCGCGGCCGCGGGCATCGCCCTCGTCTTCTTCGTGGCGGCCCTCATCCGCACCGTCGGCAGCCCCGTGCTCGGCCGCTGGGTCGACCGCCGCGGGCACCGCGCGCCGCTGCAGGCCGGCCTCGCCGCGGCGGTGACGGTCTCGCTGCTCCTGGCGGTGGTGGCGGGCCCGTGGCCGTCGGCGGTGACGGTGGTCGTGGCCGGGGCCGCCTACAGCGCCTTCTGGGTGCCGGCCATGTCCATGGTGTCCGTGGCCAGCGGACCGTCCACCCGGGCCGTGTGGCTGGGCTTCGGGTTGTGGAACCTCGCCTGGGGCGTCGGCTGGACCGTGGGGTCCGCGGGCGGCGGAGCCCTGGCGGCCGCGGTCGGGGACGCTCCCCCGTACCTCCTGCTCGCCGGCCTGTCCCTGGCCACCATGCTCGTGGCCCGGCGCTACCGACCGCGGCCGGTCGCGGTCGGAGCCGCCGGCCCGGGGGCCCGAACGGCCCCACCTCCCGCCTCCGGCACGAGTAACCTCAAGTCCTGATGCGAGCAGTTGAGGGGGACGGGCCAAAGGGCGACCACGCTGCCAAGGCCGCCCTGTTCGATGCCCTGGCCGAGGTGGCCGGCGCGCTGGCCACCGGCCGGCGCGCAGAGATCGTCGACCTGCTGGCGCAGGGCGAGCGGTCGGTGGAGGAGGTGGCCACCGAGATCAGCCAGAGCACGGCCACGGCCTCCCACCACCTGCGCACCCTGGCTCGGGCCGGCCTGGCCCGCTCCCGGCGGCAGGGCACGCGCATCTACTACCGACTGGCCGGCCCGGAGGTCGAGGAGCTCTGGGCGGCCCTGCGGCGCCTGGCGGCGGCGGTACGGGACGACCTCGACCGCCTGGCCCGGGCCTATCTCGGCGACACCACGGGCCTGGAGGTGCTCGACCGGGCCCAGCTGCTGGAGCGGCTGGCCGCCGGGCAGGTGACGGTGCTCGACGTCCGGCCCACGCCAGAGTACCGGGCGGGCCACGTCCCCGGGGCTCGCTCGGTGCCGCCCGGCGAGCTGCGCAGTCGCATGTTCGAGCTGCCGGAGGGACTGCCGGTGGTGGCCTACTGCCGCGGTCCGTACTGCGTGCTCGCCCCGGCGGCGGTGCGCGCCCTGAGGGCCCGCGGGATCGAGGCGGCCCGTCTCGAAGAGGGGTTCCCCGAGTGGCGGCGGGCGGGGCTCCCCGTGGCGGTCGGCGACCAGCCCGGGGGCCTGGTGGCGACGCCACCGGCCCTCGACCCGCCGGCTGAGCGGATCCGGCGGGGAGCGCGTCCCTGATCCATCCCGGCGTCAGCCTCCGTCGGGGGGCGGTCCGCGGGGTCAGCGGTCTATACTCAAATGATTGTTAGATCTCTTGTGGATGGTGCGTGGATGGCGATCGGCGTGAGATCGGGCGTGACCCTCGGGGCCGGGCTCCGTGAACCCATCGCGGGCGGTGCCGGCCGGGTGGCGCGCGGTGGGCGCCGGCTGGTGCCGCTGGGCCGCGCCCCTGGCGGCCGGCCCCCTGGCGCCCGTCCCGTCCCCGCCGCGCCCGCGGCCCGGCCCCGGGGGCTGACGCTCGTGGTGCCCGGCAGCCACGACTCCCGGGCCCCACTCGGCACCGGCCGGCCGGAGCTGGCCGGTGGCCGGGCCCTCCAGGCGCTCGGTGACGGCTGGGCCGAGGGGGTGGCCCTCGGGCCGGGGCCGTGAGCCGCGCCCCCGCACCCCCACGGGCGGCCGCGGCCGGCTCGCCCCCCGGGCCCGGCGCCGGAGTCTCCCACCGCCTGGGGCTGCGGGAGAACTGGCTCCAGTTCTCCCTCTTCACCGTGATCACCCTGCTCATCGGGATGACCATCGGCGTCGAGCGGGTGGCGCTGCCTCCGCTGGCCCGGCAGGCCTTCGGTGTGACCTCGGTGCTGTACACCGTCTCGTTCATCGCCGCCTTCGGAGCCGTCAAGGCGGTGATGAACCTGACGGCTGGGCGGCTCTCCGACCATCACGGGCGCAAGGCCCTGCTGCTGGTCGGCTGGGCCTTCGCCGTCCCCTACGCGCTCCTCATCATCTTCGCCCAGAGTTGGTGGTGGGTGGTGCTGGCCAACGTGTTCCTCGGGGTCAACCAGGGGTTGACCTGGAGCATGTCGGTCACGGCCAAGATCGACCTGGTGGGCCCGGTGAACCGGGGCCTGGCGGTTGGGATCGACGAGGCGGCCGGCTACATCGGCGTCGGCTGCGGCGGGTTCGCCGCCGGGCTGGCCGCGGCCGCCTTCGGCCTGCGCCCGGCTCCCTACCTGCTGGCCCTGGTCGTGGTGGGGCTGGGGGCCGTGACGACACTAGGCCCGGCGCGGGAGACCCTCCCCTGGGCCACGGCCGAGTCGGCCCGGCGGGGCGGGACCGCCGCCGAGCGACCGCCGAAGCTCTCCCGCCTGCTGCGGTACATGAGCTGGCACGACCGCAGCATGCTCGCGGTCTGCCAGGGCGGGCGCGCCAACCAGTGCGCCGACAGCCTGGTCATCGGGTTCCTGCCTCTGTACTTCCTGCATCGGGGGCTGAGCCTGGCGGTGATCGGGGGCGTGGTCGGGGTCTACGCCTGGGTGTGGGGGCTCGGCCAGGTGGCGACGGGGGCCCTGGCCGACCGGGTCGGGCGCAAGCTCCCCATCGTGTCCGGGACCTTCCTCATCGCCGGGGGGATCGTGGTCGTCCTCCTGGCCGCCGCGCTGCCGGCCTGGCTGGCCGGCAGCGCCGCCATGGGCGCGGGCATGGCCCTGGTGTACCCCAACCTCATCGCCGCGGTCGGCGACGTCGCCCACCCCGCCTGGCGGGGCGGGGCCCTCGGGGTCTACCGGCTGTGGCGCGATGGCGGCTACGCCGTCGGCCCGCTGCTGCTCGGGGGGGTCGCCCTCCTCGGGGGCATCACCGCCGCCCTCTGGGCCGGCGCGGTCCTGCTGGGCCTCTCGGGGCTGGTGGTGCTGGTGGGCTTCGCCGAGACCGAGCCCGCCCATCGCCGCCGGGCCCCGGCCTGGGAGTCGCACCGGGACTGGGTGGCGCCGTGAGCCCTTCGCATCGCCGGACCGGGGAGCCGTAGGCTGGACGGGCTCGGCGGCGGCCCGGCCCCGGGCGGCCGGGCCGCCCCGCTCCCGGGGGTCACGGCGCGGCCCGGCCGCTTCCGGCCCGGGCCGCAGACGAGGAGCGCATGGACCCCGTTTCCCCGGCAGGCATCGACCCGCCCCGGGCGCCGCGCGCCCGCGGGGGGCTGCGGGACGTGGCGGCGGCGATGGCGGTGTCGACGGTGGCGGCGCTGCCGGTCTTCCTGGTGGGCGTGCTGGCGGTGCAGATTCGCGGCAGCCTGCACTTCAGCCCCGGGGTCCTGGGGCTGGTGGTGGCGGGCTACTACAGCACCGCCGCCGGCCTCTCGATCCCCTTCGCCCGCCTGACCCAGCGCGTCGGCGGCGTCCGCGTCCTCCGGGGGGCGGCCGTGACCTGCGCCGCCGCCCTGGCGGCAGTGGCCGTCCTCGCCACCTCCTGGCCGGCCCTGGCCGCGGCCATGCTGCTGGCCGGAACCGGCACCAGCGCCACCCAACCGGCGGTCAACCAGTTCCTCTCCCGCCGGGTCACCCCCAACCGCCAGGGGCTGGCGTTCGGGCTGAAGCAGTCGGCGGTCCCCCTGGCCGGGCTGCTGGCGGGCGTGGCGGTGCCGGCGGTGGCCCTGACCGTCGGCTGGCGCTGGGCCTTCGCCGGGGCGGCGGTGCTGGCGGTGGGCGCCGCCGCCGCCCTGCCCCGGCGGCCTCCGGCTGCGGCCCGGTCGGTGCTGCCGCCGCTGCGCACCGCCGAGGGGATGGGCCCGCTGCTGGTGCTGGCGGCCGGCTTTGGGGTGTCGATCGCCGCCTGCGCCTCCCTGGGCGCCTTCCTCGTCGGCTCCGCGGTGGCCGCGGGCCTGCAGCCGGGCGCCGCCGGGCTGCTGGCGGCGCTGGCCAGTGTCACCGCCCTCGTGGTCCGGGTGGCCGTCGGGTACCGCGCCGACCGCCGGGGCCGGGCCCACTTCGTGGTGGTGGCCGGCCTGCTCGCGCTCGGGGCCGTCGGCTACCTGCTGCTGGCGCTGGGCGCCGCCCTCCACCTGGCGGCCGTCTTCGTGCCGGGGGCGGTGCTGGCCTTCGGCGCCGGCTGGGGGTGGAATGGGCTCTTCAACTTCGCGGTCGTCCGCACCCACCAGCGGTCTCCGGCCCGGGCCACGGGCGTCACCCAGACCGGGGGGCGCCTGGGAGGGATGCTCGGCCCCCTCCTCTTCGGCCTCCTGGCCGGCAACGCGGCCTACGGCACGGCCTGGGGCCTGACCGCCGCGGAGGCCCTGCTGGGGGCGGGGCTCATCCTCGTGGGGCGCCGACTCCTGCGGCGCTCGCTCCTGACCGCGGCCGTCGGGCCCTCGGCGTGAGGCCGGGGCGGGCGGTGGCCGTCGCCACCACCCGCCCGCTGGCGGCCCCTACTTCTTGGTGTAGTACCAGTCCTCGGGGTAGAGGCCCAGGTACGGGTCCTGCGGGGTCACGCCCTGCAGGTTGTCCTTGATCGCCGAGATCCGGAAGACCGGCATCGGCAGGAAGATGTCCGGCTGCTGCTTGGCGAAGTAGTTCTGGTAGTTGTCCATGGCGGAGGCACTGGAGCTGGTGTGGGTCAGGTTGACCAGCCTGGTCTCGGTGGGGTTGCAGTACTCGCCGGGGTTGCCGCCGGCGCCGCAGCCGAACATCTCGCCCCCGGTCGCCAGCCAGCCGGGCCATCCCAGAGGCCAGAACTCCAGGTCCAGGTTGAGGTTCCAGCTGCACGTGGTGGCAGGGGAGATGCACGTCCCCTGGATGGAGGTCATGTTGCCGATGGTGGCGAGGTGCAGGTTGATCGTGATCCCGGCCAGGGAGAAGTTCGACTTGATGTAGTCGGTGAGCTGCGCGTTGAGGGTGGTCTCGGTGTTGGAGAGCAGGTTCAGGGTCAGCGGCTGGCCCTGGGTGATGCCCGCCCCGCACTCACCGGGGCCGGTGCCGGGGTGCTGGCAGGTGGTGGTGCCGTTGGGCACGACCTTCCAGCCGTGGGAGCTGAGGAGCTGCTTGGCCGCCGAGACGCTGTAGGGGTAGGGGTCGGTGCGCTCGTAGGCCGTCGTGCCGGGGGCGTGGCCACCGGGGTTCGGCACCGGGCCGGCGGCGTAGCTGCCCAGGTTGTGCTCGAAGTCCTTGAGGATCGCCTTCATGTCGAGCAGGTGGGTCATGGCGGCCCGCACGTAGAGCTGCTTCAGGATCGGCGTCGCCGGGTTCTTGGGCGCGTAGCTGATGAGGATGCCGCCCCAGCTGGCCTGCGGCCAGTAGGCGATCTTGTAGCCCTTGGCCTTCAGCCCGGGGATGGCGCTGACGTCGGTGAGGGGCACGTAGCCGTAGCTGAGGGTGCCCGACTCCAGGGCGTTGAACTCCGCGGAATCCTTGGTGAACGGCTCGATGACCAAGTGGCTCAGCTTGGGCTTGGTCGGCCCCGAGTAGTTGGGGTTGGGCCGGAAGGCCACGTAGTTGGTCGTGGGGTCGTAGGAGCTGATCTGCCAGGCGCTGTCGACCACCTGCCACAGCGGGTTGGTGGCGTAGGTGCTGGTGGTCTTGGCCTGACCGTTGAGGTAGTTGTAGACCGCGCGGGCCCCGGCCGGGGTCATGTCGTAGTTGCCCACCCGGCTGGAGGCCGAGGTCTTGTCCCAGGCGAACTGGGGGATGGGGGTGATCTGGGTCAGCTGGTTGCCCAGCAGCCAGAGGTGGCTGTAGGCGGCGTTGAAGGTGACGATGAACTTGGTGGCGGAGGGGTACTGGACGCTCTTGACGTTGTCGGGGAACTTGCCCGGCACGTACGCCGCCCAGTTGTTCTTCTCCTGCTCCAGCAGGTTCATCCAGAACTGGACGTCACGGGTGGTCACCGGGCGTCCCCCGGCCCAGTCCCAGTGCTTGAGGGTGATGGTGGCGACGGTGTCGCCGCTGGAATTGGTGCTGAAGACCGGGGGGTAGGCCAGGCTGCGGCTGTCGTTGAAGACCGTCTGGCCGTTCTTGCCCCACACGTACAGGGGGCGCCACATCAGGTAGCTGAACCAGGGGACGAAGCCCACGTCCCAGTACGACGCGGAGTACAGGGGGAACAGGTAGCTGGGGCCCTCGCCCACGTACCCGGCCATGATCGCCGTGCCGCCCTTGACCGGCTTGCCGGTGGCGCTCGGGGGCGGCGCGGTCGTCTGGCCGCAGCTGGTGAGCAGGAGCACCGCCGCCGTCGCGCCGATCAGCCACCGCTGTCCGAGTCGTTGGCGTATGCGCATCTTCTCTGGGTCTCCTCGTGGCGGCCGTCAGGACCCCGGCCACCCCCCGCGGAGCCGCCCTCGCCCGTCTCTTTCGACCATCCGTGCTGTTCCGACGCTTGCTCGGATCGTAGGCAGGTGCCGCGGGAGTGTCAAGGACCACTCTCCGGCGGTCCCCTGAGTGGAACGCCCGCCGGAGGCCGCCCCCCGCCCGACCGCCCGGCCGATGCACCATTAGCCGGCGGCCCGGCGGGCCAGGGGTGGGGCCCGGGCGGCCGCCGGGCCAACAGCCAGGGAGTGGATGCATGGGGCCACGGGCGAGGGCGCGGCGGGGGCGGGTGACGCCCACCGGGGGCGGTCGCCGGTGACCACCGGCCCCGGGACCGCGGCCGCCCTGCGGGGGCTGCCGGGTGCGGGCGCCCTGCTGGCCCAC
>JAKABB010000115.1 GCA_021802045.1 bacterium
CCCGCGGCGCCCCGACGGTCAGGGGCGGTCGCCCGCCCCGACCCAGCGGGCGTAGAGGCCCTCCAGCTGCCGCCGGGCCTGCTCGTGCCGCTGGGCCAGCTCCGTGGCGCGGGGCCGGTCGCGGTAGAGGGCGGGGTCCTGGAGCCCGATCTCGATCTCGGACACCGTGGCCTCCAGCTCGGCGATCTGTCGCTCCACGGCGACCGCGGCCGGGCGGGCGGCGGCCAGCCGGGGCGCCGACGCCCCCCGGCTGGGACGCTGGCTCTCCCGGGCCCCGCGACGGGTCGACGGCGCCTGTGGGGCCCGACCGGGCGCTGGGGCCGGCGGCCCCCCACCGGTCCGGGCCCGGGGAGGCTGCAGGCGGCCGTCGGCCAGGGTCCAGACCGTGGTCGCCACCTGGTCGATGAAGTAGCGGTCGTGGGACACCACCACCACCGCCCCCGGGTACTGCTGCAGGGCCGCCTCCAGCACCTCCTGGGCCGGGATGTCCAGATGGTTGGTGGGCTCGTCCAGGAGCAGGCAGTTGGCGTCGTCGAAGGTGAGACGGGCCAGGGCCACCCGCGCGCGCTCGCCCCCCGAGAGGGTCCCGATCCGCTGGTCGACCTCGTCCCCGGAGAAGAGGAAGGCTCCGAGCACCGTCCGGGCCCGCTCGGGGCCAACCGCGGGGTGCTCCGCCAGGATGGCCTCCAGCACCGTCTGCTCCGGGTCGAGGTCGGCGAAGTCCTGCCGGTATAGGCGCAGTCGCACCCGGGCGCCGGGGTGCACGGTCCCGCGCAGGGGCGCCAGCTGTCCCGCCAGGGTGTGCAGGAGGGTGGTCTTCCCGGCCCCGTTGGGGGCCACGATCGCCACCCGCTCCCCGCGTGCCACCACCAGCTCGGGGACCTCCAGCAGGACCCGCGCCCCCCGGCCCACGGCCAGCCGCTCGGCCCGGAGCACCACCTGGGCGCTGGGGGCGGCCTGGAGCCGCAGTCGCAGCCGCTCGGGGTCGGGGGGCTCGGGGACCCGGGGCAGCCGGTCCAGCTTCAGCTGCCGGCCCCGCGCCTCCCGGGCGCGCTGGCCGGCCCGGTAGCGCCGGATGAAGTCCTCCTGGTGGGTGATGTGGGCCTGCTGCGCCTCCCACTCCTTGCGCCACCGCGTCCGACGCTCGGCCCGCTGCCGCACGTAGTGGGTGTAGCTGCCCTCGTAGAGCTCCGCCCGTCCCGCCTCCAGGTCGATCACCCGGGTGCAGACCCGGTCGAGGAAGCGGCGGTCGTGACTGACGATGCACAGCGCCTCCGGGGTCCCGACCAGGAACGTCTCCAGCCACTCGATCGCCGCCAGGTCCAGGTGGTTGGTCGGCTCGTCCAGCAGCAGCAGGTCGGCGTCCTGCAGCAGCAGCTTGGCCATCTCCAGTCGGCGGATCTGGCCCACGCTCAGCTGCCGTGGTGACCGCCGCTGCTCCGCCTCCTCCAGCCCCAGGCCGTGGAGGACCGCGCGCGCCCGCGACTCGAGCTCGTAGCCGCCCATCCCCTCGAAGGCTGCCTGGCACTCCCCGTACCGCGCCAGGGCGACGTCGGCCTCCGGGCCCGGCGTCTGGAGCCGGTCCTCCAGGACGCGCATCTCGTCGAAGAGGGCCGCCAGGTCTGTGCGGCTGGCCAGGGCCTCCCCCAGGACGGTGCTGGCCACCGGTGCGGGGGCGTCCTGGGGCAGATAGGCCACCCGCAGCCGGCGGGAACGCTCGGCGGTGCCGGTGCTGGGTGGGCGGACCCCGGCCAGGACGTCCAGCAGGCTGGACTTCCCAGCGCCGTTGGCGCCCACCACCGCCACCCGCTCCCCGGGTTCGAGGCGCAGGGAGAGGTTCGCCAGCACCGTGTTGGCGCCGTGGCTGATGGCGACGTCGGACAGGACGAGCAGGGACACCGGGGACCTCCGTGATCTCCCCCAGTCTAGGCAGGCCCCGCCCGGGGCCACAGCGGGGGCCGGTGGGGACCTCTGGCATACTCGGGCCATGCCCGCCCTGCGCCTCGTGGCGCCCTTCGAGCCCACGGGAGACCAGCCGCGGGCCATCCACCAGCTGGTGCAGAGCCTGCAGCGCGGGGAGAGGGAGCGGGTGCTCCTGGGGGTGACCGGCAGCGGGAAGACCTTCACGATCTCGCAGGTGCTGGCCGCGGTGCAGCGCCCGGCCCTGGTGCTGAGCCCCAACAAGACCCTGGCGGCCCAGCTCTGGGCGGAGTTCAGGGCCTTCTTCCCGGACAATGCGGTGGAGTACTTCGTCTCCTACTACGACTACTACCAACCCGAGGCCTACATCGCCCGCAGCGACACCTACATCGAGAAGGACTCGTCGCGCAACGAGGAGATCGACCGTCTGCGCAACGCGGCCACCCGGGCCCTGCTGACCCGCCGGGACGTGATCGTGGTGGCATCCATCTCCTGCATCTACGGGGTGGGCTCCCCCGAGGACTACCTGGGCGAGTCGGTGACCGTCCGCCGGGGCGAGGGCCTGCGCCGCGACATCCTGCTGCGCAAGCTGGCCGACCTCCAGTACCAGCGCAACGACGTGGACTTCGGTCGCAGCCGCTTCCGGGTCCGCGGCGACGTGGTCGACATCCAGCCGGCCTACGAGGAGACCGCCACCCGGGTGGAGTTCTTCGGGGAGACGGTCGAGCGGCTGCGCGACTTCGACCCCCTGACCGGCGAGCTGCTCACCGACCGGGAGGAGCTGACGGTCTTCCCGGCCTCCCACTACGTGACCCCGCGGGACAAGCTGGAGCGGGCCCTCATCAGCATCGAGTCGGAGCTGGAGGAGCGGGCCCGGGACCTGGACCAGGCCGGGCGGCTGCTGGAGGCCCAGCGCCTGCGGCAACGCACCACCTTCGACCTGGAGATGCTGCGGGAGACGGGCACCTGCGCCGGGGTGGAGAACTACTCCCGACACCTCACCGGCCGGGCTCCGGGCCAGCGGCCCTTCACCCTGATGGACTTCCTGCCCGAGGACACCCTGGTGGTCATCGACGAGTCCCATGTCGCCGTCCCCCAGATCGGGGCCATGTACGGGGGCGACCGGTCCCGCAAGCTGCCCCTGGTGGAGTACGGGTTCCGCCTGCCCTCGGCCCTGGACAACCGCCCCCTGACGTTCGCCGAGTGGGACGAGGTGGTGGGGCAGATCATCTACGTGTCGGCCACCCCCGGCCCCTACGAGCTGGGGCGGGCCGCGCAGGTGGTGGAGCAGCTGATCCGTCCCACCGGGCTCTTGGACCCCGCCATCACCATCCAGACGCAGACCGGCCAGATCGACCACCTCCTGGGGGAGATCCGGCGCACCACCGCCGCCGGGGAGCGGGCCCTGGTGACGACCCTGACCAAGCGCATGGCGGAGGACCTCGCCGACTTCCTGCGCGAGGCGGGGGTCAAGGTGGCGTACCTGCACTCCGATGTCGACACCCTGGAGCGGGTGGAGATCCTGCGCGACCTGCGCCTGGGGGTCCATGACGTGGTGGTCGGCATCAACCTGCTGCGGGAGGGGCTGGACCTGCCCGAGGTCTCCTTGATCGCCATCCTCGACGCCGACAAGGAGGGATACCTGCGCAGCGCTCGCTCCCTCATCCAGACCGTCGGGCGGGCGGCCCGCAACGTCAACGGCCGGGTGGTGATGTACGCCGACCGGACCTCCGACGCCATGCGGGCGGCGATCGAGGAGACCGACCGCCGCCGCGCGGTGCAGGCCGCCTACAACGCCGAGCACGACATCACCCCGGCCAGCATCGTCAAGGCGGTGCGCGAGAGCGCGACCCAGCGGGTTGAGCGCCAGGACGAGGCGGTGCGCTTCCAGGAGGCGGCCGGGCTGCCCCGGGACGAGGTGCTGCGCCTCACCCGCGAGCTGGAGCGGGCCATGCGTCGGGCCGCCGAGAGCTTGGAGTTCGAACGGGCCGCGACCATGCGCGACCGCCTGGTGGAGCTGCGCCGTGCCGTCGACGACGAGCCCCCCGCCCGTGCCCACCCCACCCCGGCCCGGGCGACCGCCAAAGGGCGCCCCCACGCCGGGCGACGCCGGCAGGGCCCGTGAGCCCGCGGGGCGGCCGGCTGTGTCGGAGAGGGCGCCGGTGAGGGTCTGGCCCGGGCAACCCTACCCGCTGGGGGCCACCCCCGACGGCCACGGGACCAACTTCTCGCTCTTCGCGGAGCACGCCGAGCGGGTCGAGCTGTGCCTGTTCGACCCCGACGGGCAGGAGACGCAGGTGCCCCTGCCTGAGACCACGGCCTTCTGCTGGCACGGGTACCTGCCCGGCGTGGGACCAGGCCAGCAGTACGGCTTCCGGGCCCACGGGCCGTACCGGCCCCAGGACGGGCTGCGTTTCAACGCCGCCAAACTCCTCCTCGACCCCTACGCCAAGGCGGTGGTGGGGGGGGTCACCTGGGACCCGGCGGTCTTCGGGTACGCCGACGGCGACCCTGACGACCCGGCCCGACGGGAGCCCCGGGACAGCGCGCCCTTCGTCCCCCGCTCGGTGGTGGTGGACCCCGCGTTCGCGTGGGGGGACGACTGGCCGCTGCGCACGCCCTGGCATGAGACCGTCCTCTACGAGGCCCACGTCCGCGGGCTCAGCCAGCGCCACCCGGACGTGCCCCCCGAGCTGCGGGGGACCTACGCCGGAGTGGCGTCCCCGCCGATCATCGACCACCTCGCTCGTCTGGGCGTCACCGCCCTGGAACTGCTCCCGGTGCACCAGTTCGTGCACGAGCACCAGCTGGTCAGCCGCGGCCTGCGCAACTACTGGGGCTACAACTCCATCGGCTTCTTCGCGCCCCACGCGGCCTACAGCGCCAGCGGCCAGGACGGCCCCCAGGTGGCAGAGTTCAAGGGCATGGTCAAGGCCCTCCACGCCGCCGGCATCGAGGTGATCCTGGACGTGGTCTACAACCACACCGGCGAGGGCAGTGAGCTGGGGCCGACGTTGAGCTTCCGCGGCATCGACAACCAGGCCTACTACCGGCTCAACCCCGAGGACCCACGCCGGTACATCGACTACACCGGCACCGGCAACACCATGAACATGCGCCATCCCCACGTGCTCCAGCTGCTGATGGACAGCCTGCGCTACTGGGTCCTGGAGATGCATGTCGACGGCTTCCGCTTCGACCTGGCGTCAGCGCTGGCCCGCGAGCTGCATGATGTGGACCGGCTCTCGGCCTTCTTCGACCTGATCCAGCAGGACCCGGTGGTCAGCCAGGTCAAGCTGATCGCGGAGCCCTGGGATGTCGGGGAGGGCGGCTATCAGGTGGGCAACTTCCCCCCCCTGTGGTCGGAGTGGAACGGCCAGTACCGCGACACCGTCCGTGACTACTGGCGGGGGGCCGAGCAGGGGGTGGCGGAGTTCGCCTACCGCCTCACCGGGAGCTCGGACCTGTACGCCTCCAACGGCCGGCGCCCGTACGCCAGCATCAACTTCGTCACCTGTCACGACGGCTTCACCCTGCGCGACCTGGTCTCCTACAACGACAAGCACAACCAGGCCAACGGCGAGGACAACCGGGACGGCAACCCCGACAACCGCTCCTGGAACTGCGGCGTGGAGGGGGAGACCGACGATCCCGCCGTGGCCGCCCTCCGCGCCCGGCAGATGCGCAACCTGCTGGCCACCCTCTTCCTCTCCCAGGGGGTGCCCATGCTCCTCGGCGGGGACGAGATGGGGCACTCCCAGGGCGGCAACAACAATGCCTACTGCCAGGACTCCCTGCTCTCCTGGCTCGACTGGGAGCCGGGCCCCGACGCTCGCCACCTCCTGGACTTCACCCGCCGGCTGGCCGCCTACCGGCGCCAGCACCCGGTCCTGCGCCGGCGCAACTGGTTCCTCGGGCGCCAGCTGCACGGGACCGGCGTGGTCGACATCGGCTGGTTCACCCCCGAGGGGGCGGAGATGACCGAGACCGAGTGGGGCCAGGGCTTCGTCAAGTCGGTGGCGGTCTTCCTCAACGGGGAGGAGATCCCCAGCCCGGACCCGCGCGGGGAGCGCATCGTCGACGACAGCCTCCTGCTCCTGCTCAACGCCCACGACGGTCCCGTCGACTTCCGGCTGCCGGTCGGGCGCTGGGGCCGGCGCTGGGCGGCCGACCTCGACACCGCGACCCCCGGCCTGGCTCCCGGGGCGACCGTCCATCACGCCGGCGCCCAGGTCCCGGTCGAGGGCCGCTCCCTGCAGGTCCTGCGCCGTGTCGGCTGACCCCCAGGCCGCCGCCCGTCCGGCGGGGCCGGACCGGCTGGCCCTGGTGATCCACTTCCACCAGCCGGTCGGCAACCTCGACAAGGTGGTCCAGGGGGTGACCGACCGCTGCTACCGGCCCTTCCTGCAGCTGCTGCAGGCGTTCCCCGCCGTCCCCGCCACCCTGCACTACTCGGGCTGCCTCCTGGAGTGGCTGGAGGAGCACGCGCCCGACGTCCCCGACCGCCTGGCCCAGCTGGTCGGGCGGGGCCAGGTGGAGCTGCTCACCGGCGGCTACGACGAGCCGATCCTGGCGGCCCTGCCCCCCCGCGACCGGCTGGCCCAGATCGCGCGGCTGACGGACCACCTGCGCCAGCGCTTCGGCGCCGAGCCCACTGGGCTGTGGCTCACCGAGCGGGTCTGGGAGCCGGACCTGCCGGCCACCCTGGCCGACGCCGGGGTCCGCTACACGGTGGTGGATGACAGCGCCCTGCGGGCGGTCGGCCTGCCCCTGGCCGCCGGGCGGCGCGGGCCCCACGTCACCGACAGCGACGGCCGCCCGGTGCTGGTGTACGCCGGCTCGGCGGCGCTGCGGGCCCTGATCCCCAGCGCCACGGTGGGCCGGCTCCAGCGCCACCTGGCGGCAACCGGCGGGCTCTCCGTCTATGCCGACGACGGCGAGAAGTTCGGGGAGTGGCCGGGCTCCGCGGCCCGGGTCTACGGCGAGGGGTGGCTGCGGCGCTTCCTGGCGGTCCTGGCCGCGCCCGGCGGCGCCTGCCGGGCCACCACCCTCGGGGCCCACGCCGCCACCGCGGTGCCGGCGGGCCGGGTGGCGCTGCCGTCGGGGAGCTATCCGGAGATGGCCGTCTGGGCCCTGCCCACGCCGGCCCGGCGGACCCTGGAGCGGGCCCGCGCCCGCCTGGGGCGACGCGACCCCCTGGGCATCGGCCCGTACCTGGCCGGCGCCCCCTGGCGGGGCTTCCTCGCCAAGTACCCGGAGGTGGCCCAGCTGCACCAGCGGATGCTCCGGGTCAGCGCCCAGGTGGCCGCCGCCGGCTCTCCCCCGGAGGCGGTGCGGGCCCTCCACCGCGGCCAGTGCAACTGCACCTACTGGCACGGGGTCTTCGGCGGCACCTACCTCACCTTCCTGCGGACCGCCGCCTGGCACCACCTGCTGCGCGCCGAGGCCCTGGCGACCCCCGAGCCCGCCGGGGCCACGGTCGAGGTCGGGGACCTCGACGGCGACGGCCGGCCGGAGATCCGCCTGGCCCACGCCTTCGGCAGCGCGGTGGTGCGCCCGGGGGACGGGGGGGCGCTCAGCGAGCTCGACGACCGCCGGGTCGGCGCCAACCTGCTGAGCGTCATGGCGCGCTGGGAGGAGGCGTACCACGTGGCGGCGGCCGGCCCCGAGCCGGCGGCGGCG
>JAKABB010000116.1 GCA_021802045.1 bacterium
CGCCGGCCGGGGGCGGGGCGTGCGGCCGGCGCGGCGGCGCGTCCCCTCGTCGGGCACCAGGGCCCCGAAGCGGGTGGGGCGCGGGCGCCCCAGGGACGGCGTCTCCCACCGGTCGCGGGCGGGCACGGGGGCGCGGGGCTTGCTGGGCGTCATGGCGGTCCTTGGGCTGAGATGTGGAGAGGATCGGGACGGCCGAGCGGCACGATCTCCAGCTGGAGCTCGACACCGAACTGTTCCCGTACACGGTGGCGCATCCGCGCCGCCAGCGCAAGTACATCGGCGGAACTGGCCCCGCCCAGGTTGCAGATGAAGTTGGCGTGGCGGGCGCTGACCTGGGCCGCCCCCACCCGCTCACCCCGCAGCCCGCAGGCGTCGAGGAGGCGTCCGGCGTGGTCCCCCGGGGGGTTCTTGAAGGTGCTGCCCAGGCTGCGCACCCCCGTGGGCTGAGCACGCCGGCGCTCTCGCACGATGGCCGCGGTGGCCGCGCGCAGGCCGGCCGGGTCGGCGGGCCGGAGCTGGAGGCGGACCGCCGTCACCACCGCGCCCGCCCAGGGCGGCCGCTGCAGCGCGCTGGAGCGGTAGCCCAGGTCCAGGGTCGCCGCCGCCAGGGTGCGCCGCCCGCCCTCGGCGGTCAGCAGGTCCACCTCCAGGAGCCGCTGCGCCATCTCCCCCCCGAAGGCCCCGGCGTTGCCCCAGGCGGCGGCGCCGGCGGTGCCGGGGATCCCCACCCCGAACTCGAGGCCGCCCAGGCCCAGGTCGGCGGCGTCGAAGGCCGCGCGCGGCATCCGGGCCCCGCCCGGCAGCTCCACGACCCCCCCGCCCAGGGCGCGCAGGCGCGCGGACGGCAGGCGGACCACCAGCCCCGGGATCCCGCCGTCGCCGACCAGGGCGTTGCTGCCGGCCCCCAGGACCGTCACCGCCACCCCCGCCACCCGGCAGGCGGCGAGGGCCTCGCCCAGGGGCGCCGGGTCCGCGGGGGCCCACCACCAGTCGGCCGGTCCGCCGATCCGGTACTGGACCCGCCGGTGGAGCGGCTCGGCCGCCCGCAGGCCGGGCAGGCGGCGCACCGACCGGGGCAGGGCCGGGACGGGCAGGGCCCCCTCAGCCACCGTCGCGCTCGGCCAGGGCCGCCAGCAGCCGGGGGGCGCAGCCGTCGAACCCGCGCACCGAGCAGGAGACCACCACCCCGCCCGCGGGCACCTGGGCGGCGCACCAGGCGATGGCGGTGTCGGCGTCGGGGACGATCACCACCGGCGGCCCGGCCACCACGGCGGCCAGGTCCTCGACGTGGACGGTGTCCTGCAGGTGGCGCTCGCGCGCCGGCTCGATCGGGCCCAGGAGTACGGCGTCGGCCCCCCGGAACGCCTCCCGGTAGCCCTGGAGCAGGGCCAGGGTCCGGGAGTACGTGTGGGGCACGTAGATCACGGCCAGGAAGCGGTCGGGGCCGAAGCGCGCCCGGGCCCCCTCCACCGCCGCCGCCACCTCGGTCGGGTGGTGGGCGTAGTCGTCGACGACCGTGACCCCGGCGGCGGTGCCCAGCACCTCGAAGCGCCGTCCGAGCCCCCGGTAGCCGGCGGCGGCGGCGGCGGCCGCCGCCGGGCCGGCCCCGCCGGCGACGGCGGTGGCCAGGGCGGCCAGGGCGTTCATCACGTTGTGGCGGCCGCTCAGGGGCAGGGCCAGGGGCAGGGGGTCGTGAAGGCCGGGGCCGACCACCCGCAGGGCGGTGCCCCCGTCGGGGCCGGGCCGCGGCGGCTCGACGCAGCGCCAGTCCCCGGCCGTGACCCCAAAGCGCTCCACCGGGCAGGCGGCGAGGCTGGCCAGGGCCTGGGTCAGGGGGTCCTCGCCGTTGACGATGAGCCGGCCGGCCGGGGGCAGCCCCTGGACCAGGGCGGCGAAGGGGGCCCGGTAGGCCGCCAGGTCCAAGTAGACGTCGGGGTGGTCCCACTCCAGGTTGAGGGCGGTGACGACCTCGGGGGCCCAGTGCAGGAACTTGGCCCGCGGGTCGCGGGCGGTGGTGGTGTACTCGTCGCCCTCGAAGACGAAGGGGCCCTGGGGCCGGTCGCGGCCCAGCCGGGCCGTCTCCCCGAAGTTGCGGTGGGTGGCGCCCAGGCGGAACCCCGGCTCCTGGCCCGCCTCCGCCAGCATCCAGGCGGCCAGGGCCGCGGTGGTGGTCTTGCCATGGGTGCCGCAGACCACCAGCCGGCGCCGGTCCTCGGTCAGCATCCGGTAGACCTCGGCCTCGCTGGCCAGCGGCAGGCCGCGGGCCCGCGCCGCCGCCCACTCGACGTTGTCGGCCCGCAGCTGGTTGCCGACCACCACCAGGTCGCAGGGCCCGTAGCGGTCGAGGTTGCTGGCCCGGTGCCGGGCCGCCACCGGGATCCCGGCCGCCGCCAGGGTGTCGGTGGTGGGCGGATAGGCGTCCTCGTCGGCCCCGCTCACCTGGAAGCCGGCGGCGCGGGCGGTGAGGGCCAGCCCCGAGACCGCGTAGCCGCAGATGCCCAGGCAGTGGAGGTGGGCGGGGGGCCGCAGCTCGCGCCCGATCACCGGGCGATCACCCCCGCCACCAGCTGGACCACCGCCGCGGCCGCGTCCGGCCGGCCGCAGCGGCGGCTGGCCTCCGCCATCCGGCGCCACCGGGGCGGGTCGTCGAGCAGGGCCGCGATCTCGGCCGCCAGGCGGGGGCCGGTGCAGTCCTCGTCGGGGAGGCTCACCGCCGCCCCGGCGGCGACGTAGGGGGCCGCGTTGCGGCGCTGGTGGGCCCCGGCGTACGGGTAGGGCACCAGGATCATCGGGCGGCCGATGGTCGCCACCTCCGCCAGCGAGGAGCCCCCGGCCCGCATCACCACCAGGTCGCTGGCGGCGATCCGGGCGCCGACGTCGACGGCGAAGGGCTCCAGGGCCCAGCGCCCCCGCACCGGCGCCGGCAGCTGCTGGCGCCGCACGAGCAGCTCCGCGTGGTCCCGTGGGCCGCTGAGGTGGGTGATGGTGAGGGTGGGGCGCGCCGGCAGCAGCTCGGGCAGCGCCGCCGCCAGCGCGGTGTTGAGCCGGTGGGCCCCCTGGGAGCCCCCCATGACCAGGACCCGGTGCGGGCGGGCGGGGACCGCATCGCCCGCCCGGCCCTCCACGATGGCCGCCCGGACCGGGTTGCCGGTGCAGGTCACCCGGGCCCGGCCCAGCTCGCGGGCGGTCTCCTCGAAGGAGGTGGCCACTGCGGCAGCCCAGGGCGCGAGCCAGCGGACGGCCCGCCCGGGATGGGCGTTCTGCTCCAGGACGACGAGCGGGACCCCCCGGCGGCGGGCGGCGACGGCGACCGGGACGCAGACGTAGCCCCCGGTGGCGACGACGACATCGGGCTCCAGGGCCCGCAGCAGCCGCCGGGCCCGGCGGTAGGCCCGGGGCAGCCGGGCGGCCAGGCGGAGTGGGCCCAGCCCGCGCCAGCCGCCGTCGCCCCCGCCGGGCAGGTCCATGCCGTAGAACGTCAGGCCGGCGGCCGGCACGATCCGGGCCTCGGGGCCGTCGCCCCGCCCGACGTAGGTGATGGCGGCGGTGGGGTCAGTCGCCCGCAGGGCCTCTGCCACCGCGATCGCCGGTGTGCAGTGGCCGCCGGTCCCGCCCCCGGTGATCACGACGCGCACCGATGGTTGCCCCCAGTCGGCGCCCGCGCGCCGAGATGTTCAAGAGGATGCCGGTCGCCGCCAGCGAGAGGACCAGGGAGGACCCCCCGTAGCTGACGAAGGTCAACGGCACCCCGGTCGAGGGGATCGTATCGGTAACGCCCCCGATGTTGATGAACGCCTGCCCCACCAGCCAGACCGTGATCCCGCCGGCGAGGAGGGTCCCGAGACGGTCGGGCGCCTGGCGGGCGACCCGCAGCCCCCGCCAGGCCAGGGCCAGGAACAGGCCCAGGACCAGCAGGGAGCCCAGCAGCCCCAGCTGCTCCCCGATGATGGCGAAGATGAAGTCGGTGTGGGCCTCCGGCACCCACTGCGCGCGCTGCAGGCTGTCGCTGAGCCCGACCCCGGTCAGCCCGCCGGTCCCAAGGGCGTAGAGCGCCTGCACCGCCTGGAATCCCGAGCCCAGGGGATGGGCGAAGGGGTGGAGGAAGGCCAGCGCCCGGGCCACCCGGTAGGGCGCCGCCAGGATCAGCAGGACCCCGGCGCCCAGGCCCAGGGCCAGGAGGCCGACCAGGTGGGCGATCCGGGCCCCGGCGATCACCAGGAGGCCGGTGCCGATCATGGCCACGATGAGGGTGGAGCCGAGGTCCTTCTCCAGCAGCACCAGGGCCGAGACCGCCACCAGGCGGAAGACGAACGGCAGCAGGCCCCGGGTCAGGGAGCGGATCTCCGGCCCGCAGCGGTCGAGCCAGACGGCCCCCGCGATGATCACCACCAGCTGGGCGATGACGCTGGGCTGGATGTCGATGGGCCCGGCGTGGATCCAGCGCCGGGCCCCCAGGGCCTGCACCCCCACGTGGGGCACCAGGACCGCCAGCAGGCAGATGACGATGCCCGCCTGCAGGAGCCGGACCCGGCCCGCCCAGCTGTGGTAGTCCATGCGGGCGCAGACCAGCAGGGCCGCCAGGCCCAGGACCATGTAGAGGGCCTGGCGGACGAAGAAGTGGCTGGGCGTGCCGTAGCCGACGTAGGACAGGGCGGCGCTGGCCGAGTAGACCATCACCAGGCCCAGACCGCACAGGGTCGTCACCACCAGGATGAGCCAGGGGTCCGCCGCCACCCGGGGGAGGCCCGGCCGCCACCCGGCCGGCTCCATGCCCGGGAGGCGGCGCACCGCCGGCCGCCAGCGCTCCAGGTTGCCGCCGATCACCGGCCGGCCCCCGAGAGCCCGGCGCCGAGCGCCACCGCCACCGCCGCCGCCGACCCCAGCGCGCTGAGCGCCCAGAGGCGGCCGTCGATGGCCCACTCCCCCATCCCCCCCAGCTCCAGGTGGTGGTGGAAGGGGCTCATGCGCAGGAGGCGGCGCCCGTGGGTCAGCCGGAAGAAGACGACCTGGGCGATCACCGAGCCGGCCTCCAGGACGAAGACCACCCCCAGCAGGGGCAGGAGGAGCAGCAGGTGCAGGCTGGTGGCCAGGACCGCCAGCATGCAGCCGAGGGCCAGGGCCCCGGTGTCGCCCATGAAGATCCGAGCCCGGGGGCGGTTGTAATGGAGGAACGCCAGCAGGGCGCCGCAGACCGAGGCCGCGACCAGGGCCAGCGGCTCCTGGCCCTCCACCACCGCCAGCCCGGCGCAGGCCGCGAAGGGGGGCAGCGCCACCCCGGCGGCCAGGCCGTCGACGCCATCGGTGAGGTTGACCGCGTTGCTGGTGGCCAGCACGGCCGCGGCGGTCAGCGCCGGCAGGCCCCAGCCCAGCGAGCGCAGCCCGACTCCGGGCACCACCTGGGCCGGCCACCCGAAGTGGGTGAGGGCGGCGGCGAGGGCCACGGCCAGGGCCGCCAGGGTCCCGAGCTTGACCCAGAAGCGCAGACCCAGGCCCCGGGTCCCGCGGACGTTGCGCCAGTCGTCGATGAGGCCCAGCCCTCCCCCGAGGACGCCCGCCGCCACCACCAGGCCGGCCAGGCCGGCCCGGCTGAGGGCCAGCCAGGCGACGGCGACCAGACCCACGAAGAGGGCTCCGCCCGCGGTCGGGGTGCCGGCCTTGCGGCGGTGGCTCTGGGGCCCGTCCTCGCGGACGCGCTGCCCTGCCCCGAGCCGGCGCAGGCCCGCGATCGTGGGGGGATAGCCGACCAGCCCAGCCGCCAGCGTCCCCGCGGCCGCGGTCACCACCGAGGTCACCCGGCCCATCCTACGGGCGCAGCCGCTTCTGGTCGATGATGACCTGGGCCACCTGCCTGAAGGTGGGGGCGGCGTCGAAGGCCCCCTCCCGCATCCAGGCGACGACCTTGGGGTTGCGGATGATGGCCAGCATCGCGTACTGGGGATGGCTGGCCGGGAAGAAGCCGGCGAAGGAGTCGTAGGTGTTGTTGCCGTAGACCCCGTGGGAGGTCGCCACCGAGGAGGTCCCGGTCTTGCCGGCGATCTGCCCCTGCCAGGTGGGCCACATCCGGGCCTCGAAACCGGAGCCGATGGGGGCGTCGACCACCTTCACCATCATCTGGGTCAGGGTGCGGGCCGCCTGGGCCGAGACCACGCGCCGGGTCTTGGGCTGGAAGTAGACGGTCGGCCTCCCGCCACCGCTGATCGAGGTGACGACGTGAGGCTGGACCCAGACCCCGCCGTTGGCGACGGTGTTGATCGCCGCCAGCATCTCGATCGGGGTGGCCACGATGCCCTGCCCGAAGCTGGCCGTGGCCAGCTGCACCGGTGGCATCTGGGCCAGGCGGGGCAGGGGCGACCAGACCTCGCCGGCCAGGTCGATGCCGGTGGGATGGCCGATCCCGAAGGCCTGCATGTTCTGGTAGAAGGGCTGGGCCCCCTCCATGTGCAGCACCTTGACCGCGCCCACGTTGAGGGAGTCCTCCAGGACGTAGTTCATGGAGATCCAGCCGTGGGCCTTGAGGTCCCAGTCCCGGATGGTGTAGCCGCCGACCGTCACCTGCCCGGTCTCGTTGAAGTGGTAGTTGGGGGTTATGGCGTGGCGGTTGAGGGCCCCGGCGAAGGTCACGACCTTCATCACCGACCCGGGCTCGTAGAGGTCGGCCAGGCCGGCGTCGCGGAAGCGGGCGATCGGGGTCTGGGCGTACTGGTTGGCGTTGTAGGAGGGGTAGTCGGACCAGGCCACGATCGCCCCGGTGTGGACGTTCATGACGATCATGGTCCCCGAGGTGCCGTGCACCATCTTCACCCGGGCCGCCAGGTCCTTCTGGACCGCGTACTGGACCGTGGGGTCGATGCCGGTGTGCAGGGTGCGGCCGTTGACCGGCGCCCGGTTGTGGCCCTGCCCGACCGCGATGTAGTTGCCCTGGAGGTCGGTGACCACGGCGGTCCGCCCCGCGTGCCCCTGGAGGATGCGGTTGTAGTAGCCCTCGAGGCCGTAGACGCCCTGCCCGCTGGCGTTGACGAACCCCAGGACGTGGGCGGCCAGGCTGGTCCCGGGGACGGCCCCGGGACCGTAGACCCGCTCCGTCACCGGCAGCAGCCCGATCCCGGCCAGGCGCAGCCGCTGCAGCCGCCGCCCGTCGGCGATCGAGACCCGGGTGGCCAGGTACTCGAAGTTGACGTGCTGGGCCAGCTGCTGGCTCAGGGTGGCCGCCGGCACCCCCAGGAGCGGCGCCAGCGCGGCGGCGTCGCTGGCCCGCCGCGCGGCCGGGATCTGGGGCGGCGTGGCGAAGACCTCGTAGGCGGGCAGGTTGCCGGCCAGCACCTGTCCGTTGGCGGCCAGGATGCGTCCGCGGACGGCCGGCAGGTGGACGACCCCCAGGTGGTCCGCGACCGCCTGGGCCGCCAACCGCGGCCCCTGCCCGAGCTGGACCCAGACGCAGCGCGCCACCAGCGCCACGGTGAGCAGGAGGATCGTCCCCATCACCAGCGAGGTCCGGCGCCCCGGAGCCGGCAGCGCTCCGGCGCGCGCCCGCCCCCGCGGCGGGGCCGGCGGCAGGC
>JAKABB010000117.1 GCA_021802045.1 bacterium
GGCCGCCGCCCGCAGGGCCCCGTCGAGGCCCGCGAGCCGCAGCCGGGCCGCGCCCTTGCGCCCGCTGAGCTGGGACCGGCTGATCGCCCGGGCCAGCTGCTGGTACCCCTGGCGCTCGGTGGCCAGGACCACCAGCCGCCCACCGGCGTCGAGGTCGCACTCGGCGCCCACCATCGCCCCGATCCCCGCCCGTGCGGCGGCGGCGGCGAAGCGCACCGCCCCGTAGAGCCCGTTGCGGTCGACCAGCCCCAGGGCCGGCATCCGCAGGGCCACCGCGCGCTCCACCAGGGCCTCCGGGGCGCTGGTCCCCTCCAGGAACGAGAAGTGTGAGCGCGCCCAGCACTCGACGAAGTCGCCGCCGCTCTCCATCCCAGCCCGAGTCTATCCGGAATAGGGAACGGATGTTCGCTCTGAGGCGCCGCGACGCCCCTGCTGGCCGCGCTGGGCGGAGCCCACCCCCGCCGGCGCGCCTCCTGGACCGGGCGGAGCTGCCGGCTCCCACGAGGTGCGCCAGAGGCGACGCTCGCGGTCAGGTGGCGGCGGCGTCCGACCCGCGCCCGCCGCCGGTCCGTGAGCGGCCCGGGTCGCCGGCCCTCAGGGAGCGGGGACGGGCGGGGGGGCCGGGGCGGGAGCGGCGGCGTCCGCCGGGGCCGGCGAGCGCTCCCCGGCCGCGGCCCGGGAGCGAGGGCGCTCGACCACGCCCGGCCGACGCGGGATCCCCGTCACCTGGAGGATCGCATCCTCCTCCAGGGAGTCCTCCCGCAGGAGGGCTCGGGTGAGGGCCTCCAGCTGGTCGCGGTGTTCCAGCAGCAGCCGGTGCGCCTCGTCGAGGCACTCCTCGACGATCCGCTTCACCTCTCGGTCGATGAGCTCGGCGGTGGCCTCGCTGAAGGGCCGCTGGGCCAGGATGGGGCTGCCGGCCTGGGGATCGTCGCTGTAATTCAGGGGACCGACCTCGGGGCTCATCCCCCAGCGGATCACCATCTCCCGCGCGATCTGGGTGACGTGGAGGAGGTCGTTCTCGGCGCCGGTCGTCACCACGCCGTACACCAGGGACTCGGCGGCCCGCCCCCCCAGGGCCCCGGTGATGCGGCCCCGCAGGTAGGTCTCGGGGTAGTTCTGCCGGTCGTCGACCGGGCTCTGGACGGTGACCCCCAGCGCCCGCCCGCGGGGCACGATCGAGACCTTGCGGACCGGGTCGGCGTCGGGGACCAGCAGCCCCAGCAGGGCATGGCCGCTCTCGTGGTAGGCGGTGCGCTCCCGGTCGGCCTCCGAGAGCACGATCCGGCGCGCCGTCCCCAGCAGCACCTTCTCCAGGGCGTCGCTGAAGTCCTCCATCGTGACCGCGGTCCGGTCGCGGCGGGCCGCCAGCAGCGCCGCCTCGTTGACCAGGTTGCGCAGCTCGGCGCCCACCAGGCCGGGGGTCTGCGCCGCCACCGCGTTGAGGTCGAGGCTGGGGTCCAGGGGCACCTCGCGGGTGTGGATGCGCAGGATCGCGGCCCGCCCGACCCGGTCGGGCGGCTGCACCATCACCCGGCGGTCGAAGCGGCCGGGACGGAGCAGGGCCGCGTCGAGCACGTCGGCGCGGTTGGTGGCGGCCAGCACGATGACCCCCTCGCGGGAGTCGAAGCCGTCCATCTCGGTGAGGATCTGGTTGAGGGTCTGCTCGCGCTCGTCGTGCCCGCCCAGGGTGGCGCCGGCGGCCCGGCTGCGCCCGATGGCGTCGAGCTCGTCGATGAAGATGATGGCCGGGGCCGCGGCCCGCGCCTTGGTGAACAGGTCACGGACCCGGGAGGCCCCCACCCCCACGATCATCTCGATGAACTCGGAGGCCGACATGCTGAAGAACGGCACCTTGGCCTCCCCGGCCACCGCCCGCGCCAGCAGGGTCTTGCCGGTGCCGGGGAGCCCGACCAGCAGGACGCCCTTGGGCACGGTGCCGCCCAGGCGCTCGTAGCGCTGAGGCTGGCGGAGGAAGTCGACGATCTCCTCCAGCTCGTCCTTGGCCTCCTCGATCCCGGCCACGTCGGCGAAGGTCGTGCCCGGCCGCTCGGGGTCGTAGAGGCGGGCCTGGCTGCGGCCGAGCCGGAGCAGGCCCCCGCCACCGGAGGCCGCCGCGCTCCGGTTCATGATCCAGATGAACCCGGCCACCAGCAGCAGAGCGGGCCCAAAGCTGAACAGCAGCTCCAGCAGCAGCGGCCGAGGGGGATTCGGCGGCTGGGCGTTGACCGTGACGTGATGGGCCTGGAGCAGCGCCTCCAGGCCGCCCCCGGCGAAGGTCGGGAGCTCGGTCTGGAAGTGCAGGGCCGTCTTCCGGCTCCGTGCCGAAGCCCCGCTCGGGTGGTGGAAGACCCCGGTGATGAGGGACCCGGTGCTGGTGATGCTGGCGACGTTGCCCCCATCGATCTGGGAGAGGAAGACGTTGTAGGGGATGGTCACCGTCCGGGGCTGCGACGGCGGGAAGAAGACGTTCGCCACCAGGATGTTGAGGCCGAGGATGACCAGCAACGGCAGCCAGAAGCGGGGTGACCGCATGTTGTTGCCGGGCCCGCCCGCGAGGGGCGGTCTGCGGTTCGGCCCCTGGCCCGGGGAGGCGGGCGGGGGATTGCTCATGACCCGAGGCTAGCAGATGGATCGATCGGGGCTGGCGCTGGCACCTCGGGCTGGAGACAGAACCGGGTGGCCCGGTTGCCCGGACCACCCAGCCCTGTGTCGGTCACGCCTCGGGGACGTGGTGCGTCAGAGGGACGACCCGACCGCCCGCCGTCGCATGACTGCGGCACCGCCCAGCAGGATCGACCCCAGCAACAGAAGGGCGATGGCCGTGCTGATGTCGGCACCGGTGTTCGGTGTAGTGGTGCTGGCCGCCTTGACGCTGCCCACCGGCGAGGGCGACGGGGTCGGCTTGGACGTGTGCTTGCCCTGGACCCCGCCCGTCGGGGACGGGGTTGGAGTGCTGTTCCGGCCGTGGGTGTTGCCCGTCGGCGTGGGCGTCGGCGTACCCGTCGGCGTGGGCGTCGGCGTACCCGTCGGCGTGGGCGTCGGCGTACCCGTCGGCGTGGGCGTCGGCGTACCCGTCGGCGTGGGCGTCGGCGTGGAGGTCAGCCCCGGGCACTCGACCCAGAAGGTCTTGTGCTTCTGCGGGTCCTGCCCGAACTGGAGCTTGAAGTGGAAGCCCTGCTTGTTGGTGGCCGGCACGTTCAGCGCCTTGTCGCCGTTGGCGATGGCGTGAGCGATCAGGGTCTTGACGTCGATGACGGCCGTGACCTGGCTGCCACCTGTCTTCGTGTTGTAGGTCCAAGACCCCAGGGACGGGCTCGCCTGGGTGCCGGGCCAGGCCTGGTCCTGGGTGTAGCCCTTCTGGGTGATCGTGGGACTCCCGCTGGTGAAGTCGCCCTTGCCGCTGCCCGTCGGCGACCAGCCGTCGATGGTGAACCAGTGGCTGGAGTCGGCGAGGTCGTTGCCCCACAGGTTGATGTTCTGGCAGAGCAGGTGCGGGTCGTGCTCGTGGCCGGGTCCGGCCGGCTGCCCGACGTTGTCGAGCCAGACGTCACCCCGGTTGTTGTCGCCGGGCTTCTGGTGCTGGCTGTGCCCCGGGCTCCCTTGGCCGCTGCTGGTAGATCCCTTGGCGTACGCCGCCGCCGAGGTGGAGAGAAGGGCCAGCCCCGCGGCCCAGCAGGCTATCCCTGTAACGATCGTGTAACGCGAGATGCGCCGCCGACCGATGGCCCTATACCGGAGCTGAGGAAGTTTCCAGTCTCTCAACGATCTCTCCCAAGGTGTGGCGGAAACAAGGCCGCCCCCCGCCCCAGCCCAGTCCTCGCGTCGGTTGGATCTCGCTGATCCGGGCCGAGCCTTGTGGCGTGCCCGGGATTCAGTCCCGCCAGAACTTTACTCGGTCGTCACGAGTTGCGGCGGGAAGATGGCGTCCGTCAGCAGGTTGTTACGCAGCGACCGGCGATTCGATCTGCGCAGGCCCCAGACGGACGGTGCGGCCCCGCAGCCCCGGGGGCCCGGCCGCGAGGCCGGTGGGCGTCAGACCCGGCGGGACGGCCAGGTCCTCCCCCGCCGCCACGGCGTCCTGAGCGACGGGTGACGCCCCGCCTCGGGCCGCCGGCCGGCACGTCGGACCTGGGGCGGAGTTGCCCGGGCCCATCGGTTCAGCCGTGGGGGAGCCGGACGACCGGCCCCTGACCGGCGCCGGGTCCCGCCCCACCGGCCCTGCGCGGCTGCGCCGCACCGGCGCACCACCGGCAGCCCCCGTGGGAGGGCGAAGGAATGCCCGGCGGCGCAGCCTCCGACACCAGCGCCGGCGCTGGCTCCGGTGCCGGTGCTCAGCCGCCGAGGAGGTTGAGCAGAGCCGGCGCGGAGCTCAGGTCAGATGGAGGCCTGGCCGGCGTGGCGACGCAGGCCCACCGCCCCACCGAGGAGCACGGTCCCGAGCAGCAGCAGGGCCACGGCCGGACCGATCGCAGCCCCGGTGTCGGGAGTCGCGGTGGTCGCCGCCTTCACCGCTCCGGTCACCGGCACCGGTGACGGCGAGGTGGTGTGCTGGGCCTGGACCCCACCGATGAGGGACGGTGACGGCGACGCCTTCGGCGCCCTCGGCTGGGAACTGGGGGGCGGGTCCGACCGTGGGCTGCTGGGCGAGCTCGACGGCGAGCCGCTGGGGGAGCTCGACGGCGAGCCACTGGGGGAGCCCGACGGCGAGCCGCTGGGGGAGCCCGACGGCGAGCCGCTGGGGGAGCCCGACGGCGAGCCGCTGGGGGAGCTCGACGGCGAGCCGCTGGGGGAGCCCGACGGCGAGCCGCTGGGGGAGCTCGACGGTGAGCCACTGGGGGAGCTCGACGGTGAGCCACTGGGGGAGCTCGACGGCGAGCCGCTGGGCGAGCCCGACGGTGAGTCGCTGGGGGAGCCCGATGGCGAGCTGCTGGGGGAGCCCGACGGCGAGCTGCTGGGCGGGTTCGATGGGCTGGATCCGAAGAGGCCCACCGATTCCGAGCGGGCGTGCGCCGCGAAGCCGGTGCCGCCGAAGGAGGCCCAGACAGCGTTCACCCCGCTGGCAAACCGCACCCCGGGCGGGGTCCCCTTGAGGGCCACCGAGTACTCGCAACTGGCGGTGGCGCCTGGCGCGGCCGAGACGATCGTCGGGAGGGTCGAATCGGTCACGACCACGTAGGCCGGGACGTCGGGGTAGCGCTGGGTGGGCAGGTACTGGGTCACGGTGTAGCTCCCGGGGATGGCGCTGGCCCCCGGAGAGCAGGTGCCGAACGTCACCGCGTAGGTGCCGGTGTAGTTCTGCTGGTAGCTGTCGGCGGGAGGCCTGATCCCCACCGCCTGGAACACGTCGAGCAGCATGGCGGCCTTCAGCCCGGCGGGCGGGGTGACCTGGATCACGCCCGAGACCGGGTTCGCCGCCACTCCGCCGGCCACGTTGCAGCCCAGCAGGGTGTTGACGTTCTTGTCGACGCTGCCCGGGGTGGTGCCGCCCAGGGTGGCGGCGGTGCAGGCCACCCCTGGGGTGGCGACGTTGTTGGCCATGGCGACCGCGGTGGTGCTGATGAGGGCCAGTCCGGTGGCCCAGCAGATCACGCCGGCGACGACGGCGTAGCGGATGAGGCGCTGGCCGACAGCGGCCCTGCGACGCGGTCCTGAGAGGCTGGGGCCTGGCACCGGATTCTCCTGTGGGACCGGCCGGCCATGGGCCTGGATCGGTCCGCGGTCGGTCGGGGTGTGGTGGGGGGATCCTCGAACTTTCACTGGTCCCCGATGTCACATTCGCACAGTGAGGGACGCGGATGACGCTTCTCTTGGCCGATTTCGGCCGATGTCAGCAAGCTGGAACCGCACGCGTCCCGGCGCCGCACCCGCCGTTACGTTGGCGTGCATGTGGTGACAGGTCGAGGGGCCTGGGACGGGACGGCGGCGGGGGCGGGATGCGTGGGAACAGCCCCTGGCACGGCGGGCGCCGGCAGGGCAGGCTCAGCCCCAGGGGCGCGTCAGAGCCCAGCGCCCACCCGTCTCCGTCAGCTCACAGCAGCGGGCGTCGGCCAGGAGCACCCTCCAGGTGGTGCGCCGGATGGGCTCCCCGGGAGCGGCGCGCCACCAGCCGGTCTCCACCACCCACCGGTCCAGGACCTGGGCCACCCGGACCCAGCCCTGGGGCTGGCGCAGCTGGGCCGGGGCACCCGCGGCGGTCAGGCGCACCGGCACCGGGTCCGGGCTCAAGACCGGGCCGAGGCTCACCCGGCCCGCCAGGCAAGCCGGCGCTCGGGGAGGTCCTCAGGGGCGTCCGGTCGCAGGGCGACACGCCAGACGAGCCCGGTCCCGAACCGGTCGTGGAGCCGCGCCACCGCCTGGACGATCGCCTCCCGATCGGCGTCGTGCTGATGCCAGAGGTCGACCTGCCGGGCCCGGAGCGGTTGCAGGTCGGCCGCCACCAGCTCGATGACCGCGACGGGCTCAGTGGGCCGCAGCCCCCCCAGCAGGCCCAGGATGGGGGGCAGGAGCTCGTCGGAGGTGGCCACCGGCCAGGGGAGGGCCCGCTCGGCCCACCACACCCCAAGTGGCATCGTCCCCGCCATCACCGGGCCGTCGGGAGCATCACGAGCCCGCAGGACGAGGCGCAGCCGCCCCGCTGCTCGGGCGCGGGCCCGCAGCGCTCCGGCCAGCTGGTCGGCCAGGTCGGCGGCCCCGAACCGGAGCGCCTCCCAGTCCGCCACCGCCCCGGCCAGCACCCGGCGAATCCCGCACCCCACCGGTTCCCGCCAGGGGCGGAGATGAGCGGGGTCGCGGCCGGTGGTGAGCTGATGGAGCCGGAGCCCGTCGGGGCCGAACTGCCGCTGGAGGTCGGCGGCGGGCACCCCGGCGCACGCCCCGCAGGTCGGCAGGCCAAAGCAGCGCAGCCGCTCGATGACGGACCCGGGGAGGGGGAGGACCCCGACGGACCTGGGGGCGAGGAAGGCGGCCTCCCCCCCGGGGGCCACCCGGCGGATCCGGCCGGGGCCCGCCGCCCGGGCGGCGATCTCGGCGGTGAACCGCGAGCTGGCCACCCCGACCGCCGGCGGCTCCCCGAGCACGGCCGCCAGCGCCCGGCCGCCCGCGGCGGCCCAGGCCCCCTCGGTGGCATGCCGGGGATGGCGCCCGCTGAGGTCGACGAAGGCGGTGGTGTCGTCCGTCCACTCCACCAGCGGGCTGTGGTCACCGAGCGCGGCCAGGGCCGCCCGGCGCAGCGCCGTCACCGCCGCCTGGTCCACCGGCACCTGGGCCGCCGCCGGGCAGGCGAGCACCGCCTGCCG
>JAKABB010000020.1 GCA_021802045.1 bacterium
ACCCGCAGCGGGTCCTTCACCCCCGGCGCCCGCTCCAGGGCGCTGACCGCGTCGACGGCCACCGGCCGGACCTCCGCGACCGCGCGGGCCACCGTCTCCGGGCCCAGGCCCCCCGCCAGCCACACCGGCCGGTGCCGGGCCACCGTGGCCGCCAGGCCCCAGTCCACCGCCCGCCCGGTGCCGC
The DNA here is from genome assembly GCA_021802045.1 of bacterium. Lineage (GTDB taxonomy): Bacteria > Chloroflexota > Dormibacteria > Aeolococcales > Bog-877 > JAKABB01. The sequence goes on from JAKABB010000020.1 coordinate 185, forward strand.
CCGCCCCGCCGGGTCCGGCGCTGTCGAGCAGGAGCGGCAGCGCCGGCCACCAGTCGATGGCCGCCACCTGGGCCAGGGACTCCAGGGCCACCGCGGGCAGGCAGGGACAGTCCAGGGCCGTGGCCAGGGCCCGGGTGACGGGGGCGTGCAGCTGGACCGCGTCCAGGCCCACCACCCGGACCATGCGGTTGAGCTCCGCCGGGTCGGCGTGCACGAAGACCCCGACGCAGTCGACCGCCCCCGCCACGGCGGCGGTGATGGCCCGGGCCCGCGCGGTGGACAGGTGCCGCGGGCTGGGCTGGTGGAAGACCAGCCCGATGGCGTCCGCCCCCGCCTCCACCGCCAGGAGGGCGTCGGCCACCGAGGTGGTGCCGCAGATCTTCACCCGCAGCGACGGGGCCGCCCTCACGCCCGCGGCTCCCGGCCGGCGGCCACCAGCGCCGCGCAGGCCCGCCCGGGGTCCGCCGCCCGCAGCAGGGCCTCCCCCACCAGGATGGCATCGGCGCCGGCGTCCCGCATGCGGGCCACGTCGGCTGGTCCGTGGATGCCGGACTCGGCCACCACCGGCAGCGAGCGCGGCACCAGCGGGCGCAGCCGCTCGGTGGTGCCAAGGTCGGTGCGCAGGGTGTGGAGGTCGCGGTTGTTGACGCCCAGGAGCCGGGCCCCGGCGCGAAGGGCCACCGCCACCTCGGCCGCGGCATGGACCTCGACCAGGGCGTCCATCCCCAGCCGCTGGGCCGCGGCCAGGCACGCCGGCAGCCCGGCGACACCGAGCACCGCGACGATGAGCAGGACCGCGTCGGCGCCGGCGGCGCGAGCCTCCGCCACCTGCACCGGGTCCACGATGAAGTCCTTGCGCAGGCAGGGCCGGTCGGTGGTGGCCCGGGCCAGGCGCAGGTCGTCCAGGCGGCCTCCGAAGGCCGTGGGCTCGGTCAGGACCGAGAGCGCGGCGGCCCCGGCGGCGGTGTAGCGGGCGGCCAGGGCGGCGGGGTCCAGGTCCAGGCACAGCGACCCGGCCGACGGGGAGCGCCGCTTCATCTCGGCGATGACCGCGAGCCCGTCCGCCCGGCGCACCGCGGCCACCAGCGAGCGCGGCGGGTCCGCGACGGTCGCCGCCTCGGCGGCCGCCCAGAGGGCGCCGGGCGCCCGGGCCGGGCCCCGGGCCAGCGCGGCCCGTACCCGGCCCACGATCGGCTCCAGGGACCCCGGGAGGGCGGTGGCGCCGCCGGCCCCGGTCACGGCGTGGCCCCGCCCCGCGCCCACCAGGTGTCGGTGCAGGTCAGGAAGTTGCGCAAGAGCTCGTGCCCGGCCTCGGTGAGGATGGACTCGGGGTGGAACTGCACGCCGTAGAGCGGCCGGGTCCGGTGGCGCAGGCCCATGACCAGGCCGTCGGCGGTCTCGGCCGTGACCTCCAGCGCCGGGGGGAGCGACTCCCGCTCGACGATCAGCGAGTGGTAGCGGGTGGCCGGGAACGGCTGGGGCAGGCCGGCGAAGACATCGGTGCCGTGGTGGTGGATCTGGCTCAGCTTGCCGTGCATGACGGTGGGGGCGCGCACCACCCGGCCCCCGTGGGCCGCGGCCAGCGCCTGGTGCCCCAGGCAGACGCCCAGCATGGGGATCGCGCCCCCCAGGTCCCGCATGCAGGGGATGGAGACCCCGGCCTGCTCGGGGGTGCCGGGCCCGGGGGAGATGACGATCGCCCGCGGGGCCAGGGTGCGGATCTGCTCGACGTCGACGACGTCGTTGCGCACCACCCGGGTGGCCTCCCCCAGCTCCCCCAGGTACTGGACCAGGTTGTAGACGAAGGAGTCGTAGTTGTCGATGACCAGGATCACGTGGCCACCGGCAGGCCGGTGTTGGCCATGGCCACCGCCCGCAGCTGGGCCGACACCTTGTTGTCGATCTCCAGGGCCTCCTCGTCCGGGCTGCTGTCGGCCACGATCCCCGCCGATGCCTGGACGTGGGCGGTGCCCTCCTGGACCACCACGGTGCGGATGGCGATGGCGGTGTCCAGCGTCGTCCCCCCGAAGCCGAGATAGCCGACGGTCCCGGCGTAGACCCCGCGGGTCTCGGGCTCCAGCTCGGCGATGATCTCCATGGCCCGGATCTTGGGGGCCCCCGTCACCGTCCCCGCCGGGAAGCACTCGCGCAGGACCCGCAGCGCCGAGACGCCTGGCGGCAGCTGGGCCTGCACCTGGCTGACCAGGTGCATGACGTGGGAGTAGCGCTCCACCGCCATCAGCTCGGTCACCCGCACCGAGCCGGTCCTGGCCACCCGGCCCACGTCGTTGCGCCCCAGGTCGACCAGCATCACGTGCTCGGCCCTCTCCTTCTCGCTGGCCCGCAGCTCGGCCTCCAGGGCCGCGTCCCGCTCCGGGGTCCCGCCCCGCCGCCGGGTGCCGGCGATGGGCCGGTAGGTGATGAGGCCCTCCTCGACCCGGACCAGGGCCTCCGGGCTGCCGCCCACCACCTGCAGCTCCGGCAGGGCCAGGTAGAACATGTAGGGGCTGGGGTTGATGTGGCGCAGGGCCCGGTAGACGTCGAAGGCCGGGCAGCGCAGGGGCACGCTGAACCGGCGCCCCAGCTGCACCTGGAAGATGTCCCCGGCGCGGATGTACTCGCGAGCCCGCTCCACCGCCGCCCGGAACGCCTCCCCCGACCAGTTGACGGTGGCGGGCATGGCGTCCTGGCGACCGGGGGCGCGGCCGGCCCGGCTCGGCGGGCGCTGCAGCTGGCGGAAGAGCGCCTCCAGGCGGCTGAGCGCCAGCCGGTAGCCGTTCTCCACCTTGGGGTGCTGGCGGGTGTCGATGTGGGTGACCAGCAGGAGGCGGTGGGCCAGGTGGTCGAAGATGACCACCGTCTCGGCCACCCCGAACCAGGCCTCGGGGACCCCCAGGGGGTCCCGCGCCGCCGCCGGCACCCGCTCGTAGCGCCTGGTGGCCTCGTAGGCCAGGTAGCCGATGGCCCCGCCGTGGAAGCGCGGCGGCAGGCCGGCCACCGGCGCCACCCGGCGGTCGCCGATGATCCCGTCGACCACGGCCAGGGGGTCGTCGTAGGGCAGGGTCTCGGTGCGGGCGCCCCGCTGGTGGGTGCAGACCCCGTCCTGGAAGCGCAGGGTCTGGGCGAAGTCCCGCCCGAGGAAGGAGTACCGGGCCCAGCGCTCGCCGCCCTCGACGCTCTCCAGGAGGAAGGAGGACGGGCCGGCCCCCAGCCGCAGGAGGGCCGAGACCGGGGTGTCGCAGTCGGCCAGCACCTCCACCACCACCGGGATGCAGTCGTAGTCCCGGGCGAGGAGACGGACCTCGTCGAGCGTGGGCCGCGCCGCCGGGCAGCTGGGCGCGCTCACCCCCGGGCCTCGAAGGGGGCCAGGGGCATGCCCACCGCCGCCTCCTCCACCTCCACCTCCACCCGGTCCACCCGGGCGGCCGCGGGTCCCCGTCGCACCGCGTCCAGGAAGCGGTCGACGGCGCCCGGCGGTCCCTCGACCAGGCACTCCACGGCCCCATCGGAGCGGTTGCGGACCCAGCCGCGCAGCTGCTCCCGTCCCGCGACCCGGCTGGCGAAGGCGCGAAACCCCACCATCTGGACGCGACCACGGACGACGCAGCGGCGGCGGGCGCTGGTCGGCGGTTCCTGCATACGGGGAGGGTAGCGAATGCGACCCCGGTCCCACGGCCGGGCCAGCGTCCCCAGCCCCCGGCGCGCCGCTACTTGGGGACGATGGCGCCCGGCTCCTCGGAGCGGGCGACCATGAAGAGCAGGTCGGAGAGACGGTTGAGGTACCGCAGCACCTCGGGGTTGCCGAGCTCGCCGGCCCGCTGGAGGGTGACCGTCCGCCGCTCGGCTCGGCGGACCAGGCTGCGGGCGACGTCGACGGCGGCGGCCGAGGGGCTCCCGCCCGGGATGACGAACCCCTTGGGCAGCGGCACGGCGGCCTCCAGCTCCGCCACCCGGGCGTCCAGGCGCAGGACGGCCGCCGCCTCCAGGACCGGGAAGTGGGCGGCCAGCTTGTGGCGGTCCTCCTTGGCCGTGGCCAGCTCGGCCCCGACGGTGAAGCATTCTCGCTGCAGCTCCAGCAGCAGGGCGGCCGTCCTGGGGTTGGCGGTCAGGGCCCGGGCGAGCCCCATGGCGGAGATGGCCTCGTCCAGGGCCCCGTAGGCCTCGGTGCGCCGGTCGTCCTTGGGCACCCGCCCCCCGTAGAGGAGGCCTGTCTCCCCCCCGTCCCCGCCGCGGGTGACGATGCTCACCGGGGGCGGGGACGGGTCACGGGGTGGCGCCGACGGCGGGGGCCAGCGACTCGACGTACTTGGTGGCGGCGACGGCCGCCGTGGTGGCGTCGCCGACGGCGGTCGTGACCTGGCGGGTGAGCTGGCTGCGGACGTCACCGGCGGCGTAGACCCCGGGCAGGGTCGTCTGCATCACGTCGTCGGTGCGGTAGTACCCCTGGGAGTCGTGCTCGACGTGGCTGGTGAGCAGGCCGGTGTTGGGCAGGAAGCCGACGAAGATGAAGACCCCGCCCACCGCCAGGGTCGAGGCCTCGCCGCTCTTGGTGTCGCGCAGGCGCAGGGCGGTCACCCGCCCGTCCACCCCCACGATCTCCTCCACCACGCTGTCGAAGCGGAACTCGATCTTCTCGTCGGCCCGGGCGTGCTCGACCAGGATCGGCTGGGCCCGGAACTGGTCGCGGCGGTGGATGATCGTGACCTTGGAGGCGTAGCGGGTGAGGAAGCGTCCCTCCTCCAGGGCGGCGTCCCCGCCGCCGATCACCGCCAGGTGCTCGCCCCGGAAGAAGGCCCCGTCGCAGATGGCGCAGTAGGACACCCCGCGGCCGGCCAGCTCCGCCTCCCCGGGGACCCCCAGCTTGCGCGGCTCGCCGCCGGCGGTCACGATCACGGCGTCGGCGGTGTACGGCTCCCCCTCCTCCAGATCGATCCGGTGCCGCCCGTCGGGGAGGGCCGCGATCGCCACCACCCGGGCCGACACCAGCTCCGCGCCGAAGGAGAGGGCGTGGTCCGTCATCCGCTGGGCCAGCTCGGCCCCGGTGATGGTCTGGAAGCCGGGGTAGTCCTCGATGGTCTCGGTGTTGAGCAGCTCCCCGCCGGGGACCTTGGCCTCCAGCAGCAGGGTCCGCTTCAGGGCCCGGGCGGCGTAGAGCGCCGCGGTCAGTCCCGCTGGACCGGCCCCGATGACCGCGATCTCATAGTGCCGATCCTCCACGCCTTGGACTCCTGATGCAGGTGGCCGGGACGGGCCGCGGTGGTGCGTTGGAGCCGGTGCGGCCCCAACCCGGGGCCAGGCCCCTCGCTGGTGAACCTACCCAGCTCCCGGCGGCCCCAATCAGCGGCGGCGGGCGGGCTCAGCCCAGCCAGCTCCGCAGGTCGGGCTCGGCCGCGCTGATGGGGATGGCGAAGGCCCCGACGCCGTTCTGGGCGGCCAGGGTCAGGATGCCCACCACCCGGCCCCGGGCGGAGAGCACGGGGCCCCCGCTGTTGCCGGGGAAGATGTGGGCGTCGAGGCGGATGAGGCCGGCGTAGTTGCGCGGCCCGGTGGGGGCGGGGTTGGTGACCGTCGCCGCCTGGTCGAGGCCGACCACCCGGGCGTCGGTCACCGGGGGCCGGTTGGTGGCGCCGCGGGCGGCCAGGACCACCACCGGCTGCCCCAAGCGGGCGGCCCCCCGGGCGATGGCCAGGGGCGGCTCCACCAGGCCCGCGGCGTGGACCAGGGCCAGGTCGCGGCGGACGTCGACCCGGACCACGTAGGCCACGAACTGCTGGTCGCCGCTGGTGACCACCCTGAAGCTGATCCCGGCCCGGACCACGTGGTCGTTGGTGAGGAAGTCCCCGTTGCGGTCCACCGCCCAGCCGGTGCCCAGCTCCTCGCCGGAGCGCCCCAGGGCCATGATGGTCACGATGCCGGGCAGGTCCGCGCTGGCCACCCGGGCCAGCGCCCGGCTGGTCGCGGTGCCCCCGGCGGCGCCGACCGGGACCCCCCGCCCGATCGCCAGCCGATGGACCAGAGCGGCGGCCCCCGCCCCCAGCCCGGTGGCGACGACCGCCGCCACCACCAGCAGGGCCAGGCCTCGGAGCGCACCCCCCCGAGACCTGGCGGGGGTCCCGGGCACGGCCGGAGCCGCGTCACGGCGCCACGGCAGCGCCCGCAGCGTGGCGCCGCAGGCGGGACACCGCCCGGCGGGCGTCTCCCACTCGCTCCCGCAGCTCCAGCAGTTCACCGGTCACCCATCTCCCCAGCGCGACCCCCTGCCGGAGAGCATACCGGGGGTCCGGGCTGGCGACCGGCACGGCTCGGTGTCGATCGCTCCGGCCGGGCGTCGCCGCCTATTCGATCAGCCTCGATGGACCCTGGATCGGCGCGACCTGGGACTGGTCGTACGAGACGCCGTTGGGGATGGCGGCGCTTCCCGACTGGAGGCGGTAGGTGTCGGCGATGACCTGGCCGGTCTGCTCCGAGGAGTTGGCCGACGAGTTGTAGATCCCGTAGGGCACGTAGATGGTGCCGGCCACGGTCATGGTGCCGGGGGCATTGAACGACACGACCTCGCCGGGCGTGAGGCTGGTGAGCGGCGGGGCGACGGCGGAGGCGGCGTTGCTGTAGATCACCGGGAAGTTGTAGGAGGGGCAGGGGGGGGTGGTGGAGGGGGCGGCGCACCCCAGCGGCAGGTAGGGGATGGGAGCCATCGCCCCGTTGACCCCGCTCGCGATCGAGAAGGTGCTGGTGGTGGTCCCATGGTCGGCGAAGTAGAAGGAGCAGGGGGCGCTCCCGGCGATGGCGTAGCTGCAGTTGATGTTGGAGCTGCTCCCGGTCATGGAGAAGCTGGCCCCGTTCTCGAAGACGAAGACGCAGCCGTTGGACGGGAAGAAGTGCGGGTTGTCATTCGATTGGCAGGTCAGGCTGCCACCGTTGGGGATGTTCATGGAGTCCCCCGTCCCCGAGAAGACATAGACCCCGGCGGGGAAGGAGTAGCCGTTGAGCGGAGGCGCCGCCGTCGGGATGGAGGCGCCCAGCGTCTGGGCCAGCGTCTCCGGGTCGGTGTAGGTGGGAAAGCCAGGGAACTGGCTCTGAGGGAAGGAGCCCTCAAAGGTGCCCGGGGGCTGGGAGGGCGTGCTCGACGTGGCCGTCGTGCCGCACGGGGACACCACGGTGGAGGCGGTGGCTGCCCCGTTCTGGTAGACGCTGTTGGTCCAGTCGACGGGCACCAGGGGCGGGTTGGGGTTGTTGCCGTTCTGGTTGTGCCAGCAGGCGTCCTGCCAGGGAGCGGTGCTCGTTCCCTCGGGGTTGGCTTGGCAGGCGGTCTCGTAGGCCGAGTAGGAGGTGAAGGTGCTGGGGTCCGCGCATCCGCCGGGCCCCGAGTTGAAGCCGAAGGCGAAGTTGTAGTTGGTGGCCGAGGGCTGGAAGTTGACTTGGTCGGTGAAGGACGCCCAGGGAGCGCTGGCGTCCGTCCCATTGGGGCTGGTGCAGGTGCTCCCGGGCGAGCTGGGGTCCGCCACCAGCACCGCGGTGGCGGTGGTGTAGGCGCCGCTGCTGTCCAGTGATGCTCCGACCTGCAGAGAGGCCTTGTTGGTGTAGGCGAAGCCGCCATTGTTGCCGCCGGTGGCCGAGAAGTTCCCGGCACCGCTGTCGGAGCACTGGTCGATCAGCACCGAGCCGTAGGCGGTGGCGATGCCGCTCCCGAGAAGGTCCAAGAAGCGAGTGGCCATGGCGAACGGGAACTGCGCCGCGCCGGGGTGGGAAACCGCGGCGGCATGCACGCCGATCGTGGTCGTCTTGAAGCCCAGGAAGCTGGCGAAGCCGCTGTTGGAGTGGACGTGGCTGATGTTCACGGCCACCACCGATGTGTTGGCGTAGGGGTTGACCGTCGGGTTCTGGGGCGTGTACGGGTAGATGGTGGTCACGGTGTACGCGCCCTGGGTGATGGTGCAGCTCTGGTCCGAGGTACCGACCGCGGTCGGCGCCTCGGCTGGGTTGCAGCCGTTAGGAACACCGGGTCCGGATGCGGTGGTGAAGGCGATGGTCGGCGCCTGCTGCCCGACAAGGTTCCGCCAGACCTGGTTCTGCGTGCTCTGCTGGATCCCGAAGGGATTGACCACGGTCTGGTTGGCACCCCCCAGAGCGGCCATGTCGGCGATCCCCTGGAGGTGGCGCTGGTTGACGAAGTTGAGCCCCACATCGATGGCCAGGGCCGCCATCCCGATCACCACCACCATGGCCAGCGCCACCAAGGGCAGGATCTGGCCGCGCTCGCGGGCCCTTGCAGGCCGGGCGGGCGTGGCGCGGGGACGTGGCAGGGGACGCACCGTCAGTACTCCGGGCGGACGCAGATCGAGCTACCGAGGTAGAAGGTGGAGGGGAAGAACTGGCTGAGGATGGGAGTGAGGGGACGGTAGTAGTAGTGGATCGTGATCCGGATCAGCAGGTTGCCTTGCGAGCGCGGCGTAGTGACGCTGCTGCCGGGAGCACTGCCGCCCGCCGCCGGACAGGTGCTCGAGGAATTGCTCTGGTCTATCTCCACGTAGGCGGTGCCGGCAGTGCCGCTGCCGCTGGAGGGCACGACATAGCCGGCACCATCCCCGCAACTCCACTGGCTGACGAGAGCCGCGCTGTGCTCGATGGCCCCGCAGACCGTCTGGCCCGGTGGCTCCGATGTGGTGCACGAGGGTCCCACCGTCGTGTTGCAGGGGTTGCTGGGCAGGATCGCCACCCGGGCCCCGTCCCGGACGGCGTTGGTGATCTCGTTCTCGTAGAAGATGGCGCGACCGAAGTCCACGATCCCGAAGAGGAGGAAGAGGAGCAGCGGCGCCACCAGGGCGAACTCCACCATCGCCTGGCCCCGGCTGCGCCGGCGCGGGGCGACGCCTCCTGCCAGGCGCCAGGGACCGATCCGCCGTGGGCGACGTCGCGGGGGGTTGGGGGCCATGTCAGACCGCAGCCTATCCCACGGCGAGCGCCCGGCAGAGGCCGGGCACCGGGCGGCGGCGAGCTTGTTACCGCCGGAAATGGCCCGTGACGGTCCCGTCATCCCGGTGACCGGCCCGTGGTGCCGGGAGCGGGACTCGAACCCGCACGCAGTGACCTGCACAGCGCCCTGAACGCTGCGTGTCTACCAATTCCACCATCCCGGCCGGCGGCACCGACGCCTGATCCTATCGCAGCCGCCCCCCGCCTCGCGGCCCGGCCCGTCACCCGATGCGCCAGCGGGCCACCGCCCAGAACCGGGCCGCGGGGTCTCCCACCGACGGCAGGGGAGGGGTGCGCACCGCCGACCGCTGCAGGTACACCGCCACCGGCGTGTAGAGGAAGATGGCCGGCGCGTCCAGGGCCAGCAGCCGGGCGACCTGGCCGTAGAGCGCCGCCCGCACCGACCGGGTGGGGGTGGTGGCGGCCACGTCGAGGTCACGGTTGAGCACCGGGTCCGGGGGGCCCCCGCTGAAGTCGAGGGAGCGGGAACTGGGCAGTCCGGAGTGCCAGAAGGCCCGGACGTCGGGGTCCGGACCGTTGTCGAAGCCGACCAGCGCCATCTGGAAGTGGCCGGGCTGGAGCACGGATGCCACCAGGGTGCCCTGGGGGACCAGCTGCACCGTCAGGGCCACCCCCGCCGCGCGGAACTGCCGCCGCAGGGTCGCCGCGACCGCGGGCAGCGGCGGCAGGTCCGGCACCGTCAGGCGCAGGCGCAGCGGCCGCCCGCCCCGGGTCCGCACCGCGCCGGGCCGGGTGGCCACCCAGCCGTCGGCAGCGAGCTGGGCCGCCGCGGGGACGACCGGGGGCAGGGTGCCGGGGCGCGGTTGGGCCCAGCCGATCGAGACCGGGATGGGACCGACCTGCGGCACCCCGAGCCCGCCCAGCGCCTGCCGCACCAGGGCCGCGCGGTTGACGACGGCGGCCAGCGCCCGCCGCAGCCGGATGTCCCCCAGCGGCTGGGCCCGCTCGTTGAGGAGGATGGCGACGAAGGCAAAGCTGGTCAGGCGGTGGGCCCGCAGCCCCGGTGGCAGCTGGCCCAACCCGGTCGGGGTGGCCGCCAGCCACCCGTCGACCCAACCCCTTCGCAGCGCGGTGCGAGCCGCCGACGGGCCCGCCTCGCGCACCAGCACCACCGACCCCAGCCGCGGGCGGGGCCGGGCCCAGGGGTTGCGATGCAGCCAGACCGCGCCCACCCCGTCCCGGGCCACCACGAAGGGCCCCGCCGCCGGCGGGGGTGGGCCCGCGGGCGCCTCCGCCGCCAGCAGGTATCGCCCCGGCCGCCCGCCGTAAGGCCGGAAAGGCAGCACCGGCGCCTCCGCCGCCACCGGGAAGGCGGCGCTGGGCCCGGGCAGGACGAAGGCCCCCCCCCGGGGCCCACTGACGACCAGCCGGACACCGGTCCAGGCGCTGGTTGAGCCCTGATCCGCGAGCCGCGGGCTCTGCAGGACCCGCAGGGTGAACGCCACATCGCCCATGGTCACCGGGCGGCCGGTGGACCAGCGGGCCCCCGGGCGCAGGGTGAAGGCGTAGCGTCGGCCCCCGTCCTCAGCCCGCCAGGTGGCGGCCAGCCCCGGGACCGGCTGCCCCCGCCAGCCCCCCACCAGCAGCCCCGGCGCCGTCAGCGCCGCCACCGCCTGGGCCACCGGGTCCTGGGGCAGCAGGAGGGTGCTCAGCACCGAGGGGCCTGGCGGGGCCACGATCGCCTCCCGGTACACGGTGGACCGGACCGCCGGCGGCCGCCCCACCCCGATCCCGGCCAGGAGCACCGCCACCAGGAGCACCAGCACGGCGGCCCAGCCACCGCGACGGCCGAGCCGGCGGGAGCGGGCCGGGGCCCGGACCGCGCCCCAGGCTAGTGCAGGCGGAGCTCCACCAGCGCCACCAGGCCGAAGGCGACGGTGAGCCAGATTGAGGCCCGGAAGAGCGTGCGCTCCAAGCCGCGACGGGTCCGGTAGCCACCGCCGCCATCCCCGCTGCCGCCGCCAATCGTGCCGCCAAGGCCGCTGGCCTTGGGTGTCTGCAGCAGGATGGTGACGACCACCAGGATGGCCAGGACCACCTCCAGGATGCCGATCGCGCCCCTCACGCCACCTCCTTCGCAAAGTCGCAGCGATTATAGGTGGGGTCGGCGCCGGCCCTCACCCGGCACGATCGGACGGCGCCCGGTCGCCGCCGGAGTCGGCCGGTTCCTGGACCATCGGGATCGGGTCGAAGCGGTGGGCAGCCTCGTCGAAGGCCCAGGCGGTGGCCTCGACCACCCGGCCCTGGTGGACGGCGATGACCACGTACAGGTAGCCGGCCCAGGCGTGGTCGGCGTCGAACTGGCTGGGGCGGGCGGGATGGTCAGGGTGGGTGTGGTAGAAGCCGACGATCTCCTCACCGCGCCCACGGGCCCGCTGGTCGGCGCGGACGATGTCGCCGGGGTCGAGCTCGTAGCGGTCGTGGCGGCGGTCGGTCACCAGGTTGCGGCCCTCGATCGCCTCGGTGACCTGGGCCGCCAGGCCGGGGCCGTCGGTCGGCACCAGGGTCCCCAGGAGGATGCCGCAGCCCTCGTGGGGGTAGGCGGCGGCGGCGCGGGCCCGCATGTGCAGGTCGGCCGCGGGCCGGAAGCGCGCCGTCACCGCGGACGGGCCCCGAAGAGGCCGGTGCTGAGGTAGCGCTCGCCCCGGTCGGCGAAGATCAGGACCGCCACCCCCCGGGTCACCCCGGACCGGATCAGCCGGCGCACGCCCCAGAGGCCGAGCGCCGAGGAGTGCCCCACCAGGATGCCCTCCCTCAGCGCCAGCTCCCGCCCCAGCTCGTAGGCGGGCTCTGTCGGCCCCCCCCAGTCCTCGTCGGCCACCGACGGATCGTAGATCCCCGGGACGATCGAGGACGGCATGTGCTTGAGGCCCTCCAGCCCGTGGAAGGCGTCGTCCGGCTGCAGGCTGATGCAGCGGATGGTGGGACGGTAGGCCTTGAGCCGGCGGGCGCAGCCGACGAAGGTGCCGCTGGTGCCGAGCCCGGCCAGGAAGTGAGTGACCTGCCCCTGGGTCTGCTCCCAGATCTCGGCCCCGGTGGTGTCGTAGTGCGCCTGCCAGTTGGCGGGGTTGTTGTACTGGTCGGGGACGTAGTAGCGCTCGGGGTCGGCGGCCTGGATGGCGCGGCACTGGAGGATGGCGCCGTCACTGCCCTCCTGGGGGTCGCTGTAGACGATCTCGGCCCCATAGGCCTCGATCAGCTGGCGACGCTCCCGGCCGACATTGGCCGGCATCACCAGGCGGACCCGGTAGCCGAAGGCGGCGCCCAGCATGGCGTACGCCACCCCGGTGTTGCCGCTGGTGCTGTCCAGGATGACCCGGCCCGGCGTCAGCTCCCCCCGGGCCTCGGCCTCCTGCAGCATCCGCAGGGCGGGACGGTCCTTGACAGAGCCCCCCGGGTTCATGAACTCGGCCTTGGCGAACACCGCCAGGTCCGGCGCCTCCCGGTCGAAGAGGTGGATGCGCAGCAGCGGCGTCCGGCCGACCATCTCGGCGACGCGCCCTTCCGACAGCCGCAGCCGGGGAGCCGCGGGGCTGATGGGCTCTGACACCATATTCCTGAGTGTAGCAGTCAGGAATTCGCGGCTCCAGCCCGGCGCCGGCGGATGGCCCCCGGGCCGGCGAACTCCGCCGCGGGCCCCAGGGCCCGCTCGATGCGCAGGAGCTGGTTGTACTTGGCCACGCGCTCGCTGCGAGACGGGGCCCCGGTCTTGATCTGGCCGGCGTTGGTGGCGACCGCCAGGTCGGCGATGGTGGTGTCCTCGGTCTCCCCGGACCGGTGGCTGATGACCGTCGCGTACCCGGCCCGGCGCGCCTGGCGCATCACCTCCATGGTCTCGGTCAGGGTCCCGATCTGGTTGGGCTTGATGAGGATGGCATTGGCCACGCCGGTGTCGATGCCGCGCTGGAGGCGCTGCGGGTTGGTCACGAAGATGTCGTCCCCCACCACCTGGACCCGATCGCCCAGCCGCTCGGTGAGCAGGCGCCAGCCCTCCCAGTCGTCCTCGGCCAGCCCGTCCTCCAGGGAGACGATGGGGTAGCGGGCGATCCAGTCGGCCCAGAGGTCGACGAGCTCCGCGGCGGTAAGCGTCCGCCCCTCGCCACGGAGGTGGTAGGCCCCGTCCTGGTACAGGCCGCTGACGGCAGGGTCGAGGGCGATGGCCACCTCCGACCCCGGCTGGTAGCCGGCGCGCTCGATGGCGGCCAGCACCAGTTCGACGGCCGCCTCGTTGCCGGGGAGGTCGGGGGCGAAGCCCCCCTCGTCGCCCTGGCCGCAGGCCAGCCCACGCTCCGTCAGCACTGAGCGCAGGGCGTGGAAGACCTCCGAGCCGGCCCGCAGCGCCTCGGCGAAGCTGGGCACCCCCAGGGGCACCACCAGGAACTCCTGGAAGTCCACCCGGGTCCGGGCGTGGGCCCCGCCGTTGAGGATGTTGAACCAGGGCACCGGCAGCACCCGGGCGTCCACCCCGCCCAGATGGCGATAGAGGGGCAGATCCAGGGCCTGCGTCGCCGCCCGGGCCACCGCCAGGCTCACCCCCAGGAGGGCATTGGCCCCCAGACGGCCCTTGTCCGCCTGGCCGTCGATGGCCACCAGCCGGCGGTCGACCGCCACCTGGTCGAGCGCGTCCATCCCGGCCAGCTCGGGGCCGAGGATGTCATTGACATGGGCCACCGCCCGGGTGACGCCGAGCCCGCGGTAGCGCTGCGGGTCACCGTCGCGGAGCTCGACCGCCTCATGCACCCCGGTGGAGGCCCCACTGGGCACGGCGGCCCGGCCGACGGTGCCGTCCGCCAGGGTGACCTCCACCTCGATGGTGGGATTGCCGCGCGAATCCAAGATCTCCGCGGCCGCGATCTCTTCGATGAAGGTCATGACCACCGCCTCAACCAGCGTGTCTGCCGCCCGCACCATTATCCGGGGCCGGTCCCCCTGGAGTCGCGGCCGGCCGCTGGAGGAGGCGTGCCCCCGCTACCGTGGAGGGTCGCATGGGCCAGCATCCGCTCCGCTCGCTCCGCCCCGGCCAGTGGGCGCTCCTGGTGGTGGTGGGGCTGCTGGTGGCGGCCATCTTCGCCGACGTCGCCACCAGCCTCGACGGCGCCGTCCATCACGGGGGCGCCGCCGGGGCCAGCCTCGACGGGCGCTACCCGACGGCGCCCCTGCGGGTGGGCCGGCCCGCGGTCCTGGTCTTCGCCCTCACCGACACCGGCCAGACCACCCTCAGCCCGGCCTGCGTCACCGGCAACCTCACCCCCGCCTTCCGGGTCCTGCGGGTGACCTTCCTCGGCACCCCCGCCTCCCCCTGGCACAGCGGCCGGAGCTGCGCCGGGATCCTCGAGCCCAACGCGACGGTCCCGGTCCAGCTGACGGTGGTCCCCCGCTTCCCCGGCCGCTACACCGTGCGGCTCCGTCCCGCAGCCGGCTCCCGGGCCCTCGGGTCCGGGAGCCGCGGGACGGTGCTGGTCAGGCCGTAGCGGTCGCCGTCGCGCACCGGCGCAGGGCGGCGTGCACCGCCGGGGACCCGGCCAGGATGTCGCCGCTGTCCCAGGGGGTGCCGTCCCCCACCCACTCGCCGACCACCCCGCCGGCCTCGGTGACCAGCAGGGCCCCGGCGGCGATGTCCCAGACCCGCAAGCCCAGCTCGAAGAACCCGTCGAAGACCCCGGCCGCGGTGAGGGCCAGGTCCAGGGCCGCCGACCCGGCCCGGCGGCCGTCCTCGACCTCGGCCAGGACCGCGTCCAGCATCCGCAGGTAGCGCGGCCGCCGCTCCGGGGCCCGGAAGGGGAAGCCGGTGGCGACCACCGCCCGCTCGACCGGGCGCCGGCTCACACTCAGGCGCCGACCCGAGGCGTCATGCGCGCCACCGCCCCGGGCGGCCTCGAAGCGCCAGCCCAGCAGGGGCGCGTCCACCACCCCCACCACCGGCTGCCCCCGCTCCATGAGGGCCACCGAGACCGAGACCACCGGGAACCCCAGGATGTGATTGGTGGTCCCGTCCAGAGGGTCCACCACCCAGCCGTCGGTCAGCGCCGGCCCCGCGCCCTCCTCCGCCAGCACCGGCAGATTGGGGAAGGCAGCCCGGAGCACGGAAACGATGACCCGCTGGCTCTGGTGGTCCACCGCCGTCACGTAGTCCCCGCGGCCCTTGGTCTCCACGGCCGAGATCTCCCGACCCCCGGAGCGGATGACCGCCCCGCCCGCCTGGGCGGCATGCCGAGCCACCGCCAGCGCCAGGGACCGATCTGTCGCCCCTGTCGCCGCCGCGCCAGTGCTCAGCGCCGGCCCCGGCCCCGCCCCCGCGGCGGCTCGCGGGAGGTCTTCTTCTTGCGCTTCTTGTCCTTGCCCGCGGGCACCACCGCGAGTGAGGCCGGGAGGCTGCCCGGCTCCGGCGCCGGGCGGGGTGGCTCCGGGGGGACGGGGCGGGCTGCGGGGACGTTCGGTTCCTCAGGCATGCCCCCATCCTCGCAGATCCATCGGGTCAGGAGCGGGTCTGCCGGCGGCCGGCGGGTCGTGGATCACAGCCGCCCGGGGTCCGCCGGGACCACTCGGGGTGGCCACGGCCGCAGCCGCAGCCGCACCCGGCCCCGGATGGCATCGACCCGCACCGGCCCAAAGGTCTCGCTGTCGGTGCTGGCGGCGGCGTTGTCGCCACTGAGCCAGACCAGGCCCCGGTCGGCGTCGACGGCGGCCACTCGCTTCACCAGCTCCATCCCCGGGCGCTGCGGGTGCACCGCGACCACCACCGCCCCCAGCGGGGGCCGGCCCCTCCCGTCGGTCGCGAGGATCCAGGACCCCTCCGGCAGCAGTGGGGCCATGCTGGCGCCCGCCACCCGTGCCCACCAGGGGCGCCCCCACCAGCCGGCCGCGGCCAGCGCGGCCGCGCCCGCGGCCGGGGCCACCAGCGCAGCGCGGCGCCAGCCGCGCCGGACACCGCGAGGTCGTTTGCGGCTGCCCACGAGCGGATGGTACGGTCTTCGTGTTGGCGTTGAGTTGAAGCGGAGGACCCCTCCATGCTGTCACGACTGTCCCGGCACCTGGCGCCCAGGCGCGTCGTCCACGGTCACTGCGATATTCCCTGCGGGATCTACGACCCCCACGAGGCACAGCTGGCGGCGCAGACGGTGGAGACGATGGTCACCAAGATCCAAGCGCTGCCCGACGGCGAATCGGCCGCCAGCCGCAACTCCTTCGCGCGCATGGTGGCGGTCAAGGAGCAGCACGCGGAGCGGGTCAAGCGCGAGGTGCTGATCATCTGGGGCGACTACATGAAGCCCGAGCACCTGGCCAAGTTCCCCGACATGCACGACAAGGTCTGGAAGACCATCAAGCTGGCCTCCGCCTGCAAGCAGTCGATCGACGCCGAGAAGGCGGCCGAGCTGCGCCGGGCGGTCGACGAGTTCGCCGAGATGTTCCGGGCGACCAAGCAGTAGCGACCCTGCGGCCGGGACGGGCCCGCGCGGCCCGTCCCGGCCCGGTCGCTGGCCGGTGGCCACCGGCCAGCCAAGAGCAGCCGGGCCCACCCTCTCCTGTTGGCGCGCGGACACCACGGTCCGCGGGGGTCGGGGCCGGTCGGGCCGCACCCGGCGAGGACCGGCTCCCCCGCGTGCGGCACCGCGACCCCAACGAAGGACCGCCCCCAGCGCCGGCCGTCGTCCGGAGCGGGCCGACCGGCCCGGACCGCAGCCCACAGCCTTGGCGGCGGCTGGCCCCGGGGACGTTCGGATAGGCTGGGAGGATGGAACACATCCGCTTTCACTTCGATCCGATCTGCCCCTGGGCCTGGCTCACCTCGCGCTGGGCCCGGCGCCTGGGTGAGCTGGGCGAGCTCCGCGTGACCTGGGCCTTCTTCTCGCTCGCGGAGCAGCACGGGACGGCGACCGCCGACGTGCCCTCCCACCTGCTGGCACCACTGCAGCTGCTGGCGCTGGCCCGCCGGCGGGCGGGCAATGAGGCCGTCGACCGCCTCTACACCGCCATCGGTGAGTCCCGGCACCTCCGCCAGGAGGAGATCGGCGACCCGTCGGTGCTGGAGGCATGCCTGCGGGTCGCCGGACTGGACCCCGCCTGGCGGGCCGAGGCGGCCGGCGATGCCACCTGCTGGGAGGACGTGCTGGCCGATCACCGAGCCGCCGTCGAGCGGTGCGGCGCCTTCGGCGTCCCCACCCTCATCCTGGAGGACGGGGCCGGCCCGGGGGCCTTCGGACCGGTCATCACCCAGGTTCCGGACGATGCCGAGGCCGTGGCCCTGCTGGAGGACACCGTCCGCTGGATCCGCCGGCCCTACCTCTACGAGCTGAAGCGCGAGCGCGGCGACATCCGCCCCCTCCTCGGCGCCGCCCCACCGCCCGCCGCCTCCTGACCCCCCGGCGGCGCCGCGCCGGTGGGGGGCGGCCCGCGGTGGGCCGCCCCCCGGTCGGCTCAGATCGTCAGGACGAGGGCGGCTGCGCGCAACCGCTCGAATCCAAGGACATCAGGGGCCCGATGTCGGTCCCGTAGACGTGGATGTGCCCGATCGCCAAGGGGTACGGCTGACCGTACTGCTTGACGCCGCCGAAGGTGGTGCCGCTGGTGACGTTGCCGAACTCCCAGACGCAGCTCTTGGTCTGGGTCCAGTAGGGGTAGAAGCCGCCGGGGCCGGGAGGAGGCACCTGGCACCCCACGCCGGTGAGGATCTGGCAGCGGTAGTCGCTGAAGCCGTTGTCGGCCTCGAACTGCACCTGCGAGTACCCGATCTGCCGGCCCTGGGGACCGGTCACCGGCGGCTGGATCTGCATGGTCGAGGGGACGTTCGCCGTCGGAGTGGTGCCCGTGGGCCAGTCCTGCCGATAGTAGGGCGTGCCGTCGAAGTCCAGGTCTCCCCCGTTGAAGAAGTTGAGGCAGCCCGTGACCACGTTGGGCGCCACCGTCTCCCCGCCGGACGCCGCGCCCCCATGGGTGTCCCCCTTCTTGAAGCAGGGCCCGTCGCTGTGGGCGGCCTCGATGGGGCTGGTGGAGGCGGGGGCGTTGGTGCCGTCGCTGCTGGTGGCACTCTCGTACGCGCCGTGGCAGGAGGTGTACATCGTGGTGCTGGGCACCGGCCCGCTGAGGGTCGAGCAGGGGGTGAAGTGGCCGATCTCGAAGGTCGTGCTGATGTCCGTCTGCAGCGCCGCCCAGGGCACCACGTTGCCGGCCGCGGCGGTCTGGTACTCCGGCTGGAAGTTGAAGGGGTAGCCGTGGCAGTTGGCCAGGTTGGTGTTCATGAACCCGTTGGCGGCCGAGGCCTGCATGTACCCGGTCTGGTGGGTGGTGAGGTCCTTGACCACCGCCATCAGGGCCTGCCCACCTCCGGGGGCCGGGGCGTCGAAGATGCGGGCCTGGATGGTGTCGCCGGGCTTCATCATCAGGGTCTGACTATTGGGAGTGAAGCTGGCCAGGCTGGCCAGCTGCGGGCTGGGCGCGCCGGTGGGCACGCCGTTGCGCTGCAGGAAGGCGAAGTTGACCGGCTCGGTGCAGTTGGGATTGCAGTAGTGGAAGTACTGGGTGCACTCCAGGCTGTCGAGGGTCAGGGCTCCGCACCAGTACTTGTTGTTGCAGCTGATGCTGTCGGCGAAGGGGGCGAACCCCGGGGGATAGAACTGCAGCTCCATGAAGGCGCTGCCCCCGCCGGGGTAGGAGCCGTTGCGGGACGGCGCGTTGGCGTCGCTCCTGGGGGTGCAGGACGTCTGGGGGTAGGAGCGGGGGTCGCAAAGGGCCATCGAGAACCAGGGCGCGATCGAGAGTTCGAAGAAGTGGGTGACGGCCGTCGCCGGCGAGCTCGTCGTCGGGGGCGCCGTGGGATCGACCGGCAGGGTCTGGGTCCAGGTCACATTGTTGCCGGACCCGGCCGCCCCGGAGACGAAGCGCAGGTTAGGCTCGTCGTGCCCGATGTAGTAGCCGTTGTCGTAGAAGCGCCCGGAGCTGCTGCCGTGGGGATCGGTGCAGGGCAGGGTGGTCTTGATCGACTGCTGGATCGGGCTGTACCCGTTGCAGTCCAACTCTCCGTGGGCCGCGGGGGCCACACCGCTGCCGCCGGCGGCGGTCGCCGGGGTTGGCCCGGCGGCCAGCTGGGTCGCCAGGACCATGACGGCCGTGGCCGCCACGCCCGCCAGCCGGGGCCAGGCTCGGAGTCGTGCGAGGGGCTGTCGCATCGCGATGTCCTCCAGATGAGACATGGCGGTCGGCGCCCGTCCCAGTCCGGTGCTGGACCCGGTGGCCGACACAAGTGCCCCCCCTGGTCGCGCCCCCCCACCGGTCCCTCAGCTGTCAGGCAGTTCTGGCACCTCCACAATCCACCTCGCCCCCCGGCGCCCGCACTGGGGCCGGTGACGAATCGGTAACGGCGAGTCGGAGTCTAGCGGCCGGGCCCCGTCGTCGCAAGAGGTCGGAGACCGGGACCGGCCACCGGCCGCGTTGAGGGGCTACCGCCACCGAGCAGACCGCCCGCTGGACCGTCACTTGGCCCCGGCGGCACCGCCAGGCCCCGCCACCGAGGCCCCGGCAAGCCCTCGCCGGCGGTCGGCCCATCCCGGCAGCGGCGGCGGCGCGGCCGCGTCGGTCGCCGGCGCCTGGGCTCCGGCCACCACGCCGATGGCCGTCAACCCCGGAGGGCTGCCCAAGCCGTCGCGGCCTTGCTGGGGCCGGGCAATGGCGGTGGCTCGTGGGACCCTCAGGCGGTCAATGCGACGGTCGACACCGTCGGCGCCGCGATGTCCTTGTGGCGGGCCCCACGGCCGCCGGACCTGGCCCGCGGGGGCTTGGTGGCACCACCCTCAGCGGCCATGCGGACGGCGGACCCGAGCAGCGTTGCGCCCGACCGCCGTCGCCAGGTTCAGCAGAGCACCACCGACCGCGTCGCATCCAGCCCCACGACGTCTTGCGGGTCACTGGTGACAACTGTTGCGCGCAGGCGACGGGCCAGCAGGGCAGCGCTCGCGTCCACCACGTCGGTCGTGCCGGTCAACCCGCAGAGAGCGCCGGCGGCTTGGGCCTCGGGGAGGTCGAGGGGCGTCACCTCAAGACTGGCGGAAGCGATCAGACGGGCCAGCCGCACCTGGCGGGCTCCATCCCGCCACACCTGCGCCACCACTCCGGCCGGGGCGTGAAGCAGCCCCTCATTCGTGACGGCCAGCTCCACCAGCCGAAGCATGAGCCTGTCGTTGCGCTCGAAGGCGATCAACGCCCCGGCGTCGAGCACTACAGCCCGAGGGCCCGCCGAGCCCACGCGTCCTGGTCTTCAGTCGGGGGCCCCACTTCAGCCCTCATCTCAGCCAGCAGCTCGGCCAGCGCCTGGCGCCTGACCTTCTCCTCCATCGCTTGGTCGACCCATGCGCTCTCTATGAAGAGGGGCCGGTTGTCAAGTCCCAAACATTAGTTCGTATCCGACGCCCTCCCGCGTGAGTCGGGGGACCGCGGGCGGGCCCGAGCGCCCGTCGCGGCGGCTCCGCACATGGACCGAGCCGGGCTCATCTCTCTATCGCCTCCTGGCGGAGGACCATGTCGGGTGGGAGCCTCGTGCCGGTAGCCCATCTCAGGGGAGGGCCGTCATGCGGCCAGAGCGAATCCGGGGGGCCTGCCGGCACGAGGGGGCGTAGCGGGTCATGCGGCCACCGTCGCCGACGGCCGGGCGGGCGCGAACGGCACCTGGCGGGTGAGCATGTACCACATCGCCTCCGCCAGGGTCCGGGCCAGCTCCACCCGGGCCACCTTCTTGCCCCGCTGCCGCCCCAGCCGCTGGGCGGTGCGCTGGTAGTGCGCGGCATACGCGGGATGGCGGGCCGCATGGGTGGCCGCCTCGATCAGCGCCCAGCGCAGGTACTGGGGGCCGTTCTTGGCCAGCGACCCGCGGTGGTCCTTGCCCCCGGACTGGTACACCGTGGGACACAGCCCGGTGTACCCGCACAGCTTCTTCGGGGAGGCGAACCGGCCGATCTCGCCCAGCTCCGCCGCGATGGTGTACCCCAGGATCCAGCCCACCCCGGGGATGGTCATCAGCAACGGCACGTACGGGTGGTCCACCCCCGTGGCCCGCAGGGTCGCCTCCACCGCGTGGATCTGCTGATCCAGGGTGTCGATCAGCGCCACCGCCGCCCCCACGTCGCTCGCCCAGGGCTCGGGCAGCGCCAGCTGGGCCAGCAGCGCGCGCCCCCGGGCCCCGAACAGGTCCGCCACCGGGCACGGGTGGCCGAAGGCCAGCAGGCTGGCGTGGATGCGGTTCTTGAGCGCGGTGCGATGGCGCACCAGGTGCAGCCGCCACCGCGCCTGCTCCCGCTCCGCCCGCACCCGCGGCGGCGGCAGCCAGATCGCCGGCACCAGGTCCCGGCGGGACAGCTCGGCCAACACCCGGGCGTCGATGCGGTCGGTCTTGCACGCCAACGGGGCCAGCCCCTTCACCTTCTGGGCGTCGGCGATCTCCACCGACCAGCCCGCCAGCTCCAGGGTGTCGTGGACGAAGCGGGCCCCGTTCATCGACTCGATGACCCCCAGCACCGCCGGGCCATACCGGGTCATGTGGGCCACCATCGCCCCCAGCCCGCTGGCGTCGGGCACCCAGGCCGAGACCTCGACGGTCGTGCCGGCCTCATCCAACACATGCACGTCCAGTCGCTGCCGACTCAAATCCATCCCGATGTGCAACATTTCCTGGGGGCCTCCTGGGGGGTTGGTTCCGATGAGAACCCATGTTCCCACCGGGGAGGTCCCTCTTCATGCCATTCAGGGACGGAGCGTCGCCGTGCGCCACGGCCTCTCCCGCCGCGGCCAGGACCTCTGGCCGCACGGTGACCGTCACACGGGACCGCTGCATACGATCACCACACTCCCGGTCCCCGCGGCCCGCACCCGGTGCGCAGCCCCACCTCAGACTGCCCGCGCCGCGACATGACCGCGGTCCGGCCGCCGATCGTCTCGCGGGTCAGGCGGACGCCCTGGCCGTCGGCCCGGGCGAGGCTCCCGGACAGCGGGGGCAGCGAGCGGTCGGCGGATACGCTGGCCGACCGCTGGAGAGTCCCCGCCCCGGGCGGAGATGGTGAGCCGACTGGAGCGCGGCGACCACCGGCACCGCTCGCTCACGGCCGAGCGCGCCCATCTGGGCGTCGTCCGCCCCGGCCGCGCCTTGTGGCCGGAGACCGCGTGGGGGAAGCCCGGGCACTGCTGCCAGCCGACCCTCCCCTGCCGCACGACCCCTTCGACCAATGGAACCACGCCGCCACCCGAACGACCGTGAGCCGCCAGCTCACCGCCGCCGGGGCCGACCGCCTCCCTGAACAGTTCGTGAACCCCCGCCAGTCCGAGCGAATCGGAGCCGCCACGGAGCGGGCGTCAGCCACCGCCGGGGCGATCCCGCTCCATCACGCGACCCCGGCCGGGCCTTCGAGGCCCACACCCCGCCCGCTGCCCAGCGGGGCGGCCGCGGGAACCCAACTCACGACCGCGGGGTCTCAGATCCTTTCGGGCTCCATCACGATCGCTCCGCAGGGGCACTCCTCGACGCAGATCCCGCAGCCCTTGCAGTAGTCGTAGTCGAACTGATACCGCAGCCCTGGGCCCAGCTTGCGCACCGCATTGTCGGGACAGACACCAAAGCAGTTGTCGCACTCGAAGCAGTTCCCGCAGGAGAGGCAGCGGCGGGCTTCGAAGAGGGCATTCGACTCGTCGAGCCCGCCGACCACCTCGTCGAAGGTCGACTGCCGGCGGACCAGGTCGAGCTCGGGTCGCACCGTCTTGGGTGCATCGGCGTAGTACCAGGGGTTGAGCAGGCTGAAGACGGCCAGCGGAGGCGGGGGTGCCGCCGCCGGCGCCGCGCCCCGGAGCCACGCGTCGATGGTGCGCGCGGCGCGCTTGCCGTGCCCCACCGCCACGGTCGCCGTCCGCTCCCCGGACACCATGTCGCCGCCCGCAAAGACCCCGGGATGGCCGGTCGCCATGTCCGGCCCCACCTGGACCACGCCCTCTGCCACCGTCACGTCCGTCACCCCCTGCAGCAGGGACAGGTCCGCCTCCTGGCCCAGGGCGAGCACAAGCGCGTCGGCCAGGAGCTCCTCGAACTCTCCCGTCGGCTGGGGGAAGCCCCGCTCATCGAGCACCATCCTCTCCAGGAGCAGCTTGCCGGCATCGGCCCGGGCGACGGTGGCGAGCCACTTCATGCGCACCCCCTCCGCGGTGGCCTCCTCCACCTCGGCGTCCTGCGCCGGCATCCGGTCACGGGTGCGCCGGTAGACCACCACCGCATCAGTGGCCCCGAGGCGCCGGGCGGTGCGCGCCGCGTCCATGGCGGTGTTGCCACCGCCGTAGACGACCACCCGCCGGCCGAGCAGCGGCGGCCGCTCGTCAGCCGTGCTCCGCAGCATGGAGAGGGCGTCGAGCACGTGGGCGGTGTCCCCGGCAGGGATGTACGCGTTGCGCCCGATCTGGGCACCCACCGCCAGGAAGACGGCGTCGAAGCCCTCTGCCGTCATGGCCGCCGGGACATCGGTGACCGTGCGGCCGAGCTGGAGCTCGACCCCCAGGGCGAGGATGCGGTCGATCTCGGCCTGGAGGACGTCGCGCGGCAACCGGTAGGCGGGAATGCCATAGCGCATCATCCCGCCGGGCAGAGCCGCGGCCTCGCGGACCGTCACCGCGTGCCCCCGCCGGCGCAGGTGGTAGGCCGCCGATAGGCCGCTGGGCCCGGAGCCGCAGACCAGGATCCGCTTGCCCGACGAGGGCGCCGCGGCCGCCACGCGCCAGCCGTGCTCGATGGCCTGGTCGCCGAGGAACCGCTCCACGGCGCTGATGCCGACGGCCTCGTCGAGCTGGCCGCGGTTGCAGGCGGTCTCGCACGGGTGATAGCAGACCCGGCCCGTCACCGCCGGCAGCGGGTTCTCCTCCATCAGCTGCCGCCATGCCGGCTCGTAGGCCCCCTCCTCGGCGTGGTACAGCCACCGCTGCACGTTCTCGCCGGCCGGGCAGGCCTCGTTGCAGGGTGGTAGACGGTCGACGTAGACGGGCCGCTCCGTCCGCCACGCGCCGGTCCGGTTGGCCAGGCTGGAGCCGACGTCGAGGGTGATGGCGAAGGGCTCGGCCATCAGCCCGCCCCGGTGGGGGAGCGCGGGGACGCCCCGGCGGGATCGGCCCCCGCCGGGGCGCGGTCGCCGCTCCCCCGCCCCTGGTCCTCGTCGTCGCCGCCGTCGAGCAGCCCGAAGCGGCGCACGTTGCGGTCCGCGATACGCTGCAGCCCCCCGATCAGGTCCGGCCGGGCCGGGGCGCCCGAGGCGGTGAACAGGTGGGCGTAGCGACCCTGGGGACGGAGGTACTCCTCCACCGGCTGGCGGTGGCGAATCCTCGAGACGCGGACGACCTCGCCGTGCTCGGCCTCGAGCACCGGGAACAGGCCGGTCTCCTTGGCCAGGCGGGCCAGGCGAACGGTGTCCCGCGGCGCCGAACCCCATCCCAGGGGGCAGGGCACCAGCACGTGGAGATAGCGCGCCCCCCGCACGGCCATGGCCCGCTCGACCTTGGCCTCCAGGTCGTGGAGGTCGGCAACGGTGGCGGTCGCCACGTAGGGGATGTCGTGGGCGATCGCCAGCAGCGGCAGGTTCTTGCCCTGGCCGAAGGGGTTCCCGGGCTGTGGGCCCACGGCCTCGGTGGTCGCCGTCCGGGCCGCCGGCGGGGTGGCGCTGGAGCGCTGCACCCCGGTGTTCATGTAGGCCTCGTTGTCATAGCAGACAAACAGGACGTCGTCATTGCGTTCGAACATCCCCGACAGGCAGCCGAAGCCGATGTCCACCGTGCCCCCGTCGCCGGCCTGGGCGACGACGCGGACATCGGTGCGGCCCTGGGCCCGCAGCGCCGCGGCGACCCCGGTGGCCACGGCCGGGGCGTTGCCGAAGAGGGAGTGGAGCCAGGGGACTCGCCACGAGGTCTCCGGAAAGGGCGTCGAGAACACCTCCAGGCAGCCGGTGGCGTTGACGGCGACCATCTGCCCCCCGGTGGCCCGCATCACCGCATCGAGGGTGTAACGCGCACCCAGCGCCTCGCCGCAGCCCTGGCAGGCACGGTGTCCCGAGGTGAGCGAGTTGGCGCGTCGCTCGTCGGCCTGCACGGTGCGCAGCGCGGGATCGAGCAGGCGGTTCCCGGCCGCGAAGCTCCCCACCTGGTAGAACTTGACCCCCTCGCGCGAGGCCGGCGGGTCGGCAGACGGCGGGCTGGTCACGGCCGGCCCCTCACAGGATCTTCGACCCCGCGGCGCCCAGGTCGCGGAGCACGTTCTCGGCGGTGGGACCGGATCGGTGTCGGCTCGCCATCCGGGCCAGCTCCCGCTCCACCACCTCCCGGTCCAGGTCGAGGAAGGTCAGCGGCTCCAGCCGCCCCGCGGCGGCCGCCTGGAAGACCGGGCGAAGGGACGCTCGGGTGATGGGTCGGCCCCCCAGCCCGGCAACCACGGTGGCCACCGGGACGGCCCGGTCGCTCACGGTGCCGGCGACATCGGCGGTGAGGACGCCGCCGTGGCCGATGCTGAAGGCCTTCTCCACCACCACCACCCGGCGGACATCGGCCAGCGCTGCCCTCACCGCCTCCGCCGGGAAGGGCCGGAACGTGGTGATCCCCAGGACACCGACGCGGGCTCCCTCGTCGCGGAGGGCGTCGACGGTGTCCTTGATGGTGCCCAGCACCGAGCCCAGTGCCACCACCACCAGCTCGGCGCCATCGAGGCGGTACGGACGCAGCAGGCCCCCGGAGCACCGCCCGAAGTGCCCACAGAACTCGGCGGCGATCTCGGGGATGCGCTCCAGGGCCTCCAGCTGGCGGACGTGGGCCAGGTATCGGACCTCGGTGAAGGCCTCGGGGCCAACCATGGCCCCGATCGACACCGGCTCGGCGGGGTCCAGGAGCTGGCGGGGCCGGTAGCCTGGCAGGAAGGCGTCGACCTGCTCCTGGGAGGGCAGGTCGACCCGCTCGATGGCGTGGGTCAGGATGAAGCCGTCCATGCACACCATGACCGGCAGCGATACCGCCTCGGCCAGTCGGAAGGCCTGGGCATGCAGGTCCGCCGCCTCCTGGTTGGTCTCAGCGAAGAGCTGCACCCAGCCGGTGTCGCGCGCCGCCATGGCGTCGCTGTGGTCGTTCCAGATGTTGATCGGCGCGCCGATGGCCCGGTTGGCCAGGGTCATGACCACCGGCAGCCCCAGGCCTGCGGCGTTGTACACGGCCTCGATCATGAACAGCAGCCCCTGGCTGGCGGTCGCGGTGTAGACGCGGGCGCCGGTCGCGGAGGCGCCGATGGCCACCGACATGGCGGCGAACTCCGACTCCACGTTGATGAACTCGCACGGCGCGAGGTCGCCCCGCTTCACCTTGGCCCCCAGGGCCTCGATGATGTGGGTCTGGGGCGAGATCGGATAGGCGCACACGACCTCCGGCCGGCAGAGCGCCACCATCTCGGCAACCGCCCGGGAGCCCTCAATCTGCTGGAGCATGGATGCGGCTCTCCTCGGTGCGGCCGACCAGGCGGTAGGCGTCGGTGGCGGCGGCGACATTGCCGTCGGCGACGGGACCGCGAAACCGGCCCCGGATGGCGGTGATCACAGCCTCCAGCGACACCACCTGGCTGATGGCGGCGAAGCCGCCCAACAGCACCGCGTTGGGCACCGGTCGCCCCGTGTGCTGGAGGGCCAGATCGGTGGCCGGCACCGCCCGCACCCGATCGCGGCGCAACCGGCCGAGGAGCTCGGCGAGACCGAGCTCCTCCAGCCTGCGGGCGCTGTTGAGGAGAACGTACCCATCCGGCCGGAGGCCGGCGAACAGGTTCACCTGCTGCAGGAGGGTGGCGTCCTGGACGATCAGGGCGTCGGGTTCGGTGACCGGCTCACGGGTGCGGATCTCGGTATCGCCAATGCGGCAGAAGGCGACCACCGGGGCCCCGGTGCGCTCGGAGCCGAAGCTCGGGAATGCCTGCGCCCAACGCCCGTCGGCGAAGGCGGCCACCGACAGCAGCTCGGCCGCGGTGACCACGCCCTGGCCGCCGCGGCCATGGACCCTCACCTGGAACATGGCCCCCCCACCGTCGCACCTCCTACCTGGGCTCGCCCAGGACCGAGGCGACTGCACCAGAGGCAGTGTAGGTCGACACGAACGGGGGTCGAAAGCGTGAATCCGCCCGGGGATCGGGGGGCGGGACCGACCAACGGGCACGGGATCCGCTCCCACACCGCCGGACGGGGAACGCGCCGCGCGTGGGGCCGGGCCCTCCCTGGATCGCGGAGCGCGGCGGGATCGGTGGGGAGGCGACGCCGGAACCGGTGCGCAACGCGCCGGGGCAGCGGCACGGACCCCGGCGGATGGGGGGCGTTGACCTGGAGGGACGGGGATGGTCCCAGGCGATGGGCCCACGACGCGAGTCCTCGGCTCCAGCGACCGCACGGGGCAGCCACGGATCCCCCACTCCGACGCGGAGGGTCCCCCGTCGCGCGAGCGTCCGGCCCAGGTCGGCACCCGCCGGGTGAAGCGGCGAGCGCGGCGCGGGCGGCGTCACATCCCGGGGACGGCGTCCTCCCAGCGGAACTGGTCTGCGGCGCCATGGCACGCCGGACATCCCGCGGGTGGCTGGACGCCGCGCGCGGCGCTCCCGCACTGGGGGCACACCCACTCGTGACGGGCGAGGAAGCTCACCAGACCGGTGCGAGAGATGCGGCCCACCAGCCTGCCGTTGCAGATGACCGGTACGGACCGGACCCGCTGGTGCAGCAGCACCTCGACCGCCTCAGCGATCGGGGCCTCCTCCTCCATGGTGAGTGCCGGGCGGGTCATGACCTGCGCCACGGTCCGGTGGTGGCAGCCGAGGAGGTCGGAATGACGGACCTGCCCCACCACCTCCATGTGCTCGTTGACCACCGGCAGCCGGGCGAGGTGGTGCCGGTGCAGCGCGTCGGCGGCGGCGGCGATCGTGGTGGTCGGCGCCAGTGTGATGACGTCCCTCGTCATCACCGCCCAGACCCGCGGCGTCGACGGGGAGGTGGTCACCGAGGATCCTCCTGTCCGGCCCGGCCGCCGACCGGTCACCGATCCCCACGGATCATGGCAGCCATGGTCGATGGGGACAACCGGGAAATCGCCCACGTGGTGACCCGCGCCCGCTCGCCGGGACCGTCCAGCCGCCCCCGCCACCCCGGCGGCGGCTCCCACTGGTGCCTGATCAGCACGACCGGGAGCCGCTCTGGTCCGCGCCCTCGGTGCACCCCCTCGCGCCGCCGCATGCGCCAACTCGGGTCCATGGCCTACCCGCCGGCCTTGGGGACACCAAGGGCCTCCTGAGCACCGCCGCGCGGTGGAGGGCAAGGCCGCCCCAGCCGTGGCGGGGACGCCCGGCGGGCGTCCTCCGGCCCCGCCATGCGGCTGATCGCGCGACGGTTCGGCCATGGACCGCCCGGTGCGAGCCCATGACCCGGGACGGCTTCAGGCAGTGTCCTGCGCGACCGCGACCAGCGGTGCTGGACCCCTGCCTGCCGATCCACCCACTCTGCCGCGTGCCCGGACGGGAGGGCTTGCGCGAGGGCCAGCACCCACGGGGACTCCGCTGCCGGATACGCAGCCGGGAACGGTGAACCGGCGATGACCAGCCGCTGCCCCAGAGCCCCCCGACACCGTCGGCAGCAGCCCTCATGGCCGCAGCGACCAGCAGCAGCGCTTGGCCTTGCTCCCGCTCCCACAGGGACAAGGGTCGTTGCGGCCGATGCCGCGCCAGCGGGCTCTCGTCCGGGCCCGCATCTTCGTCATGAGGTCGCCCGGCCGGCGCCCCCGTGCGGCCATGTGGGCGAGGTCCTGCAGCACCGGGTCGGCATACGCGAAGAACCGCCGCAGGCCCTCGCAGAGGTAGTTGAGCCCCGGTTCGCCGTCCGCCGCCACCGCGAACCGGTCCTTCGGGCAGCCGCCGTTGCACGCGGCCAGCCAGGGGCAAGCCCGGCACTGAGCGGGCAGGTGGTCACGCTTCCCGGCTCCGAAGCGGAGCAGCGCGGGCGTGTCGGCCAGCTCCCCCAAGTGGACGATCCCCATGTCTCCGAGGCGGTGGGCGGGGTCCACGAAGTGGTCGCAGGCGTAGACCGCGCCGTCATGCTCGAGCACCAGCACCCGCCCGCACGTCGGTGCCATCACGCACAGACTGGGCACCTGCCCAGCCCAGGCCCGCGCTGCCTCGCCGAAGAGCTGCACGACCAGGGTGCCCAGGTCGTGGCTCACCCACTCGTCGAAGACGGCGCAGAGAAACCGCCCGTAGGCCTGGGGGGAGACGGACTCGGGGGTCAGCTGCCCATCGGGCCCGCGGCGGACGATGGGCAGGAACTGGAGGAACGTGCCGCCCATGGTCCGCAGGGCACGGTAGGCGCCGAGTGGATCCCCAGCGATCGTGGGCGTCACCGTGCACAGCAGGTCTGGCTGGACCCCGTGGTGACGAAGCCGGCCGACCGCCGCCACCACCTGGTCGTAGGTGCGGCGACCGTTGCGGTGCCGGCGGAAGCTGTCGTGCGCCAACGCGGTCCCATCGACGCTGAGGCCCACCGCGAAGTGCTGCTCCGCGAGGAAGGCGCACCACTCGTCATCGAGCAGGGTGCCGTTGGTCTGGATGTTGTTCCAGACGGTCCACCCCTCGGGGAGGTACCGGCGCTGGAGGTCCGTGGCCCGCCGGTAGAAGCCGAGCCCGGCCAGCGTGGGCTCCCCTCCGTGCCAGACGAAGTGGACCACCGGCCCGGGACTGGCCTCGATGTACTGCCGGACGTAGCGCTCAAGAACGGCGTCCGGCATGCGGAACCGGTGCGGGCGCTGGTAGGAGCGGCGGGTGTCGAGGTAGTAGCAGTAGGTGCACGCGAGGTTGCAGATGGGGCCGACCGGCTTGGCCATCACCACGAACGGTTCTCGGGCCCGCCACGGCCCCGGCACGGCCGTCGGGATGGCGGTCGAGGCTCCGCCGTCCGGGGCCGCCCGCCGCCCCCCGCCCGGTATCGACGCGGTCCCGTGCGCACCCGGGGCCACGCCTCCGTGGCGGACCAGTTCCCCCGACACGGCTCTGACCCTACACCAGGGCGACTCCGGGGCTCAAGCCGCCGACCTGATCACGGCGCGAACCGCGTCACGCTCCGTGCCAAGGCCATGACCAGAGGTTGGCCGCCGCCGCCTGAACGGCTCATGCTCCGCGGTCGCAAAGGCAGGTGGCCGTCACGGAAGATGCCGACACTGGAGCGAAGCCGCTGCTCGCAGCCCCCGGAGGGACCACGCCCTCGGTCCCCGCTCGCGGGCCAGGTCCTCAGCCAGGGCTTCCTCCGCGTCCGCCTCCTCGTCCAGCCACGTGCCCTCCTGCTCCTGCGCCTCCACGTCGCCGCTGGGGTCGGGCCGGGACTGGGACGCCGGCCTGGGTGGGCCGACGGTCGCAAGGGACGGCGGGCGGAGCGGGCCGAGCCGCCGGCGACGCCACCGGCCACCCGACAACGCCTTCAGGCCCGGCATGTGCCAGGAGCTGTCGGCGCGGGCGGCCTGCTCCCGCCGGCAGCCATGTCCTTCACCCGGGCAGCGAACACGGGGTTTTCTGCCGCCGCAGGGGCGGGAGCGCCAGCGACGCCGGCGCGGCGCGGGCGATGGCGGAGGCCCTGACCGACGTCACCCGCGGCCTCTCCGAGATGCCTCTGGTCATGGTCCCGCCGGTCGATGCGGACGCCGCCGGTTACGGGGTCGGCCTGGTCGCCCGGTGCAACGTCTCAGCGGCCCTGACCGCGTCTTGGTCCTGGTTCCCGGAGGTGACCAACGGCCTCGCGCCATCGTTGGCGCTGAGCGCCGCGAAGGCGCAGCCGCTGGGACCGGTCACCTCGGTCGCTGGGCCGGCCGCGCTCGCGGCGCGGGTGGACGCCGTGGTCGCGGCCCGGCTCCAGCATCCGGCCGAAGTCCATGCCGAGATCAAGCGTGACCTCCGCGACTTCCGTGAGGCTGACCCGGTGACCGCCATCGAATGGCGGGGACCGTCTGCTCCTCGCCGCCGCGAGCGACGAGCGGGTCCGGGGTGAGGCCGGGTCTTGGCGGGGCCCTCCCCTCCCCCACCGCCTCCGGGAGCGCCTGCCCAGCTCCATGACCCGACAGACCCGGCCGCGGTCGGCCGAGGCCGCTGAGGACCACCGGACACGTCGGCGGTCACCACCCGGGCACGCTGTTCACGCGAGTCCCACAGCGGGGACGGCGCTGCTGACGGGCACCTCCCCGTCCAGACCGTGGACCCGGACGCCGGGGCCCGTGCGACCGTTCGCCTGCCGGACGCTCTCGACCGCGCCCGCACGGCTCTCCAGCAGGGCTCCGACGGCCAGATCCAGCGCGTCGACGACCCGTCCTTGCTCGGCGGAATCGGCAACCCCTTCGGTGGCCCGCAGCAGCGGGGCCAGGACGCCGACAGCCGCCACCACGGCGGCCAACGTGTGCGGCGCAATCGCCTGGGCTGCGTCGCTCCACGAGGCCTCCGGGACGGGGTGCGCCTCGATCAGGAGCCCATCGGCGCCGGCGGCGACTGCGGCGAGCGCCAGAGCCGGCACCCACTCCCTTCGGCCCGCCGCATGGCTGGGATCGACGATGACCGGCAGCGCGGTGCGTTCCCGCAGCACCGGGATCGCCGAGATGTCCAGGGTGTTGCGGGTGGCGGTCTCGAAGGTCCGGATGCCACGTTCGCAGAGGATGACGTGCTCGTTGCCCTCGGCGAGGACGTAGTCGGCGGCGGCCAGCCACTCTTCGTAGGTCGCGGCCATGCCGCGCTTGAGCACCACCGGGAGGCCGGAGCGGCCGGCGGCGCGGAGCAGCGGTGTGTTCTGCATGGAGCGGGCGCCGATCATCAGGGCGTCGACCCGGCCGATCAGGCCGGTGAGATGCTCGGTGGACAACGGCTCGACCAGGACCGGGGTCTTGGTGACCGACCGCGCGGTGTCGAGAAGGGCCAGGCCCGACTCCCCGAGGCCCTGGAAGCTGTCCGGCCGGGTCCTCGGCTTGAAGACGCTGCCGCGCAGCACCGAGGCGCCCGCCGCGCGCATCGCCAGGGCGTGCTGGACGTAGTCCGGCTCGACGGCGCAGGGTCCGGCGATCACGGGGACCGCCAAACCACCGAAAACCACCCCGCCGATGGCGACGCGGCGGCGTGCCGGAGACAGCGATGTCGGGCTGAGCAGGTCGGTGAGCATCAGGTCCTCCAGTCGTCTGGTGAGGACCGGCTCCGGTTCGCGAGATCCGGCACCGGCCTCTCGGCCGCCGGATCTCGACGCGGGGCTACTTACCTAGCAGCACCCAGCGCCGACCCTACGGCCGGCGAGGTGTTGATAAAGTAAAAGTAGAAGCGCCACGCGATCCCGAACATTGCTCGCGATGGTACCAGGCTGCGGGGAGCCGAAGCGGGTCAGCGGCCCCACCCCAACGGGGCGCCAGGCGCACCCCGTCGGGCCCGCCAGATGCTCTGGCCCGCGTCGCAGGCGCCGACCACCGCCAGCGCCCATCAGTCCGCGGCGGCAGAATGGGCACCGGCACCGGTGGAGCCGCCATTCAGGCGGAGTCCCGCTCAGTCGGCTGAGGGGCAGCCAGGATCAATCCACGGGCCTCGTCGGCCACGGCGCGCATCTCGTCAACGATGGCGTGCAACTGGCGCACGTAGGCGATCCACTCCTGATAGAGGAGGGCTTCGGGCGCCGACAGTCGGCGGGTGACGGTGCGGCCCGCCACGAGCTCTTGTCAAGTCTTGTGGAAATCGAAATTGCTTCCAGGAAGACGGGTCAGATGGTCAAGCGGCAGTGCCCTCCATGTTGGGGGCGGGAGTTCGTCGCAGTCGACCGTCATCGAAGCGCTCCCCGTCCAGGAGCAGGGCCAGCTGGTTGCGGCCGTTGATGGGCCGCCAGTTGGTGCTGAGCCGCAGCACCAACTTGAAGACCAGGTAGAGGGCGTTCTCCCGGGAGCGCAGCCGCTTGGTGGCGTTGGTCCGGAGCCGGACCCCGGCGAAGATCGACTCCACCGGGTTGGAGGTCCGGAGGTGGGTCCAGTGCTCCTCGGGGAAGTCGTAGAAGGCGATGAAGTCTTCCCAGTCCCGCTCCAGGCAGTCCGCCGCATCGCCATGGCCGGTGGCCCGCAGCTTGGTGCAGTACTCCGCCCGCCGGCGGCTGCATTCGGCCTGGGTCGGGGCCTCGTAGATCTCCCGGACGGCGGCCTTGGCCTCCGCGTGGAGCCGCTTGGGGAGCTTGTCGGCCACGTTCAAACTCCGGTGGTTCCAGCACCGCTGGTGCCGGGTCTCGGGGAAGACCTCCCCGAGCGCTGCCCACAGCCCCAGGCCCCCGTCCGCGACCGCCAGCAAGGGCGCCTCGGTCAGCCCGCGAGCCTTCAGGTCCCGCAGCACCTCGCCCCAGGAGCTGGCGCTCTCCCGGTACCCCTTCTCCATCGCCAGCAGCTCCTTGCGGCCGTCCGCGCTCACCCCCCCCACCACCAGGACGGCGGTGTGCTCCTGCTCCAGGCCGGCCTTCAGGTACACCCCGTCCGCGAACAGGTACACGTAGCGCTCCCGGATCGGGCGCCCCCTCCAG
>JAKABB010000118.1 GCA_021802045.1 bacterium
GCGGCGGCCGAGCGGCCCGGTCCCGCACCCGCAGGCCCCGCCCGCGACCGAGCGGGATCGGGAGGGCCAGCGGTAGGCGATCCGCCCCCGCCAGGGGCGGCTGCTCGCCGGGGCGCGCTGCGTCGCGGTCAGGGCGGCGCCGGGCGCGGGCGTCCGGCGCTGCGCCCCGCCGCGGGTACCCCGGGGTCGACCCGAGCCTCAGCCTCGACCGCGATCGCCCAGGCCGTGGCCGGCGTGCCGTCGCCCCGACCGTCAGCGGCCGTCCTGGTGGAGCCGGCGGCGTGATGAGCGGCGCGGGACCGTCCAGGGTCACCGCCACCATCTCATGTGCTCATGGGTCGATCTCCGAGCGGGGCCGCACGCGTCGGGCTGGTCGGCGTGGTCGCTCTCCGGTGGCGCGTCGCGGTCGGTGATCTCCGAGACCACAGACGGCGCCCCCGCATACCCGGGCCGCGCATGCGCTGGCGGGCATCTTGAGGCCCCAGCGCTCACCACGTGGTCTCGCCTGGGGGCCTCGCGGGCCCCCAACTCCCGACCCTGCCTGATCATCCGATGCACACCGTCACGCTCCGGAATCACGCGGGGGCCAGCCAGGACGTGGCGGCACCCCTGTTCATCGGGTCCAGTTCTGGGGGGTGGACCGCCGCTGCGCGCCCGGCGGGGCATGGGCGGTGCCGTCGCGCCGGCTTCCTGGGTGCCGCCCGGACCGCGGAGGCCCGGGGCCATGAGGCGAGGGGGCGTGAGGCGGCGCTGACCGGCTGGGGCGGGAGCACGTTGGCTCCCGTGGTGATCTGGACCCGGGCGTCGTAGACTTCCCGGCGGGTCAGGATGGGGATCGCGTACCCAGCAGGCGCCTTCTGCGTCCGCGGGGGCCCGGGTAGCCCCAACCACGGAGCTGTCGATGGACAGGCACTTGCTCAAGGTGTTCCAGCGGCATGTGGCGGACCAGTGCCGGTTCGTCCTGGTCTCGGTGCCGATGATCAACCGCGCAGCCGCCCATGGGGACCACGACCAACTCTGGATCGGCTGCCAGATGTTCGTGGTCGGCGCCGGCAACGTGTCAAAGGCCCTCTGGGGCGACGGGCGGCACCGAGAGGCCACCGCTCCGGTTCGTCAGCCGCTCAGGGCCTCGCTGGGCGTCACCGACGGCTCGGCCCTGCATCGGGTCGCGATGCGGAATCACTTCGAGCACTTCGATGAGCGACTCGACCGCTGGTGGCGAGAGTCCCCCACTCACAACTACCTCGACTGTCTGATCGGCCCGCCCGGCGCGATTGGTGGCTTCACCGAGATTGAGATGTTTCGCATCTACGATCCCTCGCCGCCCGCGGGCCCAAGGATCGTGTTCTGGGGCGAGGCGTTCGACCTCCAGCCGATCGCCAGTGAATGCCAGCGTATCTTCCCGATCGCGAATCGAGAGGCCGAGCAGTGGCCCTGATCAAGGGCCGCTGGGACGGCGAGGGGCTTCCAGCCCCACCCCCGTCCGCTGTGTGCGTCGTCCTCCCCCTCGCGCTGGAGGGCCGCCCCGCCCCGGATTCCGGCCGCCTCTCGGGTGCGACCATGGGGGGCATGACACAGCCACCCCGCCCCGCCCCTCAGCGCCCCGCCCCCGAGCCCAGTCGCGCCGCCCTCCTCGCCGAACTGGCAGCCTTCCAAGACCAGGCCGCCGCCTCTATGGCAGCCCGGGGGATTACTGCCACCGACATCCACGTGGCGGTGGCCGTGACCCTGCATCCGCAGCGGGCGGGGGAGTGGCTGACCGACCCGTGCTTCCCCACGCTCGACCCCGAGCTGCAGGCGCGGATCCGGTCGCTGGCGGGCGGAGGTCCCGGCTAGCGCGTCCGCCCCCTCATGCCTCCAGCGGGGGCCGGACGCTCCTCTGATGATCGTGGATCTCGACGCCGTGCTCGAGCCGATGCGGTCCGACCCCGCCGCCCGGGCCGCGATCCGGCGGGCGGTCTTGCCCGCGGACGCATGCGACCTGCAGGCTCGGACCGACGCCAGCTTCGCAGAGCTGGACGCCGCGATGGCCCGGCTCGCGGCCCGGGCCCCCGGCCGCCCGGGGGCTGCGGACCCTCCGCCGGACTAGCGCGTCCGGGCCCGTCGTCCCCCGGGCGCCGACCGTGTCTCGCCCCACACGCGGGGCCCGCCATTGACCGCCACCCGGTCGTCCAGCACGCGCGACAGGGACACGGGCCGGTAGTCGATCTGCTCGACCGAGGCGTTGAAGTGCTTGGGGGACGGGGCAGGGTTCTGGTGGATGTGCCCGTGGACGTTCAGCTCGCCCTCGGCCAGATCCTCAAGGGGCTGGTGGCTGAAGCGGACCGTCCAGCCCTGGTGCTCGACAGCGAACGGCTCCACCATGCACCAGCCGATGGCCGCGAGCGCCGCCAGCTTGTCGAGGCCGTCGTGATTGCCGGGCAGCAGGAAGACCCGGCCGGGGAGGGTGGGGAAGCGGGCGGGCACGTCAGCCGCCGTGAGGTCGCCGAGGAACACGTCGCCCAAGTGGAGCACCGGCTCGTCGAGGCCGACCGTTGCCCACCACCGCTCGACCATGAGGGCGTCGACGTGGGGCGGGCGGATGCCGGGAGCCAGGACCTCGCGCAGCCGCCGGTGGCCCCAGTGGGTGTCCGCAATCACCCAGCACCGAGCCCGGGCGTCCATGAACTGGCTGGGGCGCACCCACGGAAGGTCGGATCGGACAGGGGTCATGTCCTGAGGATAGGGCCGGGGCGGCTGCCCGCCAACGGTCGCCCGCGCACCGTGACGCGCTGGGCCCCAGAGATGAACCGCGCCCGCGTGAGGGGGGGCGGGGGCGGCAGTGCCTGCTCAGCGGCTTGGTAGTTGAGACTTTGCCCCCTGCTCAGTGGTCTGGAGCGACTGGGCGCAGAGGGTCAAACGCCGGAGCGAGGGTCTCCAGCCCTCGCTCTGGCATCTCCCTTTCCGGTACCGCTTGGCCCCTCAGCCTGCCGAGGCGCCTGTGGATTGTTACAACGGTCAGGTTGTCCTGTGCGTAGCATGGCCGTCAGCTTGGCTGGTGGATGGCTGAGCCGGGGGCAGCGAGTTTGCCCCCTGGGGGAGTCGCAGTGCAGGGGTTCTCGCGGGAGGGCGGGGCTCAAGGTCACCGATCGACCCCGGCTTGCCGACAGGCTCGATGGGCCGCGAGGGACGGAGAGGCGCGACCTTCCGAGCAGGGACAGGCGGTGTCGCTGTCCGGCATGTCCAGCCTGTTCT
The DNA here is from genome assembly GCA_021802045.1 of bacterium. Classification (GTDB taxonomy): domain Bacteria; phylum Chloroflexota; class Dormibacteria; order Aeolococcales; family Bog-877; genus JAKABB01. The sequence continues at coordinate 3,235 of JAKABB010000118.1, forward strand.
GCCGAGTGGGAGGTCCGCGCGCCACAACGGGGCGATGTGGTGCGGCCGGGCCGACTCGGGTGCCGGGCGACGGGAGGCGTTGCCTATGAGGTAAGCAGAGGCCGCGACCTAGAGCGCTCGCGATCCGTACATCCATCAATACTATGAGGGAGATTCCGGAATGCGGTTCATCACGCGTCTCGCCGTGGTCGGCTCAGCTATCGGTCTCGGTGCCCTTACAGCAGTTCCTGCGCTGGCCAGCCCAGCGACGAACGTATCCTTCTTCGCTCAGGGTTCTGCGACCGCGCAATGGCTTCCCAGCCAGTCCGCCATCCAGGTGACCGTGCCCAGCTCGAGTTCGTACGCAGTCATCGTGTTCCATCACGTCAGCGCCACGGCGCCGTCCAGTGCGCCCGCGTTCACCGCCGTCGACGCGAGCGGGAACTCCATGCCGACTTCGGGGTCGCCGCGCTGGTACATCCAGTTCTCAAGCGGCGGCTACTTGTTCGGCTATCCTGCTCCCGAGGCGTTCTGGGCCGTTAATGCCTGCGGTGCCGGCACCAACAGCTACGACAGCGGTAGCTACCAGGGCGATTACGCGGCTGCGCTTGCGGCGGTGAACGGGTACTGCCCCGGCACTGTGACGGGGGTATACATCGTCAACGACTCAAGCCAGTCGACTCCGTACACGGACACGATCGCAGGCATCCAGTACAACGGCATCATGTACACGAACTCCTAGCGCTGGAGATTGATCCGGGGCTCGCAGAGCCCGCCCCCGCCGCCGCGCTCCGGGGGCGGGCTTACCTGTCTGACCGCGCCGGCCTGTGCCCCGACCGCTCGGCGCGAGGCGGAAGGCTGGTGGAGCAAATTGGTCAACCCGAAGCGCCGCGTGCTGTGGCTCCCGCGCTGACTTCCTGCAGCGCCTGGTCCCCGTGCGGACCGGACGAGAGCAACCAGCCCGCCCTCAACAGGAGTAGACGGTCAAGACCTGCTCCGGAGATGTCACGAGTGTGATGCCAGTTCCTGGCCATCGCGGGTGTCCTGGTGCTCGGGACACGTCGGGCCCGCCACTTCCTGTGGACCATCTGTCGGTCATACAACTTGAGCTTGCCTCCGGGGCTTGACGTCTGGTGAGTGCGTCGCGCACCCGCCGACCCACTGGCCCACGCAGAGAGTCGATCGGTGATGAAGGTCACTGCCGATCACCTCGTCGTATTGCTGCCGCGAATATCGTGACTGCCCAACTCCGCTCCGACACGAGGAGGGGCTTCCCTCACCAGCTCCATCTCCACCCTGGTATCCTCCGCCCCGTGGTGGCCGCAGATTGATCTGGGTGCGGCTCTTCTGGAGGGACGCCTGCGGTGGCGCAATCGAGTTGCTGAAGCCATCTGCCGGGTGGCGAGGGGGCGAGCGAGGGCGGCACCTGGACCCCGATACCGCTCGGAGCGAGCCGTTGGTCGGCCGACGCGGAGTGAGTGTTTACTCAGGCAGCTTCCGAGTGCCAGCCCTCGGTCCCTGCACCTTCGGGGCTGGCGCCTCGAAGACCAAAAGGACCCGTCACTCCAGAAGAGCCGCACCCGGATTGATCTGGCACCCGCTGCCCGGGTTGGAGGTCAGGCTCGCTCGATGACCTACTTTCACGTGTGGATTGACTTGCGCACCCATGAATGGCCCGGGGTGGGCGAGCTTGACCTTACGCGGGAAGAGCTTGAGAAGAGAGTACTGGAGCCCTATCGTGCGAGACTGACGATCAGCCTCGCTGGGCGAGACTTGACTCGCGATGACATTGAGAGCTTGCACATTCGGCACACAGACCAACCTTCCGCCGTTATCAAGCCCACGGTACTTGCGCGTGGACCGCAGGGGACCACGCCAATTGAGTACCTTGTGTTCTCAGACGGCGAGGACGTAACGGACGAGTTTCTATCACCGCTCTCGCCAGTGAAAACCCTGGCAAGTGAGCCGATCGCGGCATTGCCTAGAGAAGGTCGGGCCGTGCTCAAGACCATGTGGGGTTTCTACTCGGAACGAAAGCGCTGGCCCTCGACTCGCGAGCTAGATGGGCTCCTTCATCAAACCCATGGCCTCGATCTCGTCGCGGTCAGATCTCAATTGTCGCCGGACCTACTCTGGCCTGACTTGAGCGGTTTCCCTCTCGGATGGGAGCCTGACAGGCAAGAGGTCAGGCTGACGGTACGCGGCCTCTCTATGGTCGCAGAGGCCGCGATGGCGGCGCAGACTGTCGTCGCTCTCGTGACAGAGATTGCAAGGCAAGCAGTCCACTTCACACCGGCGTCTGCTGATGATGAACTCGTCATCAGGCGCGACCAGGCGGCCGAAGCGCTGGGACTCCAGCCGACCGATCCCAATCTCGCGGCGGCGTGCGACGTTATACAAAGCGGCGTACCTGGCCTGTGGCGATCATTGGGTTCGGGCCCCGACGGGTGGGCAATTACTGTGAACGAGCGTGGGGCCCGCCGCTACGCCAAGGTCGTCAGCGTCAATGACCTGTTGGCCCGAGTAGATCAAGTGCTCCAAGACCGGGAAGCCGATCTGGCGCGCATGTCGCAGCAGTTCGTTGGGGGCAGCCCGACCATTAGGACTGCCCCTGTTGGAGGGCGCCCCACGCCGATTCCAGATAGCGGTGAGTCCGATGCAGCGGAGGACGCGGGCGATCCTCACAAGGTTTTCGTTGTGCATGGTCGCAACAAGGCCGCGAGAGAGGCATTGGACGAGTTTCTGGGCTCGCTTGGACTTGAGCCCGTTCAGTTTGAGCACGATGCCATCAAGGCCACGCGCAGTGCCTCTCCGTATACGGCTGACGTACTTGATGCCGGCTTTGCGCTAGCGCGCGCCGTGCTCGTGCTACTCACTCCTGACGAGACGGTCTCGCTGAGGCCAGAACTAGCGGGCACGCCATCGGAACTCCCATTTGAGTATCAGGCGAGACCAAATGTATTCTTCGAGTTGGGCATGGCCTTTCGGGCCGACAGGCGTCGTACCGTGATCGTGGAACTAGGAAACGTGCGACCATTCTCCGACATAGGCGGCGTCCATGTCGTTCGACTGGATGACTCTCCTGAGTCCCGACGAACCCTGATCAACCGCCTCAGCATCGCTGGTTGTGACGTGCGTCCGAAGTCCGACGACTGGCGGAGAGCCGGAGAGTTCCTGAAGTCCGTTCAACTGGGTCCTCATAGCCTAGTCACGTCTGAGGAGCCGGAGGCTCCTTCCGGGGATCAGGCAGAAGCAGCGGTGCGGGGTGAAGTTGACCGCGCTGTCGCCGAATTCCCGATGACAGACCAAGAGAGGTGGGTATTCACCAAGACTATCACCTACGCATGTCTAGCCCCTGCGCTGCGGATTGAATATGTGATAACCCGTCCTGGCGCGAGCTTCCTCCTGGGGTTTGGGTCAGCACTAAATGGCCTTCACGTTGCCGCAGATGGCACCAAGGGGGTCCTCGAACGATTGGTGGGGATTCATCAGGGCCTTCTCGCGCAGTGTAAGGTCTGGCCAATTTGGAGCCGCATCCGGCATGACCCGGGCGCATAAGGGGCGAGGGACCGTGCCATGGGGAGTAGTCAGGAGTTCGGATTTGCGCGGCCGAGTTCGAGATCCGGTTGCCTTCCATAGCGGTTCGCGTAAAGGATCTACGTTACGTGGCCGCAACCCGTGCCGCCGACTCAGCGGACCGCGACGACTCACCCCCGAGGGCGGCGACTGATCTCGTGCCGGCGGCATAGGGGTTGGGGCCTCCCCGAGCCCTTCCCGGGTGAGCCCACCCCGCCTAGACGATGCCTTCTGAGATCAGCAAACGGGTGAGCCGCCGATAACCGGGATACTCGGCGGCTCACCCCGATCGCGCCCGCGCGGCCGGCCAGGCGCCGCGAGCCGGGACGGGGGCGGCGGTGCGTCGCGGCCGCGGGCGGGCGC
>JAKABB010000119.1 GCA_021802045.1 bacterium
GCGGACCCGGCGTCACCCCCCCCGGCAGCGGGGCCCGCAGGAAGTCCGGGGCCACCTGCAGGTAGAGCGGGCCGGGGGCGTCGCCGGTGCCGGCCCAGGCCGCCGGGAGGCGGGCCAGCTCGTCGGCGGCCCCCAGGTCGAGGCAGACCGTCTCGCGGGCCACCGTCCGGGCCAGTGCGGCCTGGTCCAGGTCCTGCACCGCCTCCCGGCCCCGCAGGCTGGAGCGGCTGCGCCCGGCGATGAGGACCAGGGGCAGGCGGCCGGTGGCGGCGTCCACCAGGCCGGTCAGGGCGTGGGTGAAGCCCGCCCCCGCCGTCACCAGGGCCACCCCGGGCTGGCCCGTGGCCAGCGCCCACCCCTGCGCCATCTGGGCCGCCGCGCTCTCGTGGCGGACGCCCACCAGGCGGACCCCAGCCTGGTGCAGCGCGCCCATCAGGGGCAGGATGTGGCCGCCCGGCAGGACGAAGACCACCCGGACCCCGGCGTCCCGGAGCCACTCCGCCAGCGCGGTGGCCCCGGTGGGAGGCCCCGCCGGCGCCGGGGCGGTGCCGGCGGGGCCGCCCCCTGGTGTTCCGGCGCGGCCGCCTCCTGCCTGCATGGCGTTCCCCCCGGCGCGGCCCCGGCGCCGCGCGTCACCACCCCATGGCGACCCCGCCACCGGGGAGGGGCGCCGACCCCGCCATTATCCCGAGGGCGGTGCGGTGCCCGCCGGGGCCGGGAGCAGGTGCCGCAGCCACTCCCGGTCCCGCTGCAGGGCCAGGCGCCGCTGCAGGACCGGGTTGTCGGTGGCCTGGCTGCGGTGGCAGGCGATGGCCCGGCGCTGCTGGGCCCGGTCCACCACCAGCTCGACGTCGAGGGCCTGCGCCGGCTGCCCGCAGAACGCGGTGTGGTGCTCCGCGTTGAGCTGGTCGGCGATGGCGGTGGGCAGGGCCCAGGCCAGCACCGGGAGGGCCAGCGGGCCGGCCGCCAGCCGGGCCGCCGCCGTGGCCCGCCGGTGGTCGGGGTGGCCGGTGACGCCCCCCTCGTCGAACACCAGGAGCCGGTCCGCCCCGGCGGCGGCGGCCAGCCGGTCGACGTGGGCCCCGAGCTCGGCCAGCGGAACCTCGGCGAGGTGCCCGTCCGGGTAGGCCAGCAGCTCGGACCGGCCGACCCCCAGGGCCCTGGCCGCGCGCCGGAACTCCCCGGCCCGGGTCCGGAACAGGTCGCTGCCGAACGCGTGCAGGGTCGAGCCCTCGCCGTGGGTCAGGCACAGGACGCTGAGCCGGCAGCCAGCCGCGCCGTACGCGGCCAGGACCGCGCCCAGCCCGAAGGACTCGTCGTCGGGATGGGCGCAGACGGCCAGGAGGCTGGTCGCCGGCGGCAGGTCGCGGGGCGCTGGCATCCGGTCTGGCGTTGGCTCCATCCAGGGCCCGGGGCCCGCTGCGCGGACCCGCCGGGCACCGAGAAGTCTAAGCCTGCGATTTAGCCTCTCAGCGGGGGTGAGGGAGGCTCGGCTGGGGCGGGCTGGTCAGCCTGCAGGGTGAGCTCAATGGCGTCGTGGGCAGCCCGCCGCAGCTGAGGGATGAGCCGGCGGAGCTGGCGGTCGTTGGCGATCCACTCGCGGTAGCGCTGAGCCTGGGCCTCGGTGAGGCGGCGCGTGACCGTCTTGCCCTCGAGGATGGCCGTCCACTGCCAGTAGGGGCCGTGGAGGCGGGGGGGATCGGCCTGGCAGCGGCAGCCCGCCTTGCCGCAGCGGGTGTAGCGGCTGACGACACTGCCCGGCGCGATGAGCCCGATCCGGGCGAGCTGGCCGCTGAAGGCGTGGTACCGGCGTTCGGCGGCGGTCAGCCGGGCGGCGAGGTTGGTTTGCGTTGGCATGTCGACTCCTGGACGAGGGGGCTTGATCTTCGCACTCGGATCTGACATCTATAATAGCTGTCAGATCACGACCCAGCTCCTGCTCTGGAGGGCGGCCATGCTGCACCCCCGTCTGGATCCCCCCGCCCCAGGGCCCCTGGCGGCGCTCGGGGAGTTCCGCAGGGCCTTCTACCGCCGTGCCACGCGCTGGCCCGACGCGCTGTTTGAGCTCACCGACGCCCACATCGTCGGGCACGCGGTCACCGGGCTCCCCCCGCCGCACCTCTCCCTGGAGCCGATCGTCCGCCGTGGCCACGGCAGTGCCTATGCCGCGCTCAGCAAGGGCCGGCTCGCTGCGGACCAACTCGGCGACTGCCTGGTCCAGTTCCGCCCGCGGGCCTGGCCCTTGGTGTTTTTGCGGTCGACACCTCGAGCTGGCCCCGCTGCGACGCGGAGACCGCTCCGGAGCGGGGCTACTACCACCACCCCTCCCGCCACTCCAACGGGCAGCCGGTCGTGGCCGGCTGGCACGCCTCCTGGATCGCCCAGTTGAATTGGGAGCGCAACTCCTGGACGGCGCCCATCGACACCGCCCGCATCCCGCCCCGTGGCGACACCGGCCAGGCCACCGCTCGGCAGGTGTCCGCGCTGGTGGGTCGCCCGCAGCTCGAGGCGGGGGCGCCCGCCCCGCTGTTCGTCTTCGATGCCGGCCACGACCCCATCGCGCTCACCGTCGACTGCGCCGCCACGCCCGCCCAACTCCTGGTCCGCATCCGCGACGACCGGGTCTTCTACACGGCGCCCCCTGCCCGCTGTCCCGGCGCCGCGGGCCGACCCCGGCGGCATGGGGCCCCGTTCCGCTGCGCCGATCCCGCGACCTGGTCCGTGCCCGACGCCACCCTGGTCACCACCGATCCCCAGTACGGCCGGATCGAGGTCACCACCTGGACGGGGCTGCATCCGCGGCCCAGCCGCCGCCGCCGCTGGAGCCAGCCGGGACACCCCCCGATCGTGTCCGGCACCGTCATCCGGGTCGCCGTCGAGCATCTGCCCCGGAAGGCCGTCCGAGCCCAGAAGATGCTCTGGCTGTGGTGGGCCGGCCTGGCCGGCCCACGGCCGGACCTGGCCTGCTGCTGGCGGGCCTACCGCCACCGGTTCGATATCGAGCACAAGGCTCCGCTTCGCCAAGACCACGCTCGGCTGGGTCACCCCGCGGGTCCGCACACTCGAGCAGGCCGACCGCTGGGCCGGCCTGGTCCTCGCCGGCTACACCCAGCTCCGACTCGCCCGAGGGTTGGTCGCCGACCAGCGACTGCCCTGGGAGCCGCCGCGCGACCCCACCCGACTCACTCCCGCCCGCGTCCGCCGGGGTTCTTGTCAACTGCTGCTGGTCCTGGGGCCCCCGCCAGAGCGCCAAAACCCAGCAAGGCGGGCCCCGGAAGGCCCAAGGGCAGCCGGCGCGGCCCGGCTCCCCGACACCCGGCCATCAAGAAGGCCGCCCAACCACCCTGCCGGAGGTTAAGTCGCAAGCTAAGCCCAATACCAGTAACTTAGACCCTAGCGCTGGTATAATGGGTGGGTGCCACGGGTAGGACAGCCGAAGCCTGAGGATGGTCGGCGGTTGCGCGACCGGATCGCCCTGGGAGTGCTGACGGCAACGTATCCCCAGCAGTTGGTGGACCAGGCGATCGAGAGCACTGGGAAGCGTGAGGTGCGCTACCGGCTGCTACCGGCACGGATGGTGGTCTACTACGTGCTGGCCATGACCCTGTTCCGAGAAGCAGGCTACGAGGAGGTGCTGCGGGAGCTCACCGAAGGTCCGCTCGGGCGGGCCCGGAACGCACTGCAGCGGCCGAGTTCGGTGGCGATCTCGAAGGCGCGAGCGCGGCTGGGATCGGCGCCGCTGCAAGCGCTGTTCACCGCCGCGTGCGTGCCGCTGGCGCAGCTGGATACCCGGGGCGCGTTCTATCGGGGGTGGCGGGTGGTCTCCATGGATGGCACCACGCTCGACACCGCAGACACCGCTGACAATGTCCAGACGTTCGGACGGCCCGGTTCCAGTCGGGGCGAGTCGGCATTCCCGCAGTTGCGCATCGTGGCGCTGGCGGAGTCCGGCACCAAAGCGATATTCGCAGCCGCGATGGGAGCTTACGGGACGGGCGCGCCGACCCTCGCGCGCCAGCTGGTAGCTGCGATCGACCCGGGGATGCTGATCCTGGCGGATCGAGGGTTCACCGCCCACCCCCTGGTTTCGGCCATGGCTGGGACCGGAGCGCAGCTGTGCTGGCGCGCCAAAGCCAATGCGGTCCTGCCGGTGCTGGAGCGCTATTCCGATGGTTCCTTCCGCTCCGAGCTGGTGGCATCACCCGACAAGCACCGTCGTCAAGACGTCCTCGTAGTGCGGGTCGTCGAGTACACCATCGAGGACCCGGGTCGGCCCCAGGCGGAGTCTGCCTACAGATTGGTCACCACGATCCTTGATCCCAAACGGGCACCGGCGCAGGAGCTGGCCGCACTCTACTCGCAGCGTTGGGAGTTCGAGTCCGCACTCGACGAGCTCAAGACCCACCAGCGCGGGCCCCGGGTGGTGCTGCGCTCCAAGACCGCCGACGGGGTCTACCAGGAGGCGTGGGGCATGCTCTGCGTCCACTACGCGATTCGAGCCCTGCTCTGCCAGGCCGCGCACCACAGCGACATCGCCCCGGACCGGGTGAGCTTCATCCGGACCCTGCGCGCCGCCCGCCGCAGCATTCGCCGCTCCGTGGGCGACCAGGTCAGCCTGGCCGCGGGGATCCTCCATGCCACCCAGGAGATCCTCGAGGAACTGCTGCCCCGGCGCCGCCTGCGCGCCAATCCCCGCGTCGTGCGCCGCAAGATGACCAGCTTCGCGGTCAAGCGTCCCGAGCATCGCCCCTGGCCTCAGCCCACCCTGCCGACCCCGGCAGCTATCCGGATCCTCTCACCACCCTAAGTTACTGGTATTGAAGCCAAGCCGGTGGCCCACAGTTTGTCCAACCTCTGGGGAGGCGAGGCCACGCGGGGGGAGCAACGGGGGGTGCCTCGACCTCTTGGGTGAGCCATCCCTGTCACCCTGGGGGAAGGCGTCCCCCAAGCAGCCGAGGCGGGCAGGCGGCGAGTGCGGCGAACAGTTGTTCCCATATTGGGCTATCCTGTCCTCCGATGTCAGACGCAACCCCTCCTCGCCGCCGGGGACCGAATCGACGATCGCCCTGGCAGCGCGACCCCGATGAGCCGGTGGCAGTGATCCGCCTGCCCCTGGATCTGTCGGGGCCCCACCAGCGCCGCCGGCTGGAGCATCTGTACGAGGCGGCGTTCGCACTGCGGCGGACGCTGCAGCGGCGGGCGGGCCGGCGCTGCCGAGCCTACTGGGCCGCCCGCCATGAGCGGGAGGTCACGGGCGGCGCTCAGGTGCGAGAGCGGCTGGGGCTTTCCCGCGCCGGCCTCGAGCAGGCGGCCTACTCCCACATGGAGCGCTCGCGTCACCTCGGCCACCACCTCAGCAAGGCCGTGGCCATGCATACCGCCGACCAGGTGTGGGAGGCGGCCTCCCGGCACCTGTTCCCGGACGCCAGCGGCCACCGGGCGGGGGCTCCCCGTCCCGGGCGTTGGTGGGACTTTCAGACCCTTCCCGGCCGGGCCCGCTCCCACACCACCCAGCGCAAGTGGGAGACGTTCCGGCTGGTGGGCACGCTGCAAGGGCATCTGGATCGCTATGGAGCCTCCGGCCTTCCCTCTGGAGCGACGGTGGCCGAGGCGCGCGGGTGCCCTCTGGGACAGTCGGTGCTCAGGCAGCCCCGCCACCTGCTGGCCCCCGCGCCCCCGGAGTCCAGGAGTTGGTGGGACCATCAGGGGGCCCTGGCGGTGGTGTTCGGCGGCGGGCCGGCCTCCTCCGCGGGGGAGCTGGTGCTGCCGGTGCGCCTGCCCCAGGGAGCCGGGACCTGGGCTCACACCGCCCACCACCTGGCCGAGTCGGCGCTCTGGCACAAGGTCAACCTGGTCCGCCTGCGTGATCTCGGAGCCCCTGGAGGCTGGAGGTACGAGGCCCATCTGCTGGTGCTGAAGGCTCCCTACATCTCCCCATCCCGCGCCCGGCGGCGGCTGGAGGCGGCCCGCCTCGATCGGCGGGCGGGGATCGATGTCAACGTGTCCAAGGTGGCGGTGGTGTCGGTGGACCGGGAGCTGACCGAGGTGCGCGTGTCCAGCATCGCCGTTGGCCAGGAGGAGCGGGCCAGCCGGGCGGCGGAGCAGCTGCGCGCCCGGCGGAGGGCCAGAGCGCTGGAGCGCTCCCGGCGCTGCCGCAACACCGCTCAGTACCAGCTCTCCCGCGCGCAGCACCGCCGCGCCACCCGGCGAGCCGCAGCCGGACAGCGAGCGGTCACCGTCACCCTGCCCCGGGGGCCCCGGCTGGTCACCTCCGCCGGAGTGCCCCGTCAGGCCTACCGCCGGGACGCCCTCTCCACCGGCTACCGGCGGCTGCGGGCAGAGGGGGCCGCAGCCGGGGCGGCTCGCACCCGAGCCCGGGACGACCGGGCTCGCAGCTGCGCCCAGGAGCTGGTCGCGGTCCACGGCGCCAGCCTGGTGGTCGAGGACTGCGACCTGCGCCGGTGGACACGCCGCTGGGGCCGCAGCCTGCTCGCCGTCACCCCCGGCCGCTTGGTGAGTGCGATAGCGGCCGAGGCCGCGGCGGTCGCCCCTCGCTCCGGCACTGGACTGGTGCGGGCCTCCACGCGGACCACCGCCCTGTCCCAGCACTGCCTGTGCGGGGCAAGAGTGCCGAAGACCCTGGCGGAGCGCACCCATCGCTGCCCCCGCTGTGGGCTGATCGGAGACCGGGATCTGGTGGCTGCGGCCCTGGCTGCCTTCGTGACCCTCTTCGACCCTCCCTCCCCGGGCACGGCCCGGGTCGACTACCCCGCCGCCAGGCGAGCCCTGGCGCGAATCGACGGGCTGCAAGCAGCCCTGTCCGAGTCAAGCGCTGCTCCGCCGCCCCGTCCTCTCCGACGTCGCGACGAGAGGGCGCAGGCCAGTGCCCGACGGCGCCGGGCTGCTCGGCGAAGTGCCGGGTCTGCGCTGCCGACCACTCCGGATGAGCCCCGAAGGCATCTCGCCCGCTGGGACCACGCCGGCGCATCGCTGGCGCATGCCGGACCTGACCCGCGTCTTGCCTTCGGAGTAGAGTAGGCGACTGGTTCGGCGCGAGCCTCCCCAGCCGCCCCTCATCGAACCGGACTTGAGGTTTTCCCTCATCCGGCTCTCCGACGGTGTTCATGTGGTCCCTGTCGCGGGCT
>JAKABB010000021.1 GCA_021802045.1 bacterium
GACCGGCGGCAGCCCGGCCGGGGGCTGTGGTGCGGGCCCGCCCGCGACGCACGGAGCAGACCCACGTGGTGGCGGGGGTCCGCGGCCTCTCCTACCGCGACCCGGACCGGGTGGTCCTGGACGTGCTCAACGGGGTGCTCGGCGAGGGTATGAGCAGCCGTCTGTTCGTGGAGCTGCGCGAGGAGCGGGGGCTGGCCTACGACGTGCACTCCTTCACCACCAAGCACCAGGACACCGGCGCCTGGGCGGTCTACCTGGCCACCGAGCCGGAGCGTGCCCCGGCCGCGCTGGAGGCGGCGGCGGGCGAGATGCGCCGGATGACCGCCACCGCGGTGGGCGCCGATGAGCTGCGGCGGGCCAAGGAGTACCTCAAGGGCCGGCTCCTGCTGCACATGGAGGGGACTGGGGCGGTCAGCGAGTTCGTGGGGCAGCAGGCGCTGCTCCTGGAGACCGTGGAGACCCCGGCGACGGTGCTGGGGGCGATCGAGGCGGTCGACGCCGACGCGGTGCGGCGGGTGGCGGCCCGCCTGCTGGGCCCGGGCGCCTGGCGGGTGGCGGTGGTCGGGCCGGGGGTCAAGCGGGAGCCGTACGAGGCGGCGCTCAGCGCCGCCCTGGCGTAGCAGGAGGGAGGAGGAGACCCATGACCGAGCGGACACTGGTGCTGATCAAGCCGGACGGGGTCCAGCGGGGCCTGGTTGGGGCTGTGATCGGGCGCTTCGAGCGGCGCGGCCTGCACCTGGTGGGGCTGAAGCTGCTGCGGGTCGACCGGCTGGTGGCCGAGCGGCACTACGCGGAGCATCGGGAGCGGCCCTTCTTCGCGGCCGTGGTCGACTTCATCACCTCGTCCCCGGTGGTGGCGATGGCCTGGGAGGGGCCGGGGGCTGTGGGCCTGGTCCGGACGATGATGGGCGCCACCAACCCGGCTACGGCCGCGCCGGGGACGATCCGGGGCGATTTCGGGGTGGATGTTGGACAAAACCTAGTCCATGGATCGGACGGGGTGGCGCGGGCGGCGGAGGAGGTGGCCCTGTTCTTCCGGCCGGAGGAGCTGGTCACCTGGGAGCGGGCCGGGCAGGAGTGGGTGGCGCCGGCGGACTGACGCCGCGCGCCGAGGGGCCCCGGGGATGGCGGGGCGAACCGATGTACGGTCAGCCGGGATCGCGTCCTGGGCTGTGGGTCAGGCGCGGCGGCGGCGGCGGCGCCGCCGCCGGCGGAAGATGGTGGGGATCGACCCGGTGAGGAGGGCGGGAGTGGTGCCGGCCAGCGTCGCCACCGGGCCGGGCAGGGCGCCGACGCGCGTGAGGGGCCAGAAGCGGAAGATGGCGATGGCGACGATGCCACTGCGGGGCTCCCAGCCGAAGGTGCGGGAGTCCTCGGAGTAGTTGCGGTTGTCGCCCATCACGAAGTAGTCGTGGCTGGGAATGTGGGCCCAGCGGCCGGTGGAGGGAAGATCTGGCGAGGCCGTCCCGGCCGAGGTGCAGCAGAGCACCTGGGTGACCCAGCGCCCGTTGACATACGGCTCGAGGAGGACGTGTCCCCCGGCTGGACCGGTGGGGCGGTGGTTGCTGATGTAGACATGCCCGACGCCCTGAGCGTTGGGCGCGATCCGGATCCACTCCCCCGGGAGGCCCACGATGCGCTTGATGAAGTCGGTGGGGCTGTCCAGGGGGGGCTGGATGACCGTGATACTGCCGCGCGACGGGCCCGCGAAGTCGAGCGACAGCTTCTCGGCGAGCAGGAGATCGTTGTTGTGGAGGGTGGGGTACATGCTGGTGCCCTCCACGTGGACCGTCTGCACGGCGAAGGCGATCACCAGGTAGATGACCGCCGCCAGGGCCAGGATCTCCACAAGATCGCGGAGGAGGGTGTGGGGACGTTCCTGGGGGGGCTGGGGATCCGGGAGGCCGGAGTCGAGCGGGGCCGGGCGCGGCTCGACGGTGGGATCCAGGGGCACGGGAGGGGAGTATACGGAGGGGGCGGCGAGGCGGCCGCTACAGACGGACGCCGAGGCGGGCGCAGAGGCCGTCGAGCTGGTCGGGGTCGAAGTAGTCGATGACGATCTGCCCGCCGCGGCCGCCGCGCCGGGCGCGAACGAGGACTCGGGTGCCGAGGAGGCGGGTGAGGGCCTCGGCCAGGGCGTCCGTGGGCGCGCTGACCGAGGAGGCGGGCGGCACCGTGGCGCGGGGTCTGGCGCCGCGCCCCGTGTCCCGCGCCAGGTGCTCCGTGTCCCGGACGGAGAGGGTGGCGGCGATCACCTGGCGCAGCGCGTGCCGCTGATCGGCGGGATCGGTAAGGGCCAGGAGGGCCCGGGCATGGGCGGCGCTGATGGTGCCGCTCTCCAGCGCCGCCTGGACCTCGGGGGTGGCCTGGAGGAGGCGCATGGCGTTGGCGACGGCGGGCCGGCTGCGGCCGACCCGGGTGGCGATGGCGTCCTGGGTGAGGCCGAACTCATCCGCCAGGCGGGTGTAGGCCCGGGCCTCGTCCAGGGGGGAGAGGTCCGCGCGCTGGAGGTTCTCGACCAGCGCCAGCTCGAGGGTCTCGCGGTCCTCGGCCTGCGGTCGGATCGCCGCCGGGATCCGGGTGAGGCCGGCCAGCTGGGCCGCGCGCCAGCGGCGCTCACCGGCCAGCAGACGGAAGTGTTCGCCGCCGATGGCCTCGACCACGACCGGCTGGAGGATGCCGTAGCGGCGGATGGAGTCGGCGAGGGACTTGAGCGAGGCGTCGTCGAAGCTCGAGCGCGGCTGGGTGGGATTGGCCTCGATCCAGCCGACGGGGAGCTCGCGGACCCCTGGCCCGGTGAGGACCCCGGCGAGCCCCGGGGGACCGGTCGGGATGAGCTGGGCCAGGCCGCGGCCGAGCCCGCGCCGGGGCCTGGCCGGCTGGTCGTCGGGGCCGGGGGCCGGGCGGGCGGAGTCCGGGGGTACCGGGGCGCGCCTCATGCCGCCACCAGGGCGTCGCGGGCCAGCAGCTCGGCCGCCAGGGCGCGGTAGGCCTGGGCGCCCTTGCCGTCGGGGTCGTAGAGGGTGACCGGCAGCCCGTGGCTGGGGGCCTCGCTCAGGCGGACCGTCCGCGGGATGAGCGTGGAGAAGACCTCGGCCGGGAAGCGCTGGCGGACCTCGGTGACCACCTGGGCGCTGAGGAGGGTGCGGGAGTCGAAGAGGGTCATGACGATGCCGGCGATGGTCAGGGACGGGTTGAGCTCCTGACGCACCAGGTGGTGGGTGTGCGTTAGGAGCGAGAGCCCCTCCAGGGCGTAGTACTCGCACTGGAGCGGGATCAGCATGGCGTGGGCGGCGACGAGGCAGTTGATGGTGAGCAGGGCCAGGGACGGGGGGGAGTCGAGCAGGATGTAGTCGTAGCCGTGCAGGCCTTCGAGGGCGTAGCGGAGGCGGTACTCGCGGCGGGCGAGGTCGGCCAGCTCGAGCTCGGCGCCGGCCAGGGAGAGGGTGGCGGGGGCGACGTCGAGGCCGTCCATGTGGGGCGGACGCTGGAGGATGTCGTTGATCGGCTGGCCCAGCACGATGACGTCGTAGATCGAGGGGTCGGAGGGGCCGAGGGTGAGGCCCAGCCCGGAGCTGGCGTTGCTCTGGGGGTCGACGTCGACCAGGAGGACGCGCCGGCCGCGCTCGACCAGGGCGGCGGCCAGGTTGACCGCGGTCGTGGTCTTGCCGACCCCGCCCTTCTGGTTGCAGATCGCCAGGACGCGGCCGCTGGGCATGGTTGGGAAGTATAGGGGCGCCCGCTGGTGGGGCCGATGTTCCACGTGAAACAGTGGCGGGAGTGGGCCGAGCGGGCCCCGGCAGCCCGGGGGGCGGGTGCGGAGGGGGGCCGGATCCAGCCCTCGAGAGCTCGGTGACCGATGTTTCCCGTGAAACAGTGACGCTCTGGGCCGGCCCCACGGCGGCGTCCCGGGAGACGCCATCACGAGCGCCTCGGCGCCGGGCAGGCGGGGGCCACCGTTGCCGCGGGTCGGCCCGACCGCCTGCCTTGGGCCGCGGGCGGAACTCCCAACCCTCGACGAGCTGTGTGCCGGCGCCCACGGGCCGATGCCCACGACGGGCGTGTCGAGCGCCACGACCGCGGGGCCCGGGGGGCGCCCCCCGGGGACCGGTCGACCGGGTCATCCGGTGCGACCTGGACCAGGTCAGCGCCGAGGGGCGCGGGCCAAGCGCCGGCCGTCCGCGATCCAACACAGCGTGATCTGGTCATTGGCGGCAACCCAGAGCCGCTAACCCCAGACCCCACGCGCCATCCAGACTCGGCCATGGTGGTCGGCCGCGATGCGTTGGCACGAGCGACCGACTCGCCCGGCACCGGGAACAGCTCGGTGGACTCCGCCTTGGCCGAGGACCGACAGACCGCCCCGGCGCCGACGTTCACCGCGAGGTGGGCGACGACCTCGGTGACCTTCCCGAAGCCCGGCCCCATCCGGGAGTGCAGCCACATACCCCAGGACTTGAGGTGCGGGCCCAGCTGGGAGCCCGCCAATCAGGGGGCGTCCGAAGTCTGCTCGGGGCGGTACCCAAGTACGATCCGGCTGTTACTCAAGCCGACTGTCGAGGTGGCCGGCGCCGGCGCAGCGTTCGCTTTCGGCGATGCCACGCCCGAGGGACAGGGTCCAGAGCGAAGGAGCTAACCAGTGACATCAGATTCCCTACCGGCCGCCGTGCCCGAGCTCGCCCCCGAAATAGCTGCGCGAGTTCGGGCCAACATTGCGCGGCAAACCCTTCTCAGCACCCTCGGGGTCACTGTCGAGTGCCTCGCGGCCGGGCACGTCGAACTCGGTCTGGCGAGCCGAGCGGACCTGATGCAGCAACACGGCTTCGTGCACGCGGGGGCCATCACCACCATCGCTGACTCCGCATGCGGCTACGCCGCCTACACGCTCTTTCCCGAAGACCGCGACGTCCTCACCGTCGACTTCTCCATGAACCTCGTTGCCCCGGCGATGCAACGAGCATTCTTGGCCGCCGGCAGCGTGGCCAGGTCTGGGCGGACGATTACGACCTGCCGCGGTGAGGTCTACGGCATTGAGCCCGATGGCCAGCGCACCCTCATCGCACTGATCCAGGCGACGCTCATGGCGGTCACCCGCATGTCGGCATCCTGACCGGGTTTGCCGACGTGAGGACCTGCGCAACCGCTTGCCCGACAGCGACCGAGACCGACGCTTGCCGCGGCGGCGGCGGGCTTGCGCTGCTCGGCATCTGCCTCGGGTTCTTTCTGGTCCTGCCGGACGCCAGGATCGGCAACGTCTCCCTCAGGACTCTCTCCCGCTCGAGCGGCGGCTCGCTACCCGGTGGCCAAGGGACGCTGAACGCCTACATCCAGGCCGCCCGTCCTCGCTTCCCCTGGCCGGCCGGACGCCGGCGCGCTGTTCGCCGGTCCCGTGCCCCGCGAGCGGTGGGCGGAGCCCCCGTCACGCCGAAGACCATCCTCGCGTGGCACCGGGCGCTCGGGCGGCCGCGCCGGCCCTGTCCGCAGCGTCGACCGGGGCGCCCGGCCAGTGCCCAGGAAACCGTCCAGCTGAGCGTGCGCTTGGCGAGGGAGAACCCCCGCCGACGCGGCGCCGCGCAAGCCTCTCCCAGGGCAGCGTCGCCAAGGTGCTGCGACGCCATGGGCCTCCGCTCAGACGACCAGCAGCACCTCGACCGCATATCGGCAGACGAGCGGGTCCGCGGTGATTATGGTCAGCCCTTCCATCTGGGCCTGCGCCACCAGGAGCCGGTCGAAGGGATCGCGATGATGGTCAGGCAGTGCGGCACCCCTTAGCGCGTGGCGGTGCTGGATCGGAAAGCCGACCACGCCTGACTCCCGCAGGTAACGGGGGACGAACTCCTCCGGGGGGGCGGGAAGCTCAAGACGCTGGAGTTTGTGCTTGATCGCGATCTCCCAGGAGCTGGCCGCGGACAGCAGCAACTCCTGGTCCCGGTCAAGGAGGATGGGCCATATGTCCTGGCGGATCCGTTCCGGCGCGGCCAGCATCCAGAGCCAGACATGCGTGTCGAGCAGGTACCTCACCGCTCGAACTCCTCCAGCACAGACTCCGGGAGAGGGCTGTCAAAGTCCTCGGGAACCGTGAGGATGCCTCGCAGCTGGCCCGTCCGGCGGAGAGGGGGCCCCATGGGCACGAGCCGAGCAACCGGCTCTCTGCCCCGCCGGATCACGATCTCCTCGCCCTCGGCCACCCGGCGCAGCAGGTGGGAGAGGTTGGTCTTCGCCTCGTGAACGCCTACATCGGCCATTGCCCCAGACTACGACTTAGTCCGGGACTTAGTCAATACTTAGGATCCCCTGGCACGCTCAGTCCCGAGCCGCAGGGCATCTCCGTGGACGCCATCGATCGGAAGATCCTTGACGAGGCACGCGACCCCCCGGGCATAGCGCCGGGAGCCATCGTCGTGGCCGGCACGCCTGACGCCGCCGCCGCCGAGGTCGTCGACCTCGTCACCGAGCCGCCCGGGCCCATCGTCCACTGCCACCACAGCCGGGGTCGCCTGCACCGCTCGCCATGTCAGCGGTCGCCACGACGGGTCGCCGATCAACGACCATCCGGCATCGAATTGCGTGCTATCGCGAGCACAAGACAGATCCCAACACAGGTGAGGTGTCCTGCGCTCAGCCGACGTGTTGCACGGTTCCGCGCGTCGGGTTCGCGACCGGCTCACCGAGTCCGGGCTCCACGATCGGCGCGACGGCCTCCACCGAGCTTGGGTGGGATCGGCACCCAGAGCCGCTGCCGGACCATGTCGGTTCAGAGCGCCCGGCGGGGGGCTTGCCCCTTGTTGTGGCCATAGCCAGCGAACGCCGCGATCCGTCATGATCGGGCCGTCGGCGCCCTACTCGGAGACGTTGATGTTCCACGACATGCCAACCGACATGCTCGAGCGTATGCGTGAGCTCGAACGGCGTGACCAGGCTGACCGCGCCGACGGCACCTCCCGCCTTGATCGGCTTCGCCAGATCCCGGAGGAAACCGGGCGCTTCCTTGCCCTGTGGGCAGCCTCGGCCCCTGAGGGGGCATTGATCGAAATCGGGACCAGCGCCGGCTATTCGGCGCTCTGGCTGTCGCTTGCCTGCCGAGCGACAGGGCGCACGCTCACGACCTTTGAGGTGCTGCCCCAGAAGGCGGCCCTCGCCCGAGAAACGTTCTCGCGAGCCGGCGTCGACGCCCTGGTCAGGCTCGTCCAGGGTGACTTCCTCAATCATGCTGACCAGCTCGATCGGGTGGGGTTTTGCTTCCTCGACGCCGAGAAGGAAGTGTATGAGGCCTGTTACAAGGCAGTGGTGCCGCGCCTTGTCCCCGGTGGCATCTTGATCGCGGACAACGCGATCAATCACAGGGAGACGCTACAGCCGATGCTAGACACCGCTCTTGCCGATGAGCGCGTCGACGCTCTCGTAGTTCCCATCGGCAAGGGTGAGCTGGTTTGTCGCAGGAAGGCTGAGCCTTGACCGGTGCCAGGCGCTCGGTCGGCGAAGCCCGGCATAGTTGAGCCAAGTTTCCCGCGGCCAGGGCCAACTGGCCAATGAAGTCACCGATGGCATCGCCGAGGCGGTCGAACTGCTGCCGCAGCGGTGTGGCTGTGGCTTGCGGGGCAAAGGCGAGAGCGAGTCCCTGCCGTAGGGGACGGGCGTAGGTGCGGGTGAAGAACATCGCCACGCGGAGCCCGGCGGGCGTCCCAACCGCGTCGACTACCATCCCACCAGCATGGACAGACAGGTGGCCCTCGCGGCCTTCGACGAGCAGATACGGCGCCGCCCGCAGCCGCAGCCACCGGATGGACTGGTGGAGCAGGACGACCGTGTGGTTCGGAGCGTGTCCCCCTGGGGCGGCTGGACCGGAGTGACGTGGAGTGGCCTGGATCGCGCCGGTGCCGACGCGGTCATCGCCGCGCAGGTCGGCCGGTTCGCAGGATGGGCTTCTCCCTGGGAGTGGAAGTACTACTCCCACGACCAACCACCCGACCTGCCCGACCGCCTGCGGGCAGCCGGCTTCACCCCGGGGCCGTCCGAGGCGGTGCTGGTGGCCGAGATCGCCGACCTCATCCTCGATGTGCCACCACCCCCGGGCGTGGCCCTGCGGGCCGTCGTCGACGAGCCGGGGGTGGAGGCGCTGGTGTCGCTCCACGACGAGGTCTTCGGCGGAGACCACTCCGCCGTGGGCAGGGCCGTGCTGGCCGGTCTCGCGCGCCGACCGAGCGCCACCACCGCCGTGCTTGCCGTCGCCGGGCGCACCCCCATCGCCGCCGGGCGCGTGGAGTTCCATCGTGGCACGGAGTTCGCCAGCCTGTGGGGTGGCGGCACACTGCCGTCCTGGCGAGGCCGCGGCGTGTTCCGCTCGCTGGTGGCCTACCGGGCCGCCCTGGCGTCGGGTCGGGGCTTCCGCTACCTGCAGGTGGACGCCTCTCCAGACAGCCAGCCCATCCTCCAGCGCCTCGGCTTCGTCATGGTGGCCACCACGACCCCGTTCACGCACCCGGGCGGAGCCGGCTGACGCCCCGGCCGTCGCTCTGGCCGCCCCCCGGCGGGGCCGGGCCTGGCGGCGGCCCGTAGAATCGGGGCATGCTGTACCTGGGACGCCGCCGCACCCTGACCTGGACCGTCACCGTCTTCACCCCGCCGCGGGAGGTCTTCGTGGTCATGGAGCAGGTCCTGGCCCTGCCCCCGTTCACCTTCCGGGTGATCGACGCCGAGACGGCCGAGGCGGTCCAGGACCGTGTCAACGGCTTCTTCGGTCAGTGGCGGACCCTGAAGCACCCCCGGGACCTGGTCCGGGTCCGCTGCCAGCTGACCGCCCAGGGGACGCGGGTGGACGTGACCGCCATCGGACCCCGTAGCAGCAGCCGCCGGGCCCTCAACCTGCTCCGCATCCTGACGCGGGGGGCGGAGGACCCGCGCACCATCTACCGGACCCGGACGATCCCCCCCGGTCCCTGCACCATCCCCCAGAGCTGGGCCGGGACCGGGTACCCGGTCTTCCAACGCCCCGACCACGCGGCCCCGCGGGGGGCCGCGGTCCTCCCGGCCAGCCCGCTGGTGGCTCTGGAGCAGCAGGGGCACTGGGTGCGCGTCCGGGTGGGGGTGGGCCAGACCGCCAGCGAGGGCTGGATCGAGGCCGACCAGCTCATCCCGGACCTGGGCCCGGAGTCGGCTCCGGCGGTGGCCCCCGCCTGACCGCGGCGCCCGCCGCAGCCGTCAGGTCCCGACCGGGTGCCAGATGGTCTTCATCTCCAGGGTCCGCACCGCCAGCTGGGGGCTGAGCCGCAGGGCCGCGCCGGCGGCGCCCGGAGGCAGGACGCGCATAACGCTGTCCGCCGCCCGCTCCTCGAGGGCGGTCAGCTGCTCGGGGGTGCAGCCGACGGCGTCCACCGCGTCCAGGTCGCGGTGCGACCCGACCCATGGCAGCAGCTCCGACCGCAGCCCGCTGAGGAGCGCGACCACCCCTGGCGGGATGTCGCCGGTGGCCAGCACCTCCCCGAGCAGGAGGCCGGGCAGCGGCGCCGTCTCCGCCACCAGCGCCACCACGCAGTTGCCGCCGCACAGGGCCGCGGCCAGGGGGACCACCAGGCCCAGCAGGGCCGGGCGCTCGCCGGCCACCAGCGCCACCACCCCGACCGGCTCGGGCACGGTGAAGTTGAAGTAGGGGCCGGCCACGTCGTTGACGCTGCCGCTCAGCTGGCTCAGCTTGTCGGCGGCGCCGGCGAAGTAGACCAGCGCCTCCAGGCCGGCGTCCACCTCGCGCCCGGCGCCGCGGCCCCCGCCCAGGACGGCCACGAACTCCCGCCGCCGGCCCTCCAGCATCTCGGCCACGCGGTAGAGCACCTGCCCGCGGTTGTAGGCGGCGCGCCGGGCCCAGCCCGGCTGGGCGGCGCGGGCGGCGCGCACCGCCTCCCGCAGGTCCTTGCGCGAGGCCCTGGGGATGTTGGCGGCGACCTCGGTGCGGTAGACCCGTCCGGACTCGGAGCGCACGAAGGCCCCGCCCAGGTAGAGCTTGGCCGTCTTCGCCACCGCCAGCGCCGTCATCCCCGCTCCACGTAGGCCGCCAGCCCCTGGACGCCGCCCTCGCGGCCGAACCCGGACTCGCGGAAGCCGCCGAAGGGGGCCGCGGCGTCGAACTGGTTGTAGGTGTTGGCCCACACCACCCCGGCCCGCATCCGCTGGGACATCCACAGGATGCGGGCCCCGCTCTGGGTCCAGACCCCGGCCGAGAGCCCGTAGCGGGTGTTGTTGGCCCGCTCGACCGCCTCCGCCGGGGTGCGGAAGGTCAGCACCGCCAGCACCGGGCCGAAGATCTCCTCGCGGGCGATGCGGTGCGACGGGGCCACATCGGTGAAGAGGCTGGGCGGGAACCAGAAGCCGCGCGAAGGCAGCTCGCAGGGCGGCTGGTAGAGGCGAGCCCCCTGGGCCACCCCGCTGGCCACCAGCTCCGTGATCCGGCCCAGCTGCTCTCGGGAGTTGATGGCGCCGACGTCGGTGTTCTTGTCGAGGGGGTCGCCCACCCGCAGCCGGGCCATGCGCCGGGTCAGCCGGCGCAGGAACGGCTCGGCCATCGACTCCTGCAGCAGCAGCCGGCTGCCGGCGCAGCAGACGTGTCCCTGGTTGAAGTAGATGCCGTTGATGACCCCCTCGACCGCCTGGTCCATGGGCGCGTCGTCGAACACGACGTGGGCGGCCTTGCCTCCCAGCTCCAGCGAGAGCCGCTTGCCGCTGCCGGCCAGGGCCCGCTGGATCTCCTTGCCGACCGCGGTCGAACCCGTGAAGGCCACCTTGGCCACCCCGGGGGCCCGCACCAGCTGGGCGCCGACGGGGCCCCCGCCGGTGACGACGTTCACCACCCCGTCGGGCAGGCCGGCCTGCTGGCACAGCTCGGCGAAGAGGAGGGCGGTCAGCGGGGTCGTCTCCGCCGGCTTGAGGACGACGGTGTTGCCGGTCGCCAGCGCCGGAGCGATCTTCCAGGCCAGCATCATCAGTGGGAAGTTCCAGGGGATCACCTGGCCGCAGACCCCGAGGGGGCGCCAGGGCGCACCCGGAAAGGCGTGGTCCAGCTTGTCGGCCCAGCCGGCGTGGTAGAAGAAGTGCTGGGCCACCAGCGGGATGTCCACGTCGCGGGACTCGCGGATCGGCTTGCCGCCGTCCAGGCTCTCCACCACCGCCAGCTCGCGCTGGCGCTCCTGGATCAGCCGCGCCAGGCGGAACAGGTAGCGTCCGCGGCGGCCGCCCGGCAGGCGGCTCCAGCTGCGGAAGGCGCGCGCGGCCGCCGCCACCGCGCGCTCCACGTCCTCGGGGCCCGCCTCGGCCACCTCCGCCAGGGGCTCCTCGGTGGCGGGGTTGATGCTGAGGCGATGCTCGCCGGCGGCGGGCGGCCGGAATTGGCCGTCGATGAACAGCTCGTAGCGGTCGCGCAGGCGCAGGTGGTCCGTCGCCTCCGGGGCCGGGGCGTAGGTGAACCGGCCCCCGGCCGGGCGCCGGTCCTCGGCCCCGTGCCCACCGCCGGGCCGGGGCGCCGGCGCGGCGTCAGGCGTCGCTGAAGTCGTCGGGGGACTGGTAGCCACCGCTGTGCTCCTTGGCGATCTGCATCAGGACATCGTTGAGCAGCGACGAGGCGCCGAGGCGGAAGCGCTCGGGGGTCAGCCAGTCGTCGCCGAGGACCTCGTTGACCGCGACCAGGTAGGTGATCGCCTGGCGGGCGGTCCGGATGCCGCCCGCCGGCTTGAGTCCGATGATTCGCCCCGTCGCCCAGGCGAAGTCGCGGATGGCCTCCATCATGACCACCGCCACCGGGAGCGTCGCCGCCGGCTGGATCTTGCCGGTCGAGGTCTTGATGAAGTCGGCCCCGGCGGCCATGGCCAGCCAGCTGGCGCGCCGGACGTTGTCGTAGCCGCCCAGCTCGCCGGTCTCCAGGATGACCTTGAGATGGCGCCCGCCGACGGCCGCCTTGACGGCCGCGATCTCGTCGGCGACCTGCCCGTAGCGGCCGGCCAGGAAGGCCCCCCGGTCGATGACCATGTCGATCTCGTCCGCGACCGCCGCCGCGGCCCGGGCCTCCGCCAGCCGACCCTCGAACGGCGCCTGGCCGCCGGGGAAGCCGGTGGCCACCGCCGCCACCCGGACCGGGCTGCACCGCAGGTGGTCTCGCGCCACCGCCGCCAGGGCCGGGTACACGCACACCGCCGCCACCGGGGGGATGGTGGGGTCGAGGGGGGCGGGATGCATCGCCTTGGTGCAGAGCGTGGCCACCCGCCCCGGGGTGTCGGCCCCCTCCAGGCTGGTGAGGTCGGTGCAGCGGATCGCCAGGTCGAGCGCGAAGAGCTTGGCCTCGCGCTTGATCGACCGGCTGGCCAGCATCGCCGCTCTCGCCTCGAGGCCGACCTGATCGACCCCCAGGAGGGCTTCGGCCGGGAGCGGGCGGCGCGCGGTGGCGGCACTCATCCGTCGCCGATTATGGACCGGTCCGCCGGGGTCTTCGCGCGCGCGGGGGCCGTCCGCCCACCTCGCTGATGGCGGTGGCGGCGGCCGCAGCCCCGGCGGCCAGGGCCTCCGCCGGCGGCGCCCCGCCCAGCCAGGCCGCCAGCCAGCCGGCGGTGAAGGCGTCTCCGGCCCCGGTGGTGTCCACCACCGGGGCCGGGGGCGCGGCCAGGCGCTGCCGCTCCGCCCCCCGCGCCCACAGGGCCCCCGCCGGGCCCAGGCTGAGCACGACCGCGCCGTAGTCCCCGGTCAGCCCGGCGACGATCGCCTCGGGGTCGGTGGCGCCGGTGAGGACCCGTCCCTCGTCGAGGTTGGGCAGGAGGACGTCGACCCCGCGGGTCCACGTCCGGAACGCGCCCGCCCCGACCCGCCCCAGGGGGGCGTGGGAGCTGGGGTCGACGGAGATGGTCATCGGGGCCGCCCGGGCCCGCTCCAGGGCGGTCAGGCCCGCAGGGCGCGTGTCCGGGTCCAGCAGCAGGCAGCCGGACAGGTGCAGGTGCCGTTCCTCAAACGGCGACAAATGCGACGCGGGTCTGCGGACCACCGATCGAGCCGGTGAGCTCCGGGGAGATCCCGGTTCCTGCTTCACGGCCACCAGCCAGGCACAGCCTGGACTTACGGTCGGCTCCACAGGCAGTTCGCGTCTCCGCCGCACTGGCGGTGACGGCCGGGGGGGGCCACCCGGCGAGGTTGATCGCGGCGTTGAGATCGCGGTCCAGGGCCAACCCGCACCGTTGGCAGCGGTAGATCCGCTCCGTGAGGGACAGCGCATCCTGGATGGCGCCGCAGCGGGAACAGGTCTTGGAACTAGGGAACCACCGGTCCGCCACCACGAGCGTGCTCCCGTACCAGGCACACTTGTAGGCGAGCTGGCGACGGAACTCCGCGAAGCCGGCATCCGCCAGGGACCGGGCGAGGGGCCGATTCCGGAGCATCCCGCGGACGTTGAGATCTTCGACCACGATCCGGCGGTGGGTCTTGGCCAGGGTGGTCGTGAGTTGGTGCCAATGGTCGCGACGGACGGCGGCCACGCGAGCGTGGTGCCGAGCGAGCCGGCGCGCGACCTTGGCGCGGTTGCGGGAGCCGCGGCGCTTGCGCGAATGGGCGCGGGAGAGCTGCCGAAGCTTGCGTAGGCCGCGGCGCAGGGCCTTCGGTCCGGGGATCACCGTGCCGTCGGAGCAGGTGGCCAGAGCCAGGATCCCGAGGTCGACGCCCACGGGATCGAGCGCCCCGTTCGCGACAGGGATGGCGCGCTCCACCTCGACGGCCAGCGCGACGACCCAGCGGTCGGCCTCGCGGCTGACGGTAGCGGCGCTGATCCGGACGGTGCCCGCCGCGATCCGGTCCGTCCACCGGCTGGCGTCCTCGTGCAGGCGAACCGTGCCGATCCGCGGCAGGGTGACCGCGCGGCCGTGCAAGGGGAGGGCGCCAGTGAGCCGGAAGGCGTCGCGGGCGCGGCCCTTCTTCTTGAAGCGGGGGAAGCGGACGCGGGGTCCGGGCCGTTCGCCGCGGCCGCTCGCCCAGAACGCCTGCAGGCCGCGCTCGAGATTGCGGAACGCCTCCTGGGGCGCACACTTCGAGACCTCGGTCCACCACGGGATGCCGTCCGGGCTGCGCTTCCAGGCGTTCCACTCCCGGTGGAGCGTCATCGCCGACGGGACGCGTATGGTCGTGTCGCCCGCCCGGCGGGCGTCGAGCGCATCCATCACCCGGCGCAGGCCCCAGTTGTACGCATAGCGGGCGGAGCCGGCGTGCCGGGCCAGGTCGCAGCGCTGGGCGACGGTGGGATCGAGAGCAAGGCGCACCGCCTGGTGGACCCGGGCCATCAGGCGGCCTCCACCGGCTGGGCGGCGCACCGCAGCGCCCGAGCCGCCCGGGTCCGGGCTGAGCGGCGGCCGTACAGCCGGGCGCACAGGCTGGTCAGCACCTCGGTCATGTCCCGCACGAGGTCGTCCTCGACTTCCGTAGCGTCGACCACGAGCAGCCGGCGCCCGGCGCCCAGCAGGGCGGCCTCGATGTACTCGGCGCCGAGCCGCGCGAGCCGGTCGCGGTGCTCGACCACGATGGTGGTGACGGTCGCGTCGGCGAGCAGGCGGCGCAGCTTCGGGCGGGCACCGTTCATCCCCGACCCGACCTCAGCAACCGTGAGGGTGACCGGCAGATCCTGGGCCATCGCCCACCCGGCCAGGCGGCCGAGTTGGCGGTCGAGGTCGGCCCGCTGGTCGTGTGAGGAGACGCGCGCGTACAGCGCCACGCGCTCGGCCCCCCCCGTCAGGGGCTCCTCGACCAGGATGGTCCCGGACGGGAGCTGGCGAGCGGGAACGGGGAGGGTGCCGGCCCGAAACCAGCGCATGGCGGTCCGGGGGTGGATGTGCTGGGTCCGGGCCCACTGGCTCAGTTTCACCCGCCCAGTCTAGCACTATGCACGCCCGTTTGTGCCAGCTTGTCACCGCCTCCCTGAACAGTTCGTGAACCCCCCGGGGGTGAAGAGCCGGGCGGGGAGGTGGTGGGGCTGCAGGGCGGCGCTGGCCCCCCGGCTGGTGACCATGGTGCGCCCGCCGTCCTGCCCGACCAGCGCCACCACCACCCCGGTGGGCTGGCCGCGGACCGTGGGGCCCCGCAGGGTGATGCCTCGGCGGTGCAGGTCCTGGCGCTGGTGGCGGCCCAGCCAGTCGGCGCCGACGGCGCCGACGAAGGTGGTGTCCACCCCCAGCCGGGCCAGCCAGGCGGCAACGTGGGCCCCCGCCCCTCCGCACTCCAGGGTGATCGTGGCCTGGGTGTCACTGTCCGCCGCCAGGGGGGTGGCCAGCCGGGCGGAGACGTCGGCCAGCACGTCCCCGACCACCAGGACCGGGGCGTGGGGCGCCGGGGGGCGCATCGTCGCGGACGGGAGGGTCAGGCCGGTCGCGACACGGGCGCGGGCTCGCCGGCCACCAGGGCCGCCGCCACCGCGGCCGCCAGGCTGGCGTTGGCCAGCACCAGGTGGCGGTTGACGCGCACGCTCTCCCCACCGGTGGCCGCCTCCATGTGGCCGAGGAGGAACGGGGTCACCGCCTTGCCCCGGATCGCCCGGGCCTCCATCTCCGCCAGGGCGGCCGCCAGCAGCCGGTCGTGCCAGGCGGGGTCGAGCTGGTGGGCGGGGTCCACCGGGTTGGCCAGCAGGATGCCCGAGGGGGCCGGCTGCAGCCGGCGGGCCGCCCGGACCACCGCCGCCGCCCCGTCGGCGTCGTCGACCGACCAGGTCAGCTCGCAGCCGGAGTCGGTGACCAGGAAGCCCGGGAAGCGGCGGGTGCGATAGCCGATGACGGGGACGCCCAGCGTCTCCAACTGCTCCAGGGTGGCGGGGACGTCGAGGACCGACTTGACCCCAGCGGCCACGACCAGCACCGGCTCCCGGCGCAGCGCCAGGAGGTCCGCCGAGACGTCCCAGCTCTCGCGGGCGCCCCGGTGGACGCCCCCCAGCCCGCCCGTCGCCATGACTCCGATCCCGGCCGCGGCGGCCAGGGTCAGGGTGGCGGCGACGGTCGTCGACCCGTCGGCGCCGCAGGCCGCCGCTGGCGCCAGGTCTCGGTCGGAGAGCTTGATGACGGCGGGGGCGGTGGCCAGGTGCTCCAGCTCGCTGTCGGTGAGCCCGATCGTCGGGCGGCCGCCCAGGACGCCGATGGTCGCCGGGACGGCCCCGCCGGCGCGAACCGCCGCCTCCAGGGCGCGCCCGACCTCCAGGTTGACCGGTCGCGGCAGGCCGTGGGCCACGATCGCCGTCTCCAGCGCGACCACCGCCCGTCCCGCGGCCAGGGCGGCGGCCACGTCGGGGTGCAGCCGCAGCGCCGCGGGGGGAGGGGGTGGCATCCGCCTACCATACCCAACCGTGAGCAGCCCCCCCCCGCGCGCGGGCCGCCGGGCGAGCGGATGACGGCCGCCATCGACTGGGCCCGGCTGCGGGCCGACGCCGAGGCGGTGGCCGCCCACGCCTACGCGCCGTACTCGGGGCTGCGGGTGGGCGCCGCGGGGCTCACCGACGGGGGCCGGATCGTGACCGGCTGCAACGTGGAGAACGCCTCCTACGGGCTCGCCCTCTGCGCCGAGTGCGGGCTGGTGTCCGCCCTGCGGGCCACCGGGGCGGAGCGGCTGGTGGCGGTCGCGGTCTGCGCTGGCGACGGCCGTCCCCTGGCGCCCTGCGGGCGCTGCCGGCAGCTGCTCTGGGAGCACGGCGGACCGACCCTGCTGCTCGACGCGGGTGGGGACCAGGCCCCGGTGGCGCTGGCGGCGCTGCTGCCCGGCGCCTTCGACGCCGACGAGCTCGCCAGCCGCCGCGAGTCGTGACCGCGACCGCCGGACCGGTGCACGCGGTCGAGCTGATCCGGGCCAAGCGCACGGGCGCGACCCTCGACCCCGGGGCCATCGAGGCGCTCCTGGCCGCCTACCTCGCCGGGTCGGTCGGCGACGAGCAGATGGCGGCGCTGCTGATGGCGATCTGCTGGCGCGGGATGACCGCACCCGAGCTCGCCGCCTGGACGGGCGCCATGGTGGCCTCCGGGGACCGCCTGGACCTCTCCGGCCTCGACCGGCCGACGGTGGACAAGCACTCCACCGGTGGCGTGGGCGACAAGGTGTCCCTGGTGCTGGCCCCGCTGGTGGCGGCCTGCGGGGCGGCCGTGCCGCAGATGTCGGGCCGTGGCCTGGGCCACACCGGCGGGACCCTGGACAAGCTGGAGGCGATCCCCGGCTGGCGCTCGGACCTGACCCCGGACGAGGTGATCCGCCAGCTGGAGCGCGTCGGCTGCGTGATCTGCGCCGCCGGACCGCGGCTGGCCCCCGCCGACCGGCGCCTGTACGCCCTGCGGGACGTGACCGGGACGGTGGAGTCGATCCCGCTGATCGCCAGCTCGATCATGTCCAAGAAGGTGGCCGAGGGGACGGGGGCTCTCCTCCTCGACGTCAAGGTGGGCACCGGGGCCTTCATGCCCGACCGCGACCAGGCCCGGGAGCTGGCCCTCACCATGATCCGGCTGGGGGGTGACTACGGAGTGCGCACGGCGGCCCTGCTCACCGCCATGGACGCGCCCCTCGGTCGGGCGGTGGGCAATGCGGTGGAGGTCGCCGAGGCCGTGGAGCTGCTCCAGGGTGCCGGCCCGGCCGACCTGCGGGGCCTGGTCCTGGCCGAGGCCCGGGCCATGCTGGAGCTGGTGGGGATCGAGGCCGACCCGGCGGCGGCGCTCGATGACGGCCGGGCGCTGGCCACCTTCCGGGCCATGGTCCGGGCCCAGGGCGGCGACCCCGACGCGCCGCTGCCCCGGGGGACGTCCCTGGGCACGGTGGACGCCGACCGCACGGGCGTCCTGCAGCAGCTGGACGCCCGTGCGGTGGGGGTCGCGGCCTGGCGGCTCGGGGCGGGGCGCTCGCGCCCGGGCGAGCGGGTCTCGCCGGCGGCGGGGATCCTGTGCCGGGTCAAGCCGGGCGAGCCGGTGGCGGCGGGGGAACCGGTGCTGGAGCTGTTCGGCGACGACCCGGCACGCGTGGCGGGGGCGCTGGACGCGCTCCGGGGCACGGTCGTGGTCGGCGCTGAGCCCATGAGCGCGCCCCAGCAGATCCTTGAGCGGCTGTGACCCGGACCGGCCGCGCGGGGCCACCACGCCGGTGTTCAGGTCGGGCCACGGCTGACGGGGGGGTGCGTCGCGGTGGCAACGCGTCGCTGGCGGATGGCTGGATCAGCCAGCGGTCGCCCGGGGCAGCTCGACGCGGAGATCGTGCATCGGGAAGTCGCTGACGTTGTGCGTGAGCAGGACCGCCCCGTGGGCTCTGGCCGTGCCGGCCACCAGCGCATCGGCGGTGTGGATCGTCCGCCCCCTCCTGGCGAAGTCGGCCTGATAGCGCCCGGCCCGGCGGGCTGCCTCTCGGTTGGTGGGCAGGAACCGGAGGGCGTCGAGAAAGGCGGCTCCTCGCTGGCGCTCCTTCGCCCGCAGGCCTCGCTCCACCTCGGCGACGTTCACGCACGTGGTCGCCAGGGTGTGACCCTCCGCCAGCCGGCCCCGGAGGTCGGACGCGATCGCGGGCAGGTCCCGGAGGTAGCCGATCAGCACGGTGGAGTCCAGGACGTAGACGGTCAGGACGCCTCCTCGGTCCGGCGCTGGGCGCGCACCCACTCGTTGATCGAGGCCTGGTCCGCAAACTCGGGGTAGTCGGTTGCCCGCACGACCCCGGCGGTTGAGGCCAGGGCGTGCTCAAGCCGCAGGCGTTCCAGCTTCTCGCGGGCGGCCACTTCGAGGAAGCGGCTCCGCCCGCGCGGGCCCACCAGGTGGTCGATGGCTTCCATGACCTGGTCGTCGACGATCACGTGAGTTCGTGCCATCGCCTCTCTTCTCATCCCACTCTTCATCCCACTCTACCAGTGAGGAGCCCCCGGGCGGCGTGGCCGGATCCCCTGCCGGGCCCCCCGCGGCCGCGTGCTCGCGGCTGGCAGGACGCCGTCCCGGTGCTCTGGGGTGGGGGCGGGCGGTATCGAGGAGGCCCCGCCCGTGCCGGGGAGCGCCCCCCCTGCGGCCGCAGCCGACCTACGTCAGCGCCCGGCGCATCTCGAGCACGTCAACCCCGGGCTGGTTGCGCAGCGGTTTGCGGGCGCCCGTCAGCCGGAATCCGACTCTCTCGTAGAACCGCCGCGCCCGCGGGTTGACCTCTGACACCTTCAGCCGCACCGCTGCCGCACCGTCGCCCTGCGCCCACCCGCACACGGCCGCGACCAGCTGCGCGGCCGCGCCGGTGCCGCGACACGAGGGGGCGACCCACATCGACACCAGCTCTCGGCTGCCGGGATCCGCCGCGTCACCCGGAAGGCCGGCGACCACCCCCACGACCGCGTCGCCGTGGTGGGCGACGAACCAGGCCGTGCGGACCACGGAGGCCCGCCAGAACTCGTCGCCGCGGGCGGCGGTCTCGGTGTGGGTCGCGCCGAAGGCGTGGGGCGCGTCGCGCAGGGCCCGCTGGCGGACCTCGCGCAGCAGCGGCCACTCCGTGCCATCGAGCCGGCGCACGGCGTGGACCGTCCGGCCCGTGCCCTCGGAGTCCTGAGGGTGTTCCAACCCGAGCGCCTCCTGCCGGTCCAGCCCGGCGGTCATCCCAGGAAGATCACCAGCGCCGTCCGGTCGTCAACCTTGCGGGCCACCCGCACCAGGGCCTCCGCGGCCGCCTGGGGATCGGGCCCGGTCAACGCGGCGGCCAGGTCCTCGGGCGTCAGCAGGTCTGGGGCAAAGTCGCCGGTGATGCCGTCGGTGACCAGCAGCACCCGGTCGCCGGCTTCGGCCGACAGCGTGCCCCGCTGCCGCACCACGCTGGTGGCGGGCCAGGGCCGGCCGTGGCCCAGGTAGTTGTCCAGGACGTTCCCCTCGCCCTCGTCCCGGGTGACCTGGACCAGCGGCCCGCCGATCGGCTGCCGGTAGAGGCGCGAGTCGCCGACCGACACGTAGTGCAGCTGGGGCCCGATGATCCAGGCCACCGTGGCGGTGGTGGCGCCGGTGATGGTGGCGCCGATGGCCCGGTCGGCCTCCTCGCAGCCGCGGACCAGGGCGTCGAGCGGGGCCAGCGGCTGCTCGCGGCACGCCCGGGCGATGACGTCCGCGGCGAGTTGGGCGGCCCGACCGCTGTCCCTGAACTCACCGACCCCGTCGAAGACGCCGAACAGCCCGAGGACGGAGTCGACCAGGGCGCGGTCCTGCCCGTGCCGGGCCAGCTGGGCGCACCCGACCCGCAGGGTCACGGTCGCCGGTGGCGGCTCGGGCACGGCCGGGCCCTGGCGGCGCGAGCGGTCGCCGTCAGGGCCGCGATGATGGGCCCGTCCGCTCCCCGGTGGCGGGGAGCGCGCGCAGGACCGCCGCCAGCAGGAGGCCGAGGGAGCCGGCGGCGTCCCGGCCCACCGCCAGCACCTCGTCGGCGTCGACCCCGGCCGGGGCCAGGCCGCTGGCCAGGTTGGTCACCAGGGAGAGCCCCAGCACCCGGGCCCCGAGGTGGTGGGCGGCGATCGCCTCCAGGGCGGTCGACATGCCGACCAGGTCGGCCCCCTGCCGGCGCAGCATCGACACCTCGGCCGGGGTCTCGAACTGCGGCCCGGCGACGGCGGCGTACACGCCCTCGCCCACCGACGGGTCGATGCCGCGGACCACGGCCCGCAGCTCCGGGTCGTAGAGCCGGCTCAGGTCGACGAACCGACCGGGGAGGGGCGGCGGTGGGGGGGCGCCGGTCAGCGGCGAGGCGCCGGTGAGGTTGATCTGGTCGGCGATCAGGACCGGGCGCCCCACCTCGAGGTCCGGCCGCAGCGCCCCGGCGGCGTTGGTGAGGACGACCGTCCGTGCCCCCGCCAGCACCAGGGCGCGGACCCCGTGGACCACCGCCGCCGCCCCGTGCCCCTCGTAGAGGTGGACCCGGCCCGAGAGCGTGGCCACCAGCTCGGGCCCGACCCGGCTCGCCCGCAGCAGCCCGGTGTGCCCGGGGGCGGTGGGGGCGGCGACCCCCAGGAGCTCCGCCGCCGGCCGCTCCAGCTCGGCCGGTCCCAGGGCATCGGCCACCGCCGCCCAGCCGGAGCCCAGGACCACCGCCACCGAGGGGCTCCGGCCCAGCCGCTCGCGCAGCCGGGCCCCCGCCGCCTGCGCGGCCTCGAGGGGGTGGCGGTCCTGGCTCACCACCGGGTCACTCGCGCCGGTACGGCATCCCGTCGGCGCCGGGCGGCCGCACCCGGCCCACCAGGCCGGCGACGGCGATGATCGTGGCCACGTACGGCGCCATCAGCAGGAAGGGCGAGGGGATCGGCACGTTCAGGACCGCCAGCACGCTCTGCAGCGAGTCGGCGAACCCGAACAGGAGGGCGGCCGACGCCGCCCACAGGGGCTTCCACCGTCCGAAGATCATCGCCGCCAGGGCCACGAAGCCCAGTCCCGCCGACATGTCCTGGGTGAACTCGCCGGTGGAGCCGATGGAGAGCGCCGCCCCCCCCAGGCCACCGATGGCCCCGCCCAGGATGACGTTGCGGTAGCGGATGAGGAGCACCGAGATCCCGACGGTGTCGGCGGCCCGGGGGTGCTCCCCGACGGCGCGGACCCGCAGCCCCCAGCGGGTGTGGAAGAGGCCGATCTGGATGATGGCCAGGAGCGCCAGCGCCAGGTACAGGAAGATGTTCTGGTCGAAGAGGATCGGCCCCAGCACCGGGATCCGGTCCAGCACCGGCACCGCGATGTTGGGGAAGATCTGCGGGCTGTTGAGGGTCGCCTGGTTGGGGGTCAGCACCTGCAGGTCGAGGAAGGCGGTCAGCCCGGTGGCGAAGGTCACGATGACGATGCCGACGATGATCTGGTCGGCGTGGTAGCGCAGGCACAAGAAGGCCAGCATCGCCCCCAGGAGCGCCCCCGCGGCGGCGCCCGCCAGCATCCCCAGCCAGAGGTTGCCGCTGACGGAGCCGATCATGGCGCCGAGGAAGGCCCCGGCGAGGAACTGCCCCTCGATGGCGATGTTGATGACCCCCGAGCGCTCGCACATCACCCCCGACAGGGAGCCGAAGATGAGCGGGACGGAGTCCACCAGGGTGCTGGCCAGCATGCCCTCCAGGCTGAGGTCCGCCCCCCGGGCCGCCCAGATGACGAACGCCAGGCCGAACGCGACCAGCCCGGCGGCGAGCAGGGCGTAGGTCCCGCGGGCCCCCCGGCGCAGGGCCAGGACCAGCCCCAGGGCGACGCAGATCGCGGCCAGGACCGCGGTCGTCTCCCGCACCGGCACCGCGGGCACCGGCAGGGGCAGCGCGGGGGCCGAGTTCAGGTCCAGGTGGGTCACCACCCCGGCCGGGACGTGGGCGGCGAAGGCGTACCCGGCCAGCAGGCCGAGGGCCACCAGGAAGCCCCCGAGCCAGCGCCGCCGCCGGTCGGTGCCGGCGGTGGCGGCCGCGGGGACCACGCCCCAGGCCATCTCGCTCATCCGCCCCACCCCTGGGAGAAGAGGCGGAAGCCGGTGCCGCTGGTCCGGATCCGGTAGATGGCCCGCACCAGGGCCGGGGCGGCGATGAAGAAGACGATCACCGCCTCGATCACCTGCACCAGCTCCAGGGGGATGGTGGTCGACGCCTGCATCTGCAGGCCCCCCGCCTGGAAGGCGCCGAAGAGCAGTGCCGCCAGGACCACGCCGCCGGGCCGCGCCTGGCCCAGGAGGGCCACGGTGATGGCGGTGAAGCCCAGGTTCTGGGCGAACCCGGGCACCAGCTGGGGGGAGACGCCCAGGATCTCCACCACCCCGGCCAGGCCGGCCAGGGCCCCGGCGATGACCATCGAGCCGGTGATCATCCGGCGGATGTCGACCCCGGCGGCGCTGGCCGCGTCGTGGCTCGCGCCCACCATGCGGAAGCGGAAGCCCAGGGTGCTCCGCTGCAGCAGCCACCAGACCCCGTAGGCGGCGGCCAGGGCCAGCAGGATCCCGGCGTTGACCCGCAGGCCCGGGCCGGCGAGGTGCGGCAGCCGGGCGGAGGCGGGGGTGGTCCGGGAGATGGCGTTGGCCGCGCCGCGCGGGAGGAAGGCCGGCAGGGACAGCAGGTAGATGAGCAGGTTGGCGGCCACGTAGTTGAGCATGATGGTGACGATCACCTCATGGGCTCCGGTGCGGGCCCGCAGCACCCCGGGCACCCACCCGGCCACGGCCCCGGCGCCGGCGCCGGCCAGGATCGCCAGGGGGAGGTGCACCGGCCAAGGGAGGCCGGGCAGGGAGAACCCGACCCAGCCGGCCACGATGGCCCCGGCCAGCAGCTGGCTCTGGGCCCCGATGTTGAAGAGCCCGGTGCGGAAGGCCAGCGAGACCGAGAGCCCGCCCAGCAGGAGCGGGGCGGTGGCGACGAGCGTCTCCGACAGGGGGTAGGCCGCGGCGGTGAGGGCCGGGGGCGAGAGGCTGGTGATGGCGTGCAGCCAGGCCGCCGGGCTGCCCACGGCCCCGACGAAGAGGGCGGTGTAGGCGCTGGTCACCAGGGTCCAGGAGCTGCCGAGGGCGGCGCCGGGGTTGGAGGGGAAGGCGCTCCAGGCGCTGAGCGTCTGGGGGGTGGTCACGATCATGATCACCGCGCCCACCACCAGGGCCGAGAAGATGGCCAGGGTGGTGGTGACGGCGGTGCCGGAGCGGGCCACGACCTGCAGGCCCCGGCCCAGGCGGCGCCGCGCATCGGGCAGCCATCGGGCCCCGCCACCCTCGGGCGGCGCCGGGGGCTGCTCCACGTCGGGCGCCACCGCCGGCGACTCCGCCTGACCGCTCACGGCGCCGCCGCCGCCGGGCCGCTCGTCACCCCGGCCATCATCAGCCCGATCTCCTCTCGCGGCGTGGAGGGCTGCGCGTAGCCGGTGATCCGCCCCCGGGACATGACGGCGATGCGGTCCCCCAGCCCCAGGACCTCGTCGAGCTCGGTCGAGACCAGCAGGATGGCCGTGCCCCGGTCCCGCTCCTCGACCAGGCGACGGTGCACGATCTCGGTGGAGCCCACGTCCAACCCGCGGGTGGGCTGGGTCGCGATCAGCAGCTTCAGGGGGCGGGAGAACTCCCGGGCCAGGACCACCTTCTGCTGGTTACCGCCCGAGAGGGTGGCGGCCGGGGCGGCGGGGCCGGCGGCCCGGATGTCGAACTCCTCCAGGCGGGCGCGCGCGTTGGCCGTGACCGCCCGGGGGTCGAAGCGCAGCCCCCGCCCGAACGGGGCGCGGTCGTACAGGTCCAGCACCAGGTTCTCGGCCACCGAGAAGGGCAGCACCAGCCCCTCGCGCTGCCGGTCCTCGGGGACGTAGCCCACGCCGGCGGCGGCCACCCGCCGGGGGGTGGCCCCGGTGACGTCGGTGCCGTCCACCCGGACCCGGCCCGCCACGGGCGGGACCAGGCCGAAGAGGGCCCGGACCAGCTCCGTCTGGCCGTTGCCCTGGACGCCGGCCACGGCCAGGATCTCCCCGGCCCGCACCTGGAGGGCGACGTCGACCACGGCCAGCGCCCCGCGGGCATCGGCGACCGTCAGGCCCTCGACGTCCAGGACCACCCGCCCGGCCTGGGCCGCGGCCTTGGCGACCCGGAACTCCACCGCCCTGCCGACCATCATCGAGGCCAGCTCGGCCTCGCTGGTCCGGTCGGGGGTCGTCCGCCCGACCACCGCGCCGTGGCGCAGCACCGTGATCCGGTCGGCGATCTCCAGGACCTCGCCCAGCTTGTGGGTGATGAACAGGATGGAGCGGCCATCGGCCTTCAGCGATCGCATCACCCGGAAGAGCTCCCCGATCTCCTGGGGGGTGAGCACCGCCGTCGGCTCGTCGAGGATCAGGAGCTGGGCCTGGCGGACCAGGGCCTTGACGATCTCCACCCGCTGCTGGACGCCGACGGGCAGCGACTCCACCACCGCCTCCGGGTCGACGTCGAGACCGAAGGCCTGGGAGAGGCGGCGGATCTCTTCGTGGGCCCGGCGCCGGTCGAGGAAGCCGAGCGGGCCGCGCACCGGCTCATGCCCCAGCACCACGTTCTCGGCCACCGTGAACACCGGGACCAGCATGAAGTGCTGGTGGACCATGCCGATGTGCGCGTCCAGGGCGGCCCGCGGACTGCCCAGGTGCACCGGGTGCCCGTCGATCAGGATGGTGCCCTGGTCGGCATGGTAGAGGCCGTAGAGGATGTTCATCAGCGTCGTCTTGCCGGCGCCGTTCTCGCCCAGGAGGGCGTGGATCTCGCCGGGCTCGACGGTCAGGTCGACCGCCCGTGAGGCGACCAGACTGCCGAAACGCTTGGTGATGCCGCGCAACTCGACCTGCAACGTTGCTCCTGCTCGCGCCGCCCTGCCGTGGTCGCCCCCCCACCCCGGTCCGCGCGCGGCCGCAGACCCGGGGCGCACCAGCGCGGAGATCGGGCCCGCGCGGCGCGTGCCGCGCGGGCCCGGGGTCCCCTAGCGGCGCATCTCAGCCGTTGACCGGGTAGCTGTTGGGGTTGACCGAGATGGTACCGGCGATGATCCCCTGCTTGATGGTCTGCAGCTCGCTCTGCACACTGGCCGGGATCTTGCTGGAGAAGTCGTGGAAGGGGGCCAGGGCCACCCCGTTGTTGGCCAGGGTCCCGCTGTAGTTGCCGCCCTGGAAGGTGCCGTGGGCCGCCGCCAGGACCGCCGCCTCGACCGAGGTGGCGATGCCCTTGGTGACGCTGGTGAGGAAGATGCTGCAGTACTGGGGGGCGGAGACGCAGCCGTCGGTGTCCACCCACTCCATGTAGTTGGAGCCACCGGCGGCCTTGACCGCCGCGGCGGCGCCGAGCCCGACCGACCCCGCCACCGGGAAGATGACGTCGGCCCCCTGGTTCATGAGGTTTTGGGTGTCCAGCCGGCCGGAGGCCTGGTCGGTGAAGCTACCGGTGAACAGGCCGGTGTTCTTGGCGGGGTTCCAGCCCAGCACCTTGACGTGGGCGTGGTTGTGCTGGTCGTAGTAGCGGACCCCGGCCACGAAGCCGTTCATGTAGATGGTCACCGGGGGGATGTCGATGCCCCCGAAGGTGCCCACCACATGGGACTTGGACATGGCGGCCGCCAGGTAGCCGCCGAGGAAGGCGTCCTGGTTGGTGGCGTAGAAGAGGCCCAGCACGTTCGACATGGCCGGAGAGTAGGTGTAGTCCACGATGGCGAACTTCTGGTTGGGGTTGGCCTTGGCCGCGGTCTGGGTGGCCTGGGCCATGAGGAAGCCGACGGTGACGATGATGCCGCAGTGCTGGCCCACGAAGGCGTTGATGTTGGGCACGTAGTCGCTGGAGGTGGTCGACTGCAGGTACTTGACCTTGATCTGGGGGTCGGCCTTGGCGGCGTCCAGCATCCCCTGCCACGACGAGGCGTTGAAGGAGCGGTCGTCGATGCCGCCGGTGTCGGTCACCATGCAGCCCTGGAAGGTGGTCTTCACCGCCGGGGTGTGCTTGGGGCCGGTGGTGGGCGTGGAGGTCGCCCCCCCGCAGGCGCTGGCGATGAGGGGCAGGATCGCCAGCGCCACCAGCCGGGCGCCGCGCCAGCGCCGTCCCCACCTGCTGGACGGGCGCGAGTCTACCGAGGTCGGGTCAGCCATGGACATCCTCCAATCTCACTGCCGGCGGCCGTCGCCATTCCCTGCGCCACCGGCGGTGGGGACGGGATGGTGCGACCCGCAGTCGAGGGACCACGGCATCCCGATCCCCTTCCCCACGAGCTCTCTCCACCGCCGACCCCGCCAGCAAGTGTGGGCGCCAGTCTAGCAGTCGCCCGGGCGGCCCGGACGGCTGCCCCTGTCATAGCACCCCGGCCCGGTCCGTGCCCGGGATTCCACTGCGCGGAACGCTCGCGCCGCGGCCCCGCCGCCGGTCAGACCTGGGGGATCACCTCCTGCGCGTAGGCCGCCAGGGTCTGCTCCTGCTGGTCGTGCATCAGGTAGACCGCGAACTGGTCCACGCCCAGGGCGGCCAGCTCCGCGAGCTTCTCGCGGTGGGCCGCCGCCGGGCCGAGGAGGCAGAAGCGATCCACGATGGTGTCCGGCACGAAGTCGGTGGTGGGATTCCCGGCCCGGCCATGGTGCTGGTAGTCGTAGCCCTTGCGGTCCCGGATGTAGTCGGTCAGCGCCTGGGGCACCGCCTCCGACTCCGAGCCGTAGCGCTGGACGATGTCGGCGACGTGATTGCCGACCATGCCCCCGAACCAGCGCACCTGGTCGCGCTGGTGGGGCAGGTCCTCGCCCACGTAGGCCGGGGCCGCGACGCAGATGGTCAGGGCCGCGGGGTCGCGCCCCGCCGCCCGGGCCGCCTCGCGGAAGGTGCCGATGGCCCAGCGCACGATGACCGGGTCGGCCAGCTGCAGGATCAGCCCGTCGGCGTGCTGCCCGGCCAGCGTCAGGGCCCGCGGTCCGTAGGCCGCCATGAGCACGTCCAGACGCCCCGGGAGCACCCACGGCATGCGCAGCTGCTGACCGCGCCAGCTGACCTCCCGCCCCTCGGCCAGGCCCTTGATGATGCCCATCGCCTCTTGCAGGTGGGCCAGGCTGGCGGGCCGACCCCCCGTCACCCGCACCGCCGAGTCCCCGCGCCCGATGCCGCAGATGGTGCGGGGCCCGAACATCTCGTTGAGGGTGGCGAAGCAGGAGGCGGTGACCGTGGGGTCGCGGGTGAGGGGGTTGGTGACCATGGGCCCGACCCGAATCCGCTCCGTCGCCGCCAGGATCTGGGAGTAGATCACGAACGGCTCCTGCCAGAGCACCACCGAGTCGAAGGTCCAGACGTGGCTGAACCCGCCCGCCTCCGCCCGCTGCGCCAGCTCCACCGTCCGCCGCCCCGGGGGGTCCGTCTGCAGCACCAGTCCGATGTCCACCGGTCCCTCCTCCCCTAGGCCAGGTACTGGCAGAGCCCGCGCCGGATGAAGCGGCCATCACCCGCATGGCCGGTGTACCGGCCCTGGTCGATCACCACCTGGCCGCGGACCAGGACCGTGTCCACCCCGCCGGTGATGGTGCGGCCCTCGTAGCAGGAGTAGTCGACCGCCATGTGGTGGGTGGCCGCCGACAGCGTCTGCTGACGCCGGGGATCGTAGACCACCAGGTCGGCGTCGGAGCCCGGGGCCACGGTGCCCTTCTTGGGGTACATGCCGAACATGCGCGCCGGCGCGGTCGCGATCAGCTCGACCCAGCGGGTGAGCCCGATCCGGCCCTCGACCACTCCCTGGTGGAGGAGGTCGACCCGGTGCTCGACCCCGGGGAGGCCGTTGGGGATCTTGGAGAAGTCGTCGCGCCCCAGCTCCTTCTGCTCCTTGAAGCAGAAGGGGCAGTGGTCGGTCGCCACCACCGCCAGGTCATCGGTGGCCAGTCCCTGCCAGAGGGCCTCCTGGTGGGCCGCCGGCCGCAGCGGGGGTGAGCAGACGAACTTGGCACCTTCGAACCCCTCCCGGGCCAGGTCCGCGTCGCTGAGGAAGAGGTACTGGGGGCAGGTCTCGGCGAAGACCGACTGGTGCCGGTCGCGGGCCTCGACCACCCGCGTGAGGGCCTCCGCCGCCGAGAGGTGGACGATGTACAGGGGGGCTCCCGCCACCCGGGCCAGCTCGATCGCGCGATGGGTGGCCTCCCCCTCCAGGATCGAGGGGCGGGTGGACCCGTGGAACCGGGGAGCGATCTCCCCGCGGGCCAGGGCCTGGGCCACCAGCTGGTCGATGGCGATCCCGTTCTCGGCGTGCATCTGGATGAGGGCCCCGTTGCCGGCCGCCCGCTGCATCGCGCGCAGGATGTCGCCGTCGGTGGAGTAGAAGACCCCGGGGTAGGCCATGAAGAGCTTGAAGCTGGTCACGCCCTCCTCGACCAGTCCGTCCATCTCCACCAGGGAGTCGTCGTTGACGTCGCTGACGATCATGTGGAAGCCGTAGTCGATGGCGCAGTGCCCCTCGGCCTTGGCGAACCAGCGGTCCAGCCCCTGGCGCAACGGCTCGCCCCGGGACTGGATCGCGAAGTCCACCAGGGTGGTGGTGCCTCCCCAGGCCGCCGCCCGGGTCCCGGTCTCGAAGGTATCCGCGGAGAAGGCCCCTCCGAAGGGCATCTCCATGTGGGTGTGGACGTCGATCCCGCCGGGCAGGACGTAGCGGCCGCTGGCCTCGACGATCCGGTCGGCCGAGCTGGCGAAGGCCTCGGCCACCGCCGAGCCCGGTGCCACCACGCCGGTCACCCGCTCATCCTCCACCAGCACCTCCGCCGCCACCGCCTGGGCGTCGGTGACCACCGTGCCGCCGCGAAGCATCAGGCGCATCGGAACCCCCTCATGGCGCGCTCAGGGTGCCGTAGGAGTCGGGCCGGCGATCGCGGTAGAAGGCCCACAGCTGGCGGACCTCCTCCAGCACGGCCATGTCCAGATCGCGCACCACCACCGCGTCGTCGGTGTCGGAGGCGGCCTCCCCGACCAGGCGGCCCCGGGGGTCGGCGAAGTACGAGCCTCCGTAGAAGTCGTTGTCGCCCAGGGGCTCGACCCCGACCCGGTTGATGGCGCCCACGAAGTACTCGTTGGCGACCGCCGCCGCCGGCTGCTCCAGCTGCCACAGGTAGGCGGACAGGCCCCGCGAGGTGGCCGAGGGGTTGAAGACGATGCGGGCGCCGGCCAGGCCCAGGGCCCGCCAGCCCTCGGGGAAGTGGCGGTCGTAGCAGATGTAGACCCCGATCGGCCCCACCGCCGTCTGGAAGACGGGATACCCCAGGTTGCCGGGGCGGAAGTAGAACTTCTCCCAGAACCCCTTGACCTGCGGGATGTGGTGCTTGCGGTACTTGCCCAGGTAGCGGCCGTCGGCGTCGATGACGGCGGCGGTGTTGTAGTAGACGCCGGGCTGCTCCTCCTCGTAGACGGGGACGACCAGCACCATGTGGAGCTCAGCCGCCAGGGCCCGCATGCGCTCGATCGTCGGCCCGTCGGGGACCCGCTCCACCAGCTGGTAGTACTGCGGGTCCTGGACCTGGCAGAAGTAGGGCCCGTAGAACAGCTCCTGGAAGCACAGGACCTGAGCACCCTGGGCCGCGGCCTGGCGGGCCAGGGCGACGTTCGCCTCGATCATCGACGCGACCTCTCCGGTCCACCGGCTCTGGACCAGGGCCGCTCGCACCACGTCTGCCATCCGTGCCTCCCCCAAATGTGCCGCCGCGTGGACTCTCCCGCGAGGGACTCTGGCACGGTCCCCCCGGCAGGGTCAAGCCCAGCCCCCGGCCGCGGGCCCCGCGTCCCCTACGGGGTCTCGGGATGGGGCCCGTGGTGCTCCAGGCGATGCCACCCGGGGAACAGGGCCCTGGCCGCCGTCGGCCCCGCGCTGCCCGCCGGGTACGGCTCCACCGCGAGGTCGGTCTGCCAGAGGGGTTCCAGCGCCGTCCAGGCGGCCTCGGTCTCGTCCTCGCGGATGAAGAGCGTGTGGTCGCCGAGGAGGACGTCGTGGAGCAGCCGCTCGTAGGCCTCGGCCGGCTGGCTGGTGAAGGAGGTGCCGTAGGAGAAGTCCATCCGCACCGGCTGCTCGACGACCCGGGGCCCGGGCCGCTTGGCGCTGAAGGAGAGGGAGATCCCCTCATCGGGCTGGATGCGCAGGGTCAGGCGATTGTGTTCCAGGGAGCCGATGTCGGTGTTGCGGAAGAAGTGCAGGGGCACGTCGCGGAAGGAGAGCACGATCTCGGTGCGGCGGGTCACCAGCGCCTTGCCGGTGCGCAGGTAGAAGGGGACCCCGGCCCACTCCCAGGTGTCGACGTAGCAGCGCATCGCCACGTAGGTCTCGGTGCGCGAGCCGGGGGCGACGCCCGCCACCGCCCGGTACCCGTCCATGGGCTGCGAACCGACGCGCCCGGCGGTGTACTGCCCCAGGACCACGTCGCCCGGGTGCACCGGGCGGATGGCGCGCAGGACCTTGACCTTCTCGTCCCGCAGCGCCTCTCCGCCGAACGACGCCGGGGCGGAGATGCAGGTCAGGGCCAGCAGCTGGAAGAGGTGGTTCTGGACGATGTCGCGCAGGGCGCCAGTCTCCTCGTACAGGGGCCCGCGGTCGTCGACCCCGATCTCCTCGGCGACGGTGAGCTGCACGTGGTCGATCACGTCGCGGTTCCAGATCCGCTGGAAGAGCGTGTTGCCGAACCGCAGGACCAGCAGGTTCTGCACGGTCTCCTTGCCGAGGTAGTGGTCGATGCGGAAGATGCGCGACTCCGGCACCGTGCGGTGCAGGGTGCGGTTCAGCTCGCGGGCCGTGGCCAGGTCGCGTCCGAAGGGTTTCTCGATGACCACCACCGCGCGCTGCGCCAGGCCGTGCCGGCGCAGGTCGTCCAGGAGGGGCGCGAAGGCGGAGGGGGGCACGGAGAGGTAGAAGACGCGCTCGGGCTGCTTCAGCATGGTGGCCAGCCGCTCGTAGGCCCCGACCGCGGCCGGGAGGTAGCGCAGCCGCTCCGCAAACGCGGACCAGGCGGTCTCGTCCAGCCCGGTCCCGGAGAACTCGGCGACGGCGGCCCGGGCGCGCTCCCGGAACGCGGCGTCACCCAGCGGCTCCAGGGCCAGGCCCACGATCAGGCCCTGGGCCGGGAGGGAGCCCTCCCGGCTGAGGTTGTAGAGGGCAGGGAGCAGCTTCCGGCGCGCGAGATCCCCCGACGCCCCCACGAGCACGATGTCCTGGGGCGGGGGAGGGGACGGGGCAGCAGTCATCGAACGGCAGTGTCGCACGGGGGCGCCGACCCGGTCCCCGGTCGAGGGGGCCGGCCCGGCACCTATACTCCCCGGCGTGCCGCCTCCCGACGCCCCGGGTCAGCCCGATGCCGACCCGATCCTCGATGGGCCAGCGCTCGCGGCCCAGTACCCGCCGCTGAGCGAGCCCGACGCGGCGGCGCTGCTGAGGCAGGCGGCCGGCGGCGGCGAGGCCGGGGCGGCGGCGGTCGCCCGGCTGGTGGCCCACCACCTGTACCTGGTGGCGGAGGTGGTGGCGGGGCAGACGGATCTTCCCCTGCCGGCTGCCGACCTGTTTCAGGAGGGGGCCCTGGGGCTGGCCTCCGGCCTGGAGCAGTTCCTGGCCACCGGCGCCGGGGTCGACCGGCTGGTGGCCCATCTGCGCCGGGCGGTGGCCGACCAGATCGCCGCCGCCGTGGCGCGGGAGCTGGAGGCGCGGAGCGAGGAGGCTCGCTGGGTGGCCGATGGCGAGCGGCTGGCGCTGGCCGAGGCCCATCTCAGGCACACCAAGGGGCGGCCCCCCACCACCGGGGAGCTCGCGCTCCGTCTGGGCTGGGAGGAGGAGCGGGTGGACCGGCTGCGCGAGGCCGTGTCCCGGGCCCAGGCGGCCCATGACCTCGAGCTGCTGGAGACCCTCTCCGTGCTGGACGAGATCGAACCGGACGACGAGTAGCGGGCGGCCGGGGCGAGCGCCCCGCGCACCGGAGCCCGGGCCGGGCCTGGCAGACTGGGGGCATGGGTGCCCCGCCGACCCGAGTGCTGGTGACCTTCTCCCCCGACGAGGACCAGCGCAGCGGCCTGGAGGCCGGGCTGGGCGACACCCCGGGGGTCGAGCTGCGCTTCCTGGCCGAGCTGCCGCCGCCGGACCGGGCGGCGGCGCTGGCGGAGGCGGACGTGCTCTTGTGCTGGCACTGGACCCGGGACCTGGACCCCTCGGAACGCGCGGCGGCGACCGGGGTCCGCCTGGTCCAGTTCCTCTCCGCCGGACTGGATCACATCCCCTTCGGGCTGCTGCCACCGGGCGCCCTGGTCGCGGGCAACGTCGGCGGCTACGCCGAGCCCATGGCGGAGCACGGCCTGGCCATGGCCCTGGCCCTCCTGAAGCGCCTGCCCCAGGGCCACGCCGACCTGGCCCGTGGCGAGTTCTCCCAGCTCGCCCGGACCCGGCAGCTGGCGGGGGCGGTGGTGGGGATCCTGGGGCTCGGGGGCATCGGGCGGGCCACGGCCACGCTGATGCTGGCGCTGGGGGCCACCGTCCAGGGGGTCAACACGTCCGGCCGGACCGAGGCGCCGGTCCAGTTCTGCGGGACCCTGGACGACTTGGAACGGGTG
Source organism: bacterium (assembly GCA_021802045.1). Taxonomy (GTDB): domain Bacteria; phylum Chloroflexota; class Dormibacteria; order Aeolococcales; family Bog-877; genus JAKABB01. The sequence goes on from JAKABB010000021.1 coordinate 32,983, forward strand.
CTGCGCGCCGCCGACGTGGTGGTGGTGGCGCTGCCCCTGACCCGGACCACCCGGGGCCTGATCGGGGCCCGCGAGCTGGGTTGGATGAAGCCCGACGCCGTCCTGGTGAACCTGGCGCGGGGGGCCATCATCGAGGAGGCGGCGCTCTACCACCACCTGCGGACGCACCCGCGGTTCTGCGCAGGGATCGACGCCTGGTGGGTCGAGCCCTTCCGCGACGGGGTCTTCCGGATCGACCATCCCTTCTTCGAGCTGCCGAACCTGCTGGGCTCGCCCCACAACTCGGCGATGGTCGCCGGCGGCGGAGCGGTGGCGGCGCGCCGGGCCGCGGAGAACGTCCGTCGCTTCCTGCGCGGCGAACCGCTGACCGGCCTCGGCCGTGCCGAGGACTACACCGTTGCCACAGAGTGAACTCTAGTAAGGCCACTGCTGGTGGCACCCCTGCTCGGGGTTCCTCTCCCGTTGCCGGGTTCGGTTCTGACCTCACCGCGGAACGCACACCGCCGAGGCA
>JAKABB010000022.1 GCA_021802045.1 bacterium
GACGGGCGCCGATCCCCCCGTCGTGCTGGTGCCGCCCACCGCCTGAGCTCTCCGCCCCGCCCGACGGGGGGAGTTCCGCGCGGCTGCCGATCCCCCAGCGGCCCCGCACGCCGCCCGGCGATGGCCTGCGACGCCGTTTCCACGAGCGGCAGCGCCCCGTCGGCACGGTCGCCCGGCCGTCCGCAGCCCGCCAGAGCCCCAAAATCGCTCCCCCGGAGCAACCTTGCAACTCCCCTTGCAACAACCCTGGTGGAGGCGCCGGGAATCGAACCCGGGTCCGAAGCCGCGTTCCGCGAGACCTCTACGTGTGTAGCCCGGGTACGGATCTCACCGAAACAGCGCCCCCGGACGGGCTCCGCCACGGCCAGTCACGGTGGGTGTCGCCGGCAGCGCCGTGACGCCGCGGCCGGTCAAGCCCGCTGCATTTGCGTCGATCCCGGCCGCCGCAGGCGCTCGGCCGGTCGACGTCAGGCCGAAGCCTGAGCGTTTGGCCTTACCGCAGATTAAGCGGCGAGGGCCAGAGCCGGTTGGCTCGAGTTGTTGGCAGGTAATGCCTTTCCCGGTTTTACGAGCCCGGGGCTCGACACGCCATCTCGCGACCCATGACCCCGTCGAAGCCACACGCCCCCTGGGACCGGACCGCACCTCCAGTGTACCCCAGACGCCCCGGGGACAGGCCTGCGGCGCCGCACAGGTCGCACCTGGACCCGGCACCGCCCCATCCCGCCGGACGGCGCCGCCGAACCCCACGTGCCAAGTGCTGTCGGACGGGCCCTCGACCTCCCGCAGCCGTCCCGCGGGCCGGTGCCGGAGGGTCGCGGGCGAGGCCAGCTCCCAGCGCCGGCCGGTGACCGCCAGTGGCCGGAGACCAGGGGGTCTGCACCCGTCCATTGGGCGCCGGGAGGCGAGGCAGGCCAGCCGGCCGCGGGCCCTGAGCCTCAGCGTGCGGCGCGGAGCCGGGCGGGGCGGGGCGAGACAAGCCTGCCCGAGCATGACCGGCGGCGGGCGAGTCCTCGGCCGTTGACGACATGTTGATGCCGAGCCCCAGCCCGTCTACACGACGTTGACGCCACCCGCGCCAGACTCGCCGGCGTGGTCACCGCTGGACACCCCGCCGAGACCCGCCACCCCGCCAGCCGGGAACAGTGGAGCGCGGTCCAGCCGGGTGGAGGGTCCGTGAGCCGGCCCCAGACGGCGGCGACGCGGGGCCATCAGTGACCTGGCAAGGGGCGCTCCAACCCATCATCCTCGTTGCCGTTGTCGCAGTCCTGGCCTGGTCGGTGGGCTCGTACCTGTACCGGGTCTTCGAGAACCAGCGGACTTATCTCGACCCCGTGCTGATCCCAGTGGAGCGTGCGGTGTACCGCCTCTGCGGGGTAGACCCCCAGGCTGAGATGCGCTGGACGACATACGTCTTCGCCCTGCTGGCGGTCAACGTGGTCGGCTTCCTGGTCCTCTTCGGGCTCTTGACCCTGCAGCCGCTGCTGCCGCTGAACCCCGCCCACCTGCCCGCCATTCCCTTCTGGACGGCGTGGAACACCGCGGTCAGCTTCATGACCAACACCAACTGGCAGGTCTACGGCGGGGAGACCACCATGAGCTACCTCTCCCAGTCCTGGCTCGTGGTCCAGCAGTTCCTCTCACCGGTGAGCGGGATCTGCCTCTTCCTGGCCGTGGCACGCGGCTTCTCCCGGCAGAACAGCCGGACCCTCGGCAACTTCTGGCACGACTTCGTGCGCTCCCTGCTGTGGGTGGCGGTGCCGTTCGCCATCGTCGCCACCATCGTGCTGGTGGCCCTCGGCAGCCCCCAGAACCTCAAGGCCTACACCCACGTCACCACCCTCCAGGGTGGGCACCAGATCATCGCCCAGGGGCCGATCGCGGCCATGACGGCGATCATGCAGCTCGGCGACAACGGCGGCGGCTTCATGAACATGAATGCGGCCCATCCCTTCGAGGCCCCTAACGTAGCCTCGCTGCTCTTCCAGCTGGTGCTGGGCTTCGCCATCCCGGCGGGGCTGATCTACGTCTTCGGGAAGATGATCAAGGACCGGCGCCAGAGCTGGGCCATCTTCGCCGCCATGGCCGTGATGTTCATCGGCGGTTCGCTGGTCCTCTATCACTTCGAGGCGGCGGGCAGCGCCATGCTGCCGATGCACCAGGTGCACCTCGCGTCCGCCGGCAACATGGTCGGCAAGGAGACCCGCTTCGGCGTCGGCACCACCAGCCTCTTCGAGAACTCGACCACCGCGGTCTCCTGGGGCTCGGTGGCGGCCTCCAACGACAGCCTGACCCCCATCGGTGGCATGGTGGCCCTCTTCAACATGCTGACCGGCGAGGTGATCTTCGGCTCGTGGGGCGTCGGCATGATCGGCATGCTGGCCTACGTGGTGCTGGCGATCTTCCTGGCCGGGCTGATGGTCGGACGCACACCCGAGTACCTCGGCAAGAAGATCGGGGCCTACGAGGTCAAGATGGCGGTGCTGGCCATGGTGGTGCCCAGCTTCGTGATCCTGATCCTGGCCGCCCTCTCGGTAGTGATCCGTCCCGGGCTCGCGGGCATCTTCAATCCCGGACCCCACGGCCTGACCGAGGTCCTGTATGCCTTCGCCTCCGGGGTCGGCAACAACGGCTCCGCCTTCGGCGGGCTCGCCGCGGCCTCTCCCTGGTACGCCGCCACCGTCGGGGTGGCCATGCTCCTGGGCCGCTTCCCGATGTACATCCCCCTGGTGGCGATGGCCAGCGTCCTGGCCGGCAAGCAGCGCATCCCGGTCAGCGCCGGCACCTTCCCCACCCACGGCCCGCTCTTCGTGGTGCTGCTGGTGGGCACGGTCCTGATCGTCGGCGCCCTGGTCTTCTTCCCGGTGCTGGCCCTGGGGCCCCTGGCGGAGCAGTTCGCGATGCGGTCCGGTCAGCTGTTCTGAGGATGGACCCCGATGATCCAGGAGCGCGCGCGATGACCGTGGCCTCGTCGCACCCGGAGCCGGTGCCGATCCCCGCCGGGCCCGGCGACCGTCCGTCCCAGACGCCGCGGCCGCCGCGCCGCGACGAGCGGCTGTGGACGCGGGAGCTGATGAGCGCGGCCGCGGTCAACGGGCTGCGCAAGCTGGACCCGCGCTCCATGGTCCGCAACCCGGTGATGTTCGTCGTGGAGGTCGGCAGCGTCTTCACCACCGCCGACGCGCTGCGCTACCTGGTCACCGGTCACCTGGCCCTCTTCTCCTTCGTCGGGCAGATCTCCGTCTGGCTCTGGCTCACCGTCCTCTTCGCCAACTTCGCCGAGGCCATGGCCGAGGGCCGCGGGCAGGCGCACGCCGCGGCCTTGCGACGCACCCGAGTGGAGACGGTGGCCCGCCGGGAGACGGCGACCGGTCTGGAGGAGGTGCCCGCGACCGTCCTGGCCAAGGGGGACGTGGTCCGCGTCGACGCCAACGGCATCATCCCCAGCGACGGCGAGGTCATCGAGGGGGTGGCGTCGGTGGATGAATCCGCCATCACCGGGGAGTCGGCGCCGGTGATCCGGGAGTCGGGAGGCGACCGATCCGCGGTCACGGGGGGCACGCGGGTCACCTCCGACTGGCTGCGGATCCGCATCGCCGCCGGCCGGGGGGAAACCTTCCTGGACCGCATGATCGAGCTGATCGAAACCTCGCAGCGCCGCAAGACCCCCAACGAGATCGCGCTGGCCCTCCTCCTGGCCGGGATGACCCTGATTTTCCTGGTGGTGGTCGTCACCCTGGCACCGTTCTCCGCCTACTCCCACGCCCCGGTCTCGGTGACCGTGCTGATCGCCCTGCTGGTGGCGCTGGCCCCCACCACCATCGGCGGCCTGCTCTCGGCCATCGGCATCTCCGGCATGAACCGCCTGCTGGAGCGGAACGTGCTGGCCCTCACCGGGCGCGCGGTGGAGGCCGCCGGCGATGTCAGCGTGATCATGCTGGACAAGACCGGCACCCTCACCCTCGGCAACCGCCAGGCCACCGAGTTCATCTGCGCCCCGGGTGTCGACCCGACCCAGCTGGCTACCGCGGCCCAGCTGGCCTCCCTGGCCGACGAGACCCCCGAGGGGCGATCGATCGTGGTCCTGGCCAAGACCGCCCACGGGCTGCGGGAGCAGCCGCTGGGTGAGCGCGAGGCGGCCTTCGTCCCCTTCAGCGCCCAGACGCGCATGAGCGGTGTCGACCTCGGGGCGCAGCAGATCCGCAAGGGAGCCGTCGACGCCGTCGCGGCCTGGACCGGCCAGAGCATCCCCGACGAGGTGGCGGCCACCGTCGACCGCATCTCCCGCAGCGGCGGGACGCCCCTGCTGGTGGCGCAGGACCGGAGGGTCCTGGGCACGGTGCACCTCAAGGACGTGGTCAAGGAGGGCATCAAGGACCGCTTGCAGGCCCTGCGCAGCGCCGGCGTGAAGACGGTGATGATCACCGGCGACAACCCGGTCACAGCGGCGGCGATCGCCAGCGAGGTGGGGGTCGACGAGTTCCTGGCCGAGGCCACCCCCGAGCGCAAGATGGAGTACGTCAAGGCGATGAAGGCGGAAGGCTACCTGGTGGGCATGGTCGGCGACGGCACCAACGACGCCCCCGCCCTGGCCAACGCCGACGTGGCGGTGGCGATGAACACCGGGACCATGGCCGCCCGCGAGGCCGGCAACATGATCGACCTCGACTCCAACCCCACCAAGCTGATCGAGATCGTCGAGGTCGGCAAGCAGATCCTGATCACGCGCGGCGCGCTCACCACCTTCTCCGTGGCCAACGACGTGGCCAAGTACTTCGCCATCATCCCGGCGATGTTCGTGGTGGCCTTCCCCGGCCTGAGCGCCCTCAACGTCATGCACCTGACCTCACCGGGGACCGCCATCCTCTCGGCCATCATCTTCAACGCGCTGATCATCCCCGCCCTGATCCCGCTGGCCCTGCGCGGCGTCCACTACCGGCCCGCGGGGGCGGCCGTCATCCTGCGCCGCAACCTGCTGATCTATGGGATGGGCGGCATCATCCTGCCCTTCGCGGGGATCAAGGTGATCGACATGGCGGTGTCGGCGCTCCATCTCGTCTCGGTGATCCACTAGGAGGCCTGGGCCATGCCATCGCGGACCACAGCGCTCGGGGGAGATCGGCGATGAGGCCGGCGGTGCTGCTCAGCGCCCTGCGCCTGGTCCTACTCGCCACCTTGGTCCTGGGGCCGGTCTACCTGTTCGCCATGACCGGCGTGGCCCAGCTGCTGCTGCCCGCTCAGGCCAACGGAAGCCTGGTCCGCGTCCACGGCCAGGTGGTGGGATCACGGCTCATCGGCCAGGCGTTCACCGCGCCCCGCTTCTTCCAGGGGCGCCCCAGCGCGACCACGCCCGCCTACAACGCCGCCGGCTCGGCCGCCAGCAACCTGGGGCCGACCAACCCGGCCCTGCTCCAGCACGTCCGGGCGCATCTCCACCAGTTCCTGCAGGAAAACCCCGGGGTGCGTCCGGGCCAGGTCCCGCCGGCCATGGTGGAGAGCTCGGCCAGCGGGATCGACCCCGACATCCCGGTGGCCGGCGCGCTCCTGCAGGTCCCGCGGGTGGCCAGGGCCAACGGACTGCCGGTGGCCCTGGTCCGCCACCTGGTCCTGAGTCATGTCCGGGGCCGCTTCCTTGGGATCTTCGGGGCCAGTTACGTCAATGTCCTGGAGCTGAACGTGGCCCTGCAACGGTTGGCCCGGCCAGCGTCGGGCTGAGGGACGGATCGTGGAATACCTGCTCGGCATCGTCGGCGTCATCGCAGCCTTCTGGCTGTTCGAGGCCTACGCCCGCGCCTGCGCTCGGCTGTGAGCCCGGGGAGCGCGCGGCAGGAGGGTGAACGGTGAGCATCATCGAGACCATCGGCCTTGTCGTGAGCGTGGGGCTGCTGGGCTACCTCGTGTACGCCGTCCTCTATCCCGAACGCGTCTGAGCCGCGCCGGGCCATGAGGTGCGGCTAGCCCGCAGGCCCACCGCCCCCGTACGGATCCATCCGGGGGGCGATGATGTGGACGTCGATGCCGGCGAGGGCGGCCTCGCGCAGGACGCGCTCCACCAGCGTCCGCCGGCCCGGCAGGGCGGCCCAGCGCGCGGGCAGGGTCGCGCCCACCACGATCTGGGTGATCTGGTGGGTGCGGGCGAAGCCCACCAGGTCCGCGGCCGGATCCGTCCCCTGGACCTCGACCCATCGCCCACCCAGGTCTTGTGTCAGCTGCCGGGCCCGGGCCAGGGCCGCGTCGGCGCGACGGTCGACGATGCCGTCGTCCCCGCCCAAGCACAGGACCAGCAACTCACCCTTGACCCGGGCCGCGATCCGCGCCGCCCGCCGCAGGAGCGCGTCGCCCTGGCGAGGGTCGGCCAGCCCCACCAGGATCCGCTCGGCCGTCTCCCAGATCTCCGGCAGGCCGTGCTGGTCGAAGTGGGTCTGCACCGTCTCGTCGATCTTGTCGGCGACGAAGCGCAGCGCCAGCTCCCGCAGCGCCACCAGGTTCTCCTGGCGGAAAAAGTGGGTCAGGGCGGTTCCGACCTTCTCCAGGGGATAGATGTTGCCGTGGGCCATGCGCCGGCGCAGCTGCTCCGGTGAGGAGTCAACCAGCTCGATCTGGTTGGCCCGGCGCACCACCCAGTCCGGCACCCGCTCCCGGACCGGCACCCGGGTGATGCGCTCAACCGTGTCGGCCAGGCTCTCCAGGTGCTGGATGTTGACCGTGGTGATGACGCTGATGCCGGCGTCGAGGAGCTCGATCACGTCCTCCCAGCGCTTGGAGTGGGCCCCGCTCCCCGGCACGTTGGTGTGGGCCAGCTCGTCGACCAGAGCCAGGGTCGGCCGTCGCGCCAGGACCGCGGCCAGGTCCATCTCCGGGTAGACCCGTCCCTTGTACGACGCCATCCGCCGGGGGACCACCTCCAGGCCCTGCAGGTGGGTCGCGGTGAAAGGACGGCCGTGGGTCTCGACGAAGCCCGCCACCACGTCCGCGCCCCGAGCCCGCCTGCGCTGCCCCTCCTCCAGCATGGCCACCGTCTTCCCCACCCCGGGGGCCGCGCCCAGGTAGACGCGGAAGCGGCCGGTGGGCTCGACGTCGGCCCCGGGAGCCTCGGCGGGGCCCGGGCCCGGGGTCACGGCCGGGCGCCACCGGCGGCGACGCCCGCGGCCGCCCAGCGGCCCAGACCTCTGACGGTTTCCACACGGGCTAGGGTAGCGGCGGGGCCCGGGAGGGGCCGGCCGGCCCCGGGCCCCGCCTCAGGCCTCGGGGACCAGCTGGTAGCCGATCCCGGCCCGGGTCCGCAGCCGGGCGGCGGCGGCCGGGCCCAGCTTGCGGCGCAGCCGGTTGGCGTAGACCCGCAGGTAGTGGGTCTCGTCCCCGTACTGGGGACCCCAGACGTGCTGCAGCAGCATGCGGTGGGTCAGGACCCGCCCCACGTTCTGGGCCAGGTAGGCCAGCATCTCAAACTCGCGCGGGGTCAAGTCCACGGCCGCGCCCTCCACCGTCACCGTTCGCTGGGTCAGGTCCACCCGCAGCGGCCCCACCTCCAGCACCGGCTCGTGCGCGGGCCCCAGGCGCAGCGCTTGGCTGTGGCGTGCCGCCACCCGCAGCCGGGCCTCCAGCTCCGGCATCCCGAACGGCTTGGTGACGAAGTCGTCGGCCCCCGCGTCGAGCGCCGCCACCTTGCGGTCCTCGGCGCCATGGGCGGAGAGGACGACGATCGGCACCGGGCTCCACTCGCGGATCCGCCGGCAGACCTCGATCCCGTCCATGTCCGGCAGGCCCAAGTCCAGGATCACCACGTCCGGCTCCGCCAGCGCCACCTCGGCCAGCCCCTGCTCGCCGGTGGCGGCCGTGCGCACCTCGTGGCCACGGGCGCGCAGGCCGATGCCCAGCGCACGCCCGATCGCCGGCTCGTCGTCGATGAGCACCAGGCGTGCCACTACGGCACCGCCGGCAGGGGCGCGGTCACCGGCAGGTGCAGCACCATCGTGGCCCCGCCACCGGGAGTCTCCTCCACCGCGATCCGCCCTCCGTGCGCGTCGATGAAGGCCCGGCAGATGGCCAAGCCGAGGCCGGTGCCGTGCCCGACGGTGACCGCCGGCGCCTGGGCCCTCCAGAACGGCTGGAAGACCTGAGACCACTGGGCGGCGGGAATCCCAGGACCGTGGTCGATGACCCGCAGCTCGACCCACGGTGGCCGGGCCCGGGCCGCGATCTCGATCGGCCGGTCCGGGGGCGCATGGCGCAGGGCGTTGTCGATGAGGTTGACCAGGATCTGGCCGACCAGGACCGGGTCCACGTCCAGGAGCGGCAGGTCGGGGTCGAGGGCCGCGGTCAGCCGACCCGGAGCCAGGTCGGGCCAGGGGTGCCACAGCACCTCGTCCACGATCTCGCCCAGGTCGGTCGGTTGCCGGGCCGGCCGGAGGGCCCCGGACTCGATCCGGGCCATGTCCAGCAGGTTGGTGACCAGACGGGTCAGGCGGTCGGTCTCGCTGGCGATGGTCCCAAGGAGCTCGGCCCGGTCGTCGTCCGCGATCACGAGCCCGGCCTGGCCCAGGTCGGAGGCGGCGGCCTTGATGGTGGCCAGAGGGGTCCGCAGGTCGTGGGAGACGGTGCGCAGCAGCGCCGAGCGCCCCCGGTCGATCTGCTCCAGCACCTCGGCCCGCGTGGCCTGGTCCCGCAGCCGCGCCCGCTCGACCGCCAGCGACGCCTGATTGGCCAGGGTGGTGAGCAGGCGGTCGTCGTGGCGCTGACCCGGGCCCTCCACCACCACCAGCAGCCCCACCGGCCCGTGCAGGGTCGACAGCGGCACCGCCCGCCAGTCCTGCCCGGAAGCGACCGGCACCGGGTCGCGCGGCGTCCCCGGGCGGTCGATGAGCTGCGCCACCACCCCGGCCGGCAGCGGGGCCCCGGCCGCGGCGGCCAGCTCCATCCCGGCGGGGCCCGGCAGGAAGGCCGCCACGCTGTGGAGACGGAGCTCGCGGTGGAGATCGTCCACCGCCAGCTGCAGCAGCTCGGGCGGGGTCCGGTCCAAGAGCAGGAGCTCCGAGAACTCGAAGAGGCGCCGAGTGGTCTCCTCCCGGTGCGCCGCCTGGTCCCGGGCCCGGTCCAGCCCCGCGACCGTGCGCGCCACCAGCAGCACCACCACGGCGTACACCCCAAGGACCACCCAGTCCTGGGCGGCCCCCACGGCCAGGGTGCCGAAGGGGCGGATGAAGAGGAAGTCGTAGGCCAGGAAGCCCGCTGCCACCGCCACCAGCCCGGCCACGAACCCGCCGGCGACCGCCGCCGCCACCACCGGCACGACCAGGACCAGGCCAGCGGTGGCCGGGCTGAGGTGACCGCGCAGCGGCAGCAGGGCCGCCGAAGCTCCGGCCGTGCCGCCCAGCGCGACCAGGACCCCGACGCCGAGACGGGCCCGGGCGTGCCGCGGGCGTCGAAGACGCCACACAGCCGTCAGTCTACCGGTCGGGCGCGCCGGGCCCGACCGCCACCGCGCCCGGCGCCCGCTACCGCCCGACGCTCCCCCCGACGACGTGGCGGCGCAGCGCCCGCTGCATGTCGCGACGGGCCTCGGCCGCGGCGATCGCCTGGCGCTTGTCCACCTGGCGCTTGCCCTTGGCCACCCCGATCTCGCACTTGACGCGATTGCGCCGCAGGTGCAGGTCCAGGGGGACCAGGGTCACGCCGGGCTGGCGCACCGCCCCGGCGAGGTGGTCGATCTCCCGGCGATGGAGGAGGAGGCGTCGGGGCCGGGCCGGGTCGTGGTTGTGGCGGTTGCCGTGGCTGTAGGGCTGGATGTGGACCCCCAGCAGCCAGGCCTCGCCCCGCTCGATGCGCACGTAGGCGTCGGTGAGCTGGCTGTGGCCCTCGCGCAGAGAGCGGACCTCGGTGCCGACCAGCTCCAGTCCGGCCTCCAGGGCCTCCAGGATGAAGTACTCGAACCGCGCCCGGCGGTTGCGGGCGAGGACGGGGTCCTTGGCGGCGGTGGTCATGGGGCGGCGTCCTGTTCGGATGGGCTGAGGGCCGGACCCCGACGCCCCCGCAGGTAGGCGGCGGCGTCCATCACCGGGCGGCTCGGGGGCTGGACCCTTCGGCAGCGATACCACCCCTCCCCGGTCTGGACGATGGCGGCGCTCCCTTCGATGGTACGCACGTGCCCGGGCGGCGTGTCCAACGCGGGCCCGTGGGGCAGAGGGTCGCCGGCCACCACCTTCACCCGCTGGCCCCCTAGGGGCAGCGTCGTCCCCGGCCACGGCTGCAGGGCCCGGACGTGCCGGTCGATCACCGCGGCCGGCAGGGACCAGTCCAGCTCTCCGGTCCGCCGGTCCAGGCGCGGGGTGTAGGTCGCCCGCCCCGCGTCCTGGGGCTCTGGACTGGCCGTCCCCGCCGCCACCCGCGCCAGCACCTCCACCAGCAGGTCGGCCCCGGCCTGCGCCAGGACGGCGGTCAGGGTGGGGCGGGTGGCGTCGGGTGGGATCGGCAGGACGGTGGCGGCGTGGACCGGCCCGGTGTCCAGGCCCTCCGCCATCTGCATGATGGAGACGCCGGTCTCAGGGTCGTCGGCGAGGATGGCGGCGGCGACCGGCGCCGCCCCCCGGTGCCGCGGCAGGAGCGAGGGGTGGACGTTGATCCCCCCGTGGGGCAGGGCCCGCAGCAGCACCACCGGGATCAGCCGCCCGTAGCTGGCCACGACCAGGGCCTCCGCACCGGACCCGACCAGCGCCGCCATCACGGTGGGGTCGCGCAGGGTCTCCGGCTGCCAGAGCGGGAGATGGAGCGATCGCGCCCGGTCCCCCACCGGACGTGGCGCCGGCCGGCCCCGGGCTCCGGGCCGGTCGGGGGCGGTGAGCACCCCCAGGACCTGGTGCCCGGCCGCGACCACGGCGTCCAGGGTGGGCACCGCGAAGGCGCTCGAGCCGGCCACCAGCAGGCGCATCGCCCGGCCCCGGTGGCGGTCAGCCCGCGGGGCCGAGATGGCAGGTGACATCGGCGACGGCGATGTCGGAGCGGCTCAGCAGCGCCTGCTTGATCCAGAAGGCCCGGTGGTTGTGGAGCACCTGACGCCACCAGTGGCGCACCACCAGCTCCGGCATGACCACCGTGCACAGCGGCCCGGGGTTGCTGACACGCCAGGCGGAGATGTAGGCCAGGAGCGGGTCCACCACCACCCGGAATGGCGAGGCGATGACCATCGCCGGGGCGACCCGCGAACCGGGCCGGACGGAGCGCTGGGCCACCCAGGGGTCCCAGCTGCGGCGGAACGCGGCCACGGCCAGCTCCAGGGCCCGTGCGTCCTCCTCGCCCTCCGAGGAGGCGACGTGCACCGGGATGACCTCGGTGGCGATGCGGCTGGCGTAGAGGAGCGCCCGCTCGGCCAGCAGCCCGGGCCCGGCCACCGGCACCAGGGCCACGTGGACCTGGCCGGCGGGCCGCCCGGCCGCCAGCTCCTCCGGCCGGAGGCCCTCCGCCGCGCCCCCGGCGGGCAGGCTGGCCGCCACCAGCCCGGGGCGCCGGAGGAGCGCCAGCTTCATGCGCAGGAGCCAGGGGCGGCGGATGAGGTCGGCCCAACCCCGCTGGGCCACCCGCTCCGGCAGCACCACGGTGACCGTGGGGCCACCGTCGGCGCGCAGGCGGTCGACGATGGCCAGCAGCCCCGAGACCGAGCGCAGCTGGTCCCCCCGGCCGCCCATCGGCACCGGGACCACCTCGCCGCCGATGGCCCGGGCGTACGCCAGGGCTCGGCGCACGGACGGGTCCTGCTCCTGGCCGCGGCGGTACGGCACCACCACCGGCCCCGGGCCCGACGGCTGGTCCGGGCCGCGACCGCTGACCTGGTGCCGCACCCACCGGTAGTGGCGCCCGATGGCGGCGAAGAGCGCCACCAGGAGGGGGACGATGATCAGCACCACCCAGGCGCCGCGCGGGGTCTTGGTGACGATGATGACCAGGTCCACCACCAGGGTGGCGGCGGCGCCGGTGCCGTTGATGGCGACGTTGCGGCGCCAGTGGGCCCCGCGCTCCACCCACCAGTGACGCACCATCGCCCCCTGGGCCAGGGTGAAGGCGGTGAAGACCCCAAGGGCGTAGAGGTTGATGAGGTCGTTGGTGTTGCCGTTGAAGGCGATCAGGAGGACCGCGGCGGCGGCCGCCAGCAGGCCGATGGCGGTGCTGTAGACCAGCCGCCCGCCGAGGTGGGCGAAGCGGTGCGGGAGGTGGTCGTCGCGGGCCAGCACCGCGCCCAGGCGGGGCAGGCCGTTGAAGCTGGTGTTGGCGGCCAGGATCAGGACCAGGGTGGTGGAGAACTGGATCACGTAGAAGAACCAGCGGCCCGGGCCGGTGAAGACCTGGGTCGCGATCTGGGCCACCACGGTCGGGTTGCTGTTGGGCTGGGGCACGACGCTGTAGACCAGGTCCAGCAGGTCCACCCCCAGGAGCAGCGTGATCAGCACGATCCCCAGGACCACCAGGGTCCGGGCGGCGTTGCGGGCCGCCGGGGGGCGGAAGCTGGGCACGCCGTTGGAGACCGCCTCGATGCCGGTCATCGACGAGCACCCGGTGGCGAAGGCGGTGAGGATCAGGAAGGGCGCGACGGCGGCGGCGGGGTGCGGGATCGGGGGGAAGTGGGCGAAGGGCCGGCGGGTGGCGCCGAAGAGGAGCCCGCGGACCAGGCCGACCCCGATGAGGGTCAGGAAGCTGCCGACGAACAGGTAGGTCGGGGCGGCGAAGATGGCCCCGGCCTCCCGGACCCCGCGCAGGTTGCCGACGGCGAGGAGGGCGATGAAGACCAGCCCCAGCACGAGCTTCAGCGCGGCCAGGGACCCGAAGGCCGATATCAGGGCGTCGACCCCGGAGGAGACACTCACCGCCACCGTCAGGATGTAGTCCACCACCAGGGCGGCGGCGGCGATGAGGCCGGGGATGACGCCCAGGTTGGCGCGGGCCACCGCGTAGGACCCGCCTCCTTGGGGGTGCCCGAAGATCACCTGCCGGTAGGAGGTGACCACCAGCGCCACCAGGACGGCGATGGCGATCCCGATGGGGAGGTTGATGGCCAGGGCCCCGGCCCCGGCCACCGCCAGCACCACCAGCCCGGCCTCGGGGCCGTAGGCCATCGACGAGAGGGCGTCGGACGAGAGGATGGGCAAGGCCCGCCGGATCGAGAGCCGCTCGCTGTCGACGGAGCGGATGCTGAGCGGGCGGCCGAACAGGAAGCGGTTGACGCGGCCGGCCAGGCCCCGCGGCCCGCCGGGGAGGCCCGCCCGCTCGGTGGCCTCCACCAGCCCCTTGCCCATGAGGCGGAAGGCGCCGTCGTCGGCCCGCTCGATGCGCACGTAGCGGTCCCCGGGGCGTGAGCCGGACTCCGCCACCGGGCGCTCCAGGGCGCCTCCCAGCAGGTCGGGCGGGTCAGGGGGCAGGCCGGTGGCGGGCACGGCGGGCGGGCACCTCGGAAATCTCGGGGGCAGGAGCGTCGGCCATTATCCGGTGCCCGTCGCCCGGCCCGGCCGGGCCCCGTCACCAGCCGGGGTCGAGGTCGACGCTCCAGCCCCGCCCGCCGGGCAGGTGCGGGCGTGCCGGCCGGAGGTCGGCGCCGCGCAGGGTCAGCTCCCAGCGGTGCAGGCCCCGGAGTCGGTGCAGGAAGGCCGGGCTGGGGCCCAGGACCTCGATCCCCTCCCCCACCAGCAGCGGTCGCAGGCGCTCGGCGGTGGCGGCGGCGGCGGCCCGCCCGGCGTCGGGGTCGGCGTCGCTGTGGGTGAGGACGCACAGTCGCACGTAGGGGGGGAAGCGCAGGGCCCGGCGGGTCCGGAGCTCGGCGCGGGCGAAGCCCACGTAGTCGTGGTCGGTGGCGTAGCGCACCGCCGGGTGCTCTGGGCTGTAGGTCTGGAGGATGACCCGGGCCGGCTCGTCGCCCCGGCCGGCCCGGCCGGCGACCTGGGTCAGCAGGGAGAAGGTGCCGGCCGCCGCCCGGTAGTCGGGGAAGTGGAGGGCGGTGTCGGCGTTGACGATCCCCACCACCTGGACCCCGGGCAGGTCCCAGCCCTTGGCCACCATCTGGGTCCCGATCATGAGGTCGGCCTCGCGGGCCCGGAAGCGCTCGTAGAGGGCGAAGTGGGCGTCGCGGTGGGCCACGGTGTCCCGGTCCATGCGCAGCAGCCGGGCCCGCGGCCAGCGCTCCCGGACCTCGGCCTCCAGCCGCTCCGTCCCCATGCCCAGGGCCTTGATCGCCCGCCCGCCGCAGGCTGGACAGCGGTCGGGCAGGGCCAGGCGGTGGCCGCAGTAGTGGCACACGCACTCCCGGGCGCCGGCGTGGTAGACCAGCGACACGCTGCACTGGGGGCAGCCGACGGCCTCCCCGCACTGCCGGCAGAGGACGACCGTGAAGGTGCCCCGCCGGTTGAGGAAGAGGATGCCCTGGCCGCCACGGTCCAGGGTCTCGCCGACCGCCGCCTCCAGGGTGCGCGAGAAGGGGGAGCGGTTGCCCTGGGCCAGTTCCTCTCGGAGGTCCACCACCTCGATCGGGGGCATCGGGCGGCCGCGGTAGCGCCGGGCCAGGGTGAGCAGCCGCAGGCCGCCGCGGTGGGCCTCGTAGAAGGTCTCCAGGCGGGGCGTGGCGCTGCCCAGCACCACCGGGATCCGCAGGGCGCCGGCGATGCGGCGGGCGACGTCGACGGCGTGGTAGCGGGGCACCCGGTCCTGCTTGTAGGCGGTGGAGTCCTCCTCGTCGACCACCACCAGCCCCAGGGCCGGCAGGGGGGCGAAGACCGCGCTGCGCGAGCCGATCACCACCTGGACCCCGCCACCACGGATGCGCCGCCACTCGCCGGCCCGCTCGGCCTCGGTGAGGGCCGAGTGCAGGACCGCGATCGCGCCCGGCAGGCGGGCGGCGAAGCGGCGCACCGTCTGCGGGGTGAGGGAGATCTCGGGGACCAGGACCAGGGCCTGCTGGCCCCGGGCCCGGACCAGGTCGATGGCGGCCAGGTAGACCTCGGTCTTGCCGGAGCCGGTCACCCCGTGCAGCAGGAAGGCGCCGCCGCTGCCGGCGTGGATCGCCGCGGCGATGGCCGCCACCGCCTCAGCCTGGGCCGGCTCCAGCGGCGGGGCCGGCAGCGCCCCGCCGGGAGGGGCCGCCCCGGCCCCGCCCCCACCGGCGGGGGGCATGCCCAGGGTGGGGCGGCGGGCACCGGTGGGGTCGCGCCGTCGGGCCACGGGCCGGGTGGCGCGCACGCCGGGGGGGAGCATGGCCCGCACCACGTCCAGCAGGGAGCAGGCCAGGGCCTCGGCCAGCGCGGGGGCGGCCGCCAGCAGGTGGGGCACCAGGACCGGCTCCTCGTCGTAGACGGCCTCGATCGGCCGCAGGGGACCGGGCTGGGGCCGATCCGGGAAGGCGATCACGTACCCCAGCAGGCGGCGGCGGCCCAGGGGGACCACCACCCGGTGCCCCGGCCGCAGCGTCGCCCGCAGCGGCAGGGGCACCTCGTAGTCGAATCCGGTGTGCTGGGGACCGGTCGGGGTCTCGGGCAGGACGGTGGCGACCCGCGGCCCGGGGGCGGTCATTCGCGGGCGCGGGACCCCGCCGCCGGGCCGGCCGGGCCGGCGGCCACGACCGCGTCGACGATGGCCCGGGCGACCGCCGCCTTGGGCCGCCGGTCGAGGGGCCGCTCCGTGCCGTCCGGCGACAGGAGCGTGACCGCGGCCTGGTCGCCGCCCATCGCCGAGCCCTCGCCACTGACCTGGTTGGCCACCAGGAGGTCGACGCCCTTGCGGGCCAGCTTGCGGCGCGCGTGCTCCAGGACCGCCTCGGTCTCGGCCGCGAAGCCGACCACCAGGCAGCCCGGTGGCCGCTCCGCCACCACCGCCGCCAGGACGTCCACCGTGGGGACCAGGGTGAGGACGGGCGCCGGCTCCGCCTCCCGCTTGCGCTTGTGGGGGCTGGGGGCGGCGACCCGGTAGTCGGCGACCGCCGCCGCCATCAGGACGCAGCGCGCCCCCCCCAGCACGCTGCGCACCGCGGCCAGCATCTCGGCGGCCGTCTCCACCTGGAGCACCCGCAGCCCGGCCCGGGGCGGGGGGGGCGGCGCCGCCGTCACCAGGACCACCTGGGCCTGGCGGCGCAGGCACTCCGCCGCCAGGGCCCAGCCCATCTTGCCGCTGCTCCGGTTGCCCAGGTAGCGGACCGGGTCGATCGGCTCCCGGGTCCCGCCGGCGGTCACCACCACCACCCAGCCGGCCAGGTCCCCGTCGGGCGCCGGGGCCGGCCCCCCAGGGCCCAGCGCCCGCCGGACCGCGGCCAGGATCTCCTCCAGCGGCGCCAGGCGGCCGCTGTCCTCCCGCCCCGAGGCCAACCGTCCCCGGACCGGGCCCACCACCTGCGCGCCCCGGGCGCGCAGGCTCGCGACATTGTCCACGGTCGCGGGGTGGCGCCACATCGCCCCCTCCATGGCGGGGGCCACGATCAGGGGGGCCGGGCAGGCCAGGGCGGTGCCGCTGACGATCTCGTCGGCCAGGCCGGTGGCGAGCCGGGCCAGCATGCTGGCGGTGGCCGGCACCACCAGCTGGACCTCGGCCCACGCACCCAGGGTCAGGTGGGACATGCCGTGGGCGGCGAGCTCGGGCGGCTCGCCGCCGGGGTCGAGGAGGCGGGTCGCCACCGGGGCTCCCGAGAGCGCCTGCAGGGTGACCGGGCGCAGGAAGGCCTGAGCCCCCGGGCTCATGGTCACCCGGACCAGGGCCCCCGCCCGGCGCAGCCGGGTGATGAGCTCCGGCACCTTGACGGCCGCGATGCCCCCCGAGACGTGGAGCAGCACCCGCCGCCCGGCCAGAGGGTCGGCGTCGGTGGTGGGGAGCTCCATGATCGAGATTGTGGCAGGCCACCGCGGGGTCCACGACCCCGGGTCGCTAGGCCAGGCCGCGCCGCCAGGCGGCCGGCACCTCCGGTCCGGCGGCGATCGTCCGGGCCCCGAGGAACCGCGCCAGCTCCTGGATGGCCCCGACCACCGGCCCGGCCAGAGCCGCGGCCGCCGCTGGGTCGCCCTCCAGGTGGACGGCCCGGAGCCGCAGCCGCTGCTGCCGGCGGTCGAGGACGGGGTCGAGCCGGCCCACCAGGCGGTCCCCATGCAGGATCGGCATCACGTAGTATCCGTGCCGGCGCTGGGCGGCCGGGACGTAGATCTCCATCCGGAAGTCGAAGTCGAAGAGCAGGCGGGTGCGGGGGCGATCCCGGATCAGGTTGTCGAACGGCGAGAGCAGGGTCGTCCGCGGGGGGGCCGGCTGGTCGGCGAGCCGCTCCAGGCGGGGGAGGTCGTCGGCATGCACGTACCACGGCCCCGGGAGGGCGCCGGTGGGGCCGGCGACCTCCACCGGGACGATGCGGCCGCGCGCCTGGAGCTGGCGCAGCACCGCGGGGAGGCCGGGGTAGTGGCCGCTGGTGAAGTGGCCGCGAATGTGTCCGGGGCGGGCCACGCCGAGGGCGCGCAGCGAACGCTCCGCGGCGCAGCGGACCGCGTTCGGGGTCGAGAGGCGCCCCCGGGGCGTGGTGGGCGGGAGCCAGCGCTCGGCCAGGTCCCAGAGCCGGTGGCCGCCCTGCCGCCCCGCGACCAGGACCCGCCCCTGGCGCCAGAGGAAGAAGAGCAGGCGGTCGACGGTGCGCCCGTCGGTCCAGCCCGGCGACGACCAGGCCACGGCGGCGGGGCCCCCCAGCTCGCGAGCGGGCAGGGGGCCGCGGCGCCGGAGAGCCAGCAGGGTCCGGCGGCGCAGGCCGGCGTTGTCCGCCAGCCACTGCCGCACCCGGCGCCCCTCCAGGGTCTCGGGGGCGGGATAGGTGCGCATCCGCAGGCGGTGGAGGGGATAGTCCTCGGTGCAGACGATCGAGGCGGCGTGGGCCCAGTACTCGAAGAGGGCGCGCCGCTCCCAGAGCAGGCTGTCCAGCAGCTCCGGGCGGTAGCTGCCGAGACGGCTCCAGAGCACCAGCAGGGGGCTGCGGGCCACCGCCTGGATGGGGTCCAGCTGGAGGCAGCCGAGGCGGTGGACCAGGGCCAGCACGGCGTCGGCGTCGGGCGGGGACGCCGACCCGTCGTGGCCCGCCAGCTGCTGGCCGGCGATCGCCAGCCGCCGCGCCGTCGCCAGCGAGATCACCATGGGGCGCACGGCCGCAGTCTGCGGCCCCGCGGCCGCCGGCCGCCACCCCCGGGGCGGCCAGAATGGGCCAGGGGCGTGTCAACCAGCCGGCGTGCCCGGCCGTCTGATAGGGCGACGTGGACACCATGGCCAGCATCGACCGCCGTGACACCGACGCCGACCGCCGGGCCGACTTCGAGCAGTGGGTCCGGGCCGAGGACGCGCACCTCTATCGCGCCGCCCTGGCCATCCTCACCCGGCCGGACCTGGCCGCGGACGCCGTCCAGGACACCTTCGAGCGGGCCTGGCGGTCATGGGGGACGTTGCGGGCCGGCGAGAGTCGCCGGGCCTGGCTGACCCGAATCTGCATCCACCGCTCGATCGACCTCCGGCGGGCGGCACGGCTGCGCCAGGCCACCGACCGCTGGCTGCGCCCGGCGGCCGACGACGGGCTGCCCCCCGCGTGGACCCTGGACTTCACCCGGGCCTACCGGCGGCTCTCGCACCGCCAACGGGCGGTGATCGCCCTGCACTACCTCCTCGGCTACACCCTCGACGAGAGCGCCGCGCTCCTCGGGGTGCGGCCGGGGTCGGCCCGGAGCCACCTGGCCCGGGCCCTGACCACCCTGCGCGAGGAGCTCTGTGATGCCGACGGATCCTGAGGCCCGCCTCCGGGAGGCACTGACCAGCCTGAACCAGACGGAGGCGCCGGGGCACCTGCGGGCGGCCCTCCTGGCCCAGGGTGGCGGGCGGCGCCCCCGTCGCCTCGGGCCGCTCCCGGCCCTGGTCAGCGGCCTGGCCACGCTGCTCGTGGTCGGGGGGACGCTGTACCTGGTGTCGGCCGCGACGCATCCGCAGCGGCTCCACCGGGCGCCCCGTCCGGCGGCCTCCACCCCCGTGAACGGGACCACGGGCCGCTGCCACAGCGCCCAGCTGCGCCTCAGCGCCGCCGGCTCCAACGGCGGGGGCGGCAACGTGGTCCAAAACTACTGGCTGCGCAACGCCGGGACCGTCCCCTGCACCCTCTACGGCTACCCCGGGGCCCGGCTCCTGGCCGCCGACGGGGCGCCCATGCCCACCACCGTCGTCCGCGGGCCCAACCCGATCATGCCCCGTCAGGCGCCGGCCACGGTCACCCTGCGGCCCGGGCAGAGCGCCCAGTTCGTGCTCGGCTTCTCGCAGATCTCCCCCACCGGGACCACCAGCTGCCCCATCGCCAGCCGCCTCGAGCTCACCCCCCCCAACGCCTACCACCCGCTCAGCGTCGCCGCCCGGATCCAGGCCTGCCAGGGCCGGCTCTTCGTGGGCCCGGTCACCACCGCGCCCACCGCGCCCGCGCCGCCGGGGGCCCCCGCCGGCGTGACCCGCTGCCGCAGCGCCCAGCTGCGGCTCAGCGCCGCCGGCTCCAACGGGGGGGGCGGCAACGTGGTCCTCTACTACCGGCTGCGCAACGCCGCCACCACCGCCTGCACCCTCTACGGCTACCCCGGGGCCCGGCTCCTGGCCGCCGACGGGGCGCCCCTGCCCACCACCGTCGTCCGCGGGCCCAACCCGATCATGCCCCGTCAGGCGCCGGCCACGGTCACCCTGCGGCCCGGGCAGAGCGCCCAGTTCGAGCTCGGCTTCTCGCAGCTCTCCCCCAGCGGGACCACCAGCTGCCCCATCGCCAGCCGCCTCGAGCTCACCCCTCCCAACGCCTACCACCCGCTGCGCATCGCCGCCCGGATCCAGGCCTGCCAGGGCCGGCTCTTCGTCAGCCCGGTGGCACCCGGGTAGCGGGCGACCCCTCCAGCAGGTAGCGGGCACCGGGCCCGCGGGCCGCGGCGGCGTCGCCCGGGTTCCAGACCCGGCAGCGGCGCAGCGAGAGGCAGCCGCAGCCGATGCAGCCGTCGAGGTCGTCCCGCAGCCGCTCCAAGAGGATGATCCGCTCCTCCAGCCGCTGGCGCCAGCGGCGGGAGAGGCGTGTCCAGTCGGCCCGGGTCGGGGTGCGCCCGTCCGGCAGGCCGGCCAGCGCCTCCTCGACCTCCCGCAGGGTGAGGCCCACCCGCTGGGCGGTGCGGATGAAGGCGATCCGGCGCAGGGTGGCGGCCGGGTAGCGGCGCTGGCCGGCTGGCGAGCGCTGCGCCTGGACCAGGCCCCGCGACTCGTAGAAGCGCAGGGCCGAGGGGGCGACCCCGCTGCGCGCCGCCAGCTCGCCGATCGACAGCCAGCGCTCGGTCACGGGGCCACGGTACCACCCCACAGGGGCCCTGACATCAAGTTAACTTGATGTCGGAGCCTGACCCCATCCCCCCCCCTCTCGCTACCGCGATCCGCCACGGCTGACGGCGCAGCTGACCGGGGACGCGAAGCACGATCCCGCCGCCACCCCCACCCCGACCCTGCTCTGGCCACAGGACCCGCGGGTGGGGCGCGGGTCTGAGACGGCCCCAGCCGCTCAGCGACGCTTCCTGCGGCCGCTCGCCGGCACCGCAGGGATGGCCGAGCTGGACCGTCATGGGTGCAGCCTGCATGCATTCCTGGTACCCTGGGAGGCGATGGCCAAGGTGATCCAGATCCGCGATGTGCCTGACGAGGTCCACGAGGCGCTGGCCAGCGCTGCCCAAGCACGGGGTCTGTCGCTGACCAAGTACATGCTGCGCGAACTGGAGCACCTGGCCACCCGGGCCCAGGTGGTGCACAGCAACGCCGGGGTGATCCGCGAGACCCAAGCCAAGGTCCACGCGCGCCTCGACCGGAGCACGATCCTGGCCGCCATCCACGAGGGCCGTGGCGATTGAGGGTCGTGGATGCCGGCGTCATCGTGGAACTGGTCGCCAGCGGCCTGGATCCCCACCGTCTCGGAGACGAGGAGCTGGTCGCCCCTCATCTCATCGACAGCGAGGTCACCAACGCCCTCCGGTTGCTCGTTCTCCGGGGTGCTCTGACCGAAGAGCAAGGCACCCTGGCCTCGGATGGCTTCACGCGTCTGATCCTCGGGCGATACCCGGCGGACTGGTTGCGACCGAGGATGTGGACGCTCCGCCACAACCTGAGTTCCTACGACTCGACCTACGTGGCGCTGGCAGAGATGCTCGGAGCGACGGCGCTCCTCACCACGGACGTACGCCTGGCGCAGGCGCCTGGCATCAAGTGTCGCGTCGAAGTGATCTGACGTGGCCGCCGCCTCGGACGTGGATGAACTCAGCCAGGCCGTGCGCAAACGCCACCGAGTCGCCGGGGGCTTGACCCGTGGCCACGTTCCCGGGCAGTCAGGTCTGCACCGACCACGGCAGCCGGTGGCCACCCCGGGTTCGCCCAGCGCTACGGGCTCGGGCGTGGCACGCCGCCTTCGACCCAGTGCCGGGGCCTCGACCCCAAACCCCTGCCGCGTCACCACGGCGTCCCTCGTAACCAGCGGGAACCGGGCTACGAACTGGTCCCGATGCGAAGGAGCGCGTTGGCCGCCCCCGGCGAAGCAATGGTGCTGATAGGGGCGGTCGCGCCACTCGGGAAGCTGCTGATCCACCAGGGCGCGCACCGTGTCAGCGGACGCGGTCAGCTGGTGGGCGTGCATGCCCACACCGGCATTACCACGCGACTCGATCTTCGCGCGCACTCTCCTGCCCGAGGCGGCTGCGCCTGCTGACGCGGCCAGGCGTCGGACGCCGGCCATGTCCGTGCGGTCCTTCTCGCCGCATGTCCCGATGAGGAACGTGAGCGCTTCCTGCGTCGCTCCCCGCGAAGGGGACTGTCAGCCTGTTTCGGGCGGGTGGCCAGGACTGGTCGTGGTCACCCACACCCGTTTGGCATCGGGATCGATCGCGTCGCCGGTCACCTCCCACGGCCACTGCCCAGCGCCTGCCTCCCGACCCGGCGAGAGCCGAGGCCCCGCGGAGGCGCTGTTGGCGGCAGCCCAGAGTGCAGCGACGCGGCTTCGCGTCCGGGACTCCCGACTGGTCTGTGGAGGAGCCGCCCCGGCCGTCACCGGGCCGGAGCGAGCCTCACTCGCACGGCCGGGCCCGTCCTGGGCACGCTGGGGCGCGCGCGGGTGGGGCCCGTGCCGCGCCCAGGCCGCACACCAACCTCCACCCATCACCACGTCCACGCGCCGGCACCGCGCGCCGCCCCGCCGCCTCAGTCGCGCGCGGCGAGGACCAGCTTGTCGGCCAGCAGCTCGGGGTTGGTGAAGATCACCTCGTGGCTCCCGGGCATGGTCACCAGCCGGTACACGCCCAGGCGGGCGGAGAGGCGCGGGTGCCATCCCCAGGCCTCGCCGGGCGGGAGGGCGGTGTCCTCTGTGAGGTGCAGGTAGCTGCAGCCGAAGCGTCCGCCCTGGACCATCTCGTAGAACGGCTTCATGTCGACGGTGTCGGTGAAGGTGCGGTGCGGCTGCGGGGAGAGGCTCTCGTAGGCCTGCCGAGCCAGGTCGAGGCCCGCATCGTTGATGAACGCCTCACGCCAGATCGGCCAGGGCAGGAGGTGCGTGTGGTCGTCTGACCCGGCGGCCAGCTGGTCGAAGAGGGCGGCGACGGGCGGGGGGATCGTCGTTTGCAGCGACGCCCCGTCCTCCAGGACGAACGCGTTGACGAAGACCAGGCGCCTGATCCGCTCGGGCACGGCCATGGCCACCTTGGAGATGTAGATGCCCCCGAGGCTGTGGCCGACCAGCACGACGTCGCGGAGGTCCCGGTCGACCAGGGCGTCGACCAGCGAGCCGGTGGCCGTCTCGAGATCGACATCCTTGTCGGCACCCTTGCCGTGCCCGGCCGCGGTCGGGGCGAAGACCCGGTGGCCCTGCTCTTGGAGGCGGCGCCCGACCACGTCCCAGGCCGACCCGTCGTGCCAGGCGCCGTGGATCAGAACCATCGTTGCCATCGGCAAGCCCTCCCTCATGCTCGGGCGGAGGCTATCGACGGGGCAGCGCGCCATCAACGGCGGGCGGGCGCATTCGTCCGCCCGGACGGCGCCGCCCTCACCGCCGGCGGTCAGGCGTCGGCCGGCAGCAGGATGAAGCTCCCGCCCCCGACGGACCCGACGGTCCGGAAGTCGCGCTCGTCGAAGGTCAGCAGACGGCGGGTGCGGTGGCGGTGCGCGAGCACCACCACGGCGAGGTCGGCCAGCCCCAGGTTCAGGGCGGGATAGCGATCATGGAGGGCGCGGGCCAACCCGTGCTCCTCCACCGTCAGGGACTCCACGACCAGGCGCTCCCGCGCCAGGTCCTCGAGGAAGCGCCGCCCGGCATCCGGGCCGCCCCGCTGGCGCACGAGGTAGTCGACCTCGGCGGTGACGGGGGCTGGGATGATCAGGCGGCCCGCCTCGACCGCCAGCACCCGGCGGACCGCCGCATGCCGCGGATCCCGGGCGTCCCCGAGCGCGACCAGGGGCGCGGTGTCGACGATGAGGGTCAGCCGCCGAACCCCCGCAGCAGCTCCGCCTCCGGAACGTCCGCCACCGAGCTGCCATCGCCCTCCCACGCACCGGCCAGGGCGAACGCTCGGTCGGCCTCGAGGCGCGATTCGTAGGCGGCGATCGCCGCCCGCACGATCTCGGCCTGGCTCCGACCCTCGCGATCAGCCAGCCGACGCAACCGCTCGACGTCCGCCTCCGCCAAGTAGAGGCTGGTCTTCCTCATGGCAGTAGGGTACCACGTAGGGTGCATCAGCCGGGGCACCGGGGCGGCGGCCCCGTGCCCGCGCGCACCGCTGCGGGCGTGGCGTCGCCCCTGGTGGCGGCGGCGGCACCGTCGGGCGAGCGCGCCGGGGCGGCCCCCTACCTCGGGACGGGCGGCGGCACCACCCCGGCGGCGGCGAGCAGCCGCAGGACCTCGTCCACCGTGCGGTCGACCTCGTCGTTGACCACCCGGTGCTGGTAGCGCTCGGCCTCGGCCAGCTCGTGGTCGGCGTCCTGGGCCCGCCGGGCCCGGGCGGCGGCGTCCTCCGTCTCCCGTCCCTGCAGCCGTGCCGCCAGCTCCGCCCGCGACGGCGGGAGCAGGAAGATGAAGAGGGCGTCCTCCCCCCGGTCGCGCAGCTGGGCCGCGCCCTGGACGTCGATCTTGAGCAGGACGTCCTCGCCCCGCTCCCGCACCGCCGCCACCCGCTCGACCAGGGTCCCGTACCAGTTGCCGTGGACCTGGGCCATCTCCAGGAACGCCCCCTGGGCCTGCAGGGCGGCGAAGGCCGGCGGGTCGAGGAAGGTGTAGTCGCGGCCGTCGACCTCGCCGGGCCGGGGCGGGCGCGTGGTCACCGAGACCGACTTGCACAGCCACGGCGCCCGCTCCCGCAGCCGCCGGATGACGGTGTCCTTGCCGACCCCGCTGGGCCCGGAGATGACGACCAGCCGGCCGTGGGGGCTCACCGGGCCTCCGCGGGGTCCGGCGGCCAGGGACTGGCCGTCCCGGCCGGCGCCCCCCGGCGCAGCCGCAGGGCCACCAGGTCCGGCGGCAGCGGGCTCCAGAAGTCGCAGCGGGCGCCGCTGACAGGGTGGCGGAAGGCCAGGTGGGCCGCGTGCAGGGCCGGGCGGTCGGGCAGGTCGGGATCGCGGCGGCCGTAGAGCGGGTCGGCGGCCACCGGGCGCCCGATGTAGGCCAGGTGGACCCGGATCTGGTGGGTGCGCCCGGAGCGGAGGCGCACCCGCAGGGCGGTGTGGCGCGGCAGCCGCTCCAGCACCGAGAACTCGGTCACCGCGTCACGGCCCTGGCCCGTCACCGCCATCCGCCGCGGGTGGGCCGGGTCCCGGCCGATGGCGGCCTCGACCCGGCCCTCCTGCTCCAGGACCCCGCCCTCGGCCAGGGCCCAGTACTCCCGGCCCAGGGTGCGGTCAGCCAGCTGGGCCTGGAGCTGGCGGTGGGCCGAGTCGGTGCGGGCCACCACCAGCAGCCCGCTGGTGCCCCGGTCCAGGCGGTGGACGATGCCGGCGCGCTCGGGCCCACCCAGCTGCGACCACGGGCCGCCGTGCTGGCGCAGCCAGTCGACCATGGTGCCGCTGGGGTGGCCGGCGCCGGGGTGGACGACCAGCCCCGCCGGCTTGTCGATGACCGCCAGGGCCGCGTCCTCGTGGACGATCCTAAGGGGGGTGGTGCCGGCCGGCGGCAGCGGGACCGGGACCTCCACCGGCAGCGGGCAGCCGACGCGGTCCCCGGCCCGCACCGGGTCCGCCGGGCGCCCGGCGGGGCGGCCGTTGACCGTCACCGAGCCGTCCCGGACCAGGGCGGCGGCGCCGGCCCGGGACGTGGGCAGCCCCTGCGCCACCACCCGGTCCAGCCGCCAGCCGTCGTGGTCGCCGGCGACCACCAGCAGCCTGGCCCCCTCAGGCACGGCGGGGCCCACCGCCGAGCAGGGTGGCCGCCACGAAGATCGCGACGCCGATGCTGATGCCCATGTCGGCGACGTTGAAGAACGGCCAGTGCGGCAGCCGGATGAAGTCGACCACGTAGCCCTGGGTGGCCCGGTCGATGGCGTTGGCCACCGCCCCCCCGAGGAGCATCCCCAGCGCCACCTGCAGCAGCCACCGCTCCCCGGCCAGGGTGCGCCAGCGCCAGCTGATGAAGGCCACCACCGCCACCGCCACCGCCACGAAGAACCACTGGCCCCCGCCGCCGGCCAGGACCCCGAAGGCGGCGCCGTTGTTCTCGACGTAGTGGATGTGCACCGGCGAGCCCGCGAAGACCTCCTGCCCCAGGCGCAGGCTGTGGGTGACCCAGAACTTGGTCAGGCGGTCGAGGACGAAGACGGTGACCGCCGCCAGCAGCAGCCAGCGCGGCCACCCCCGCACCCGTCCCCGGGACGCCGGGCGGGCGGGCGGCTGCGGCTCCACGCGCCGCTCGCCGGAGGCGGCGGCCTCCTCAGCCGCGGTGGGCCTCCTTGCAGGGGACGCAGCGGGTGGCGTGGGGCAGGGCCCGCAGCCGCTCGATGGCGATCTCGGTCGAGCAGGCCCGGCAGCGGCCGTACTCGCCCCGCTGCAGGCGCCCCAGCGCCTCGTCGACCTGGTCGGCCATCTCCCGCAGGTTCTTGCGGATCGCCATCGAGCGCTCCTGCTCCGCCATCTCCCCGGCGTGCTCGGTCGGGTGCTCGTGGAAGCTGGGGTCGTGCCGGCCCCCGTTGCTGGCGGTCGGGCCCAGGTCCATCAGTTCGTGGCGCAGGCGCTCCCGCTCCTGCTCGAGCTGGAGGCGGATCTCCGCCAGCTCCGCCTCGCGGGTGGTCGCACGGTCAGTCATGGCTTGCTCCCGAACTGCGGGTGGGCCGGGTCACGCGGTGCCCCGGCGCTGACGCGGGCACCTGGGCGCCGGCTGGGGTCCGATTATGGGCCGTCCTCGGCCGGGAGGGAAGACGCGGGCCCCCGGCGGACCAGGCCCAGCCAGTAGGCGGTGCCGTCGATCGTCCCCTCGGCGCTGTGCTCCACCGCCGGGCGGGCCCCCTGGGTGACGCGCTGCACGCGATCGGCGAAGAGCAGGGTGGTGAGCCGCTCCGCCTGCCCCAGCACCGCCGCCCCCAGGGGGTCGGCGGCCTCGACGTAGAAGTCGATCGGCTGCCCCGGTCGCAGGCCGGCGGCCCGGCGCAGCTCCTGGCCCCGGCGGCCGAGGGTCCGAACCCAGCCCTCATCCCGGAGCTCGGGGGTGAGGGCCAGGTCGAGGCTGACCGTCTCGCGCCCGTCCGCCGGGACCGGGGCGTACCGCACCTCCCGCACGTTGAGCTCCTCGGCTAGGACCGCCGCCAGCTCCGCCGAGAACGGCGCCCCGGCCACGGTCACCGCCGCCAGCGGCTGGCGCAGGGGGAGCCGGGCCCGCTCCCGCTGGGCGTGGGCCTCCTCCACCAGCCGCCGCAGCCGCGCCATCGCCTCCAGCAGCTCCGGATCGAGGTCGTCCGACCGGACCTCGGGGTAGTCGGTCAGGTGCACCGAGGACGGCTGCCCGGCCAGGGGGACGCTGAGCTGGCGCCAGAGGGCGTCGCTGACGAAGGGCACGAACGGCGCCAGCAGGCGGGCCATGGTGCGCAGGGCCTGGTGGAGGGTGGCGCAGGCCGCCGTCGCCTCCTCGCCGCGGAAGCGCGCCCGCGAGCGGCGCACGTACCAGGTGCTGGCGTCGTCGACCAGCTGGGCCAGCTGCCGGCAGGCCACGGTGGCGTCGTAGAGGTCCATCCGCCGCCGCACCTCGGCGGTGGTCTGGGCCACCCGGGCCAGCAGCCAGCGGTCCAGCACCGACCGCTCCGCCGGGGCCGGGACGGCTTCGGCCGCGCCGGGGTCCCAGCCACAGAGGTTGGCGTAGGTCACCAGGAAGCTCTGCACGTTCCAGAGGATGAGCAGGAAGCGCTTGACCACCTCGGCGATGCGCTCGGGGCTGACCCGGTACTCCTGGCCGACCGTGACCGTGGTGTAGAACCACCACCGCAGGGCGTCGGCCCCGTGGGCGTCCAGCAGGGCCAGGGGCTCGATGATGTTGCCGCGGGACTTGGACATCTTCTGCCCCGCGCCGTCGACGACATGGCTGGGCGAGACCACGTGCCGGTAGGCCGGCTGGTCGAAGAGCAGCACCGACTCCGCCAGGAGGGTGAAGAACCACCCCCGGGTCTGGTCGATGGCCTCGCAGATGAAGTCGGCCGGGTGGGCCCCCGCGAAGCGATCGGCGTTCTCGAACGGGTAGTGCCACTGGGCGTAGGGCATGGCCCCGCTGTCGTACCAGGCGTCGATCACCTGGGGCACCCGGCGCATGGCGCCGCCGCAGGCGCAGGCCAGCTGGACCTCGTCGATGAAGGGCTTGTGGGGGTCGGCGTCCGCGGGCAGCCCCAGCTCGGCGAAGCTGCCCACGCAGCGCTGGGCGTCGCAGTCGGGGCAGATCCAGATCGGCAGCGGCGTGCCCCAGTAGCGGTCACGGGAGAGGTTCCAGTCTTGCAGCGACTCCAGCCAGTTGCCCATGCGCCCGTCGCGCAGGTGCGCCGGCACCCACTGCACGCTCTGGTTGTGGACCAGGAGGCGCTCTTTGACGGCGGTGGTGCGGATGAACCACGAGGTCAGGGCGTAGTACAGGAGCGGGGTCTCACAGCGCCAGCAGAAGGGGTAGGTGTGGCGGATCGGGTCCGCCCGGTAGAGCAGGCCACGCCCCTCCAGGTCCTCGACGATGCGGGGGTCGGCGTCCTTGACGAAGAGGCCGGCGAAGGCGCCCGCCATCGGCAGGAAGCACCCGTCGAGCCCGACGGTGTGGCGCACCGGGAGCCCCTCCTGCTGGCAGAGCAGGAGGTCGTCCTCGCCGTAGGCCCCGGCGGTGTGCACCACCCCGGTGCCCTCGGTGGTGCTGACGAAGGTGGCCGCCACCACCCGGAAGGCGTCGCCCTCGGGGGCCGCCTGCGGGTAGAGGGGCTGGTAGCGCCGGCCCACCAGCTCGGACGCCGGGACCGGGCCCTCGACCTCGTAGGGCCCCTGCAGCAGCGACAGCCGCTCCCGGGCCAGGATCAGCCGCTCCGCCCCCTGGCGAACCCGCACGTACTCGATCTCGGGCCCGACCGCCAGGCCCACGTTGCCGGGCAGGGTCCAGGGGGTGGTGGTCCAGGCCAGGATGCTGGTCTGCGGCTCGTCGACCAGGCGGAAGCGGACCGTGACCGCGGTGTCGGGGGTGTCCTCGCGGTACCCCTGGTTGAGCTCGTGGGTGCTGAGCGAGGTCTGGCAGCGCGGGCAGTAGGGCGAGACCCGGTAGCCCTGGTAGAGCCAGCCGCGGTCCCAGATCTGCTTCAGGCTCCACCACACCGACTCGATGTACGGGGGGTCGTAGGTCCGGTAGGGACTCTGCATGTCCAGCCAGAAGCCGATGCGCCGGGTCAGCTGCTCCCACTCCCCGATGAACTCGGCCACGCTCTGCCGGCAGAGCCGGTTGAACGCCGCCACCCCGTGGCGCTCGATCTCGGCCTTGCTGTGCAGGCCCAGCCGGCGCTCCACCTCCAGCTCCACCGGCAGCCCGTGGGTGTCCCACCCGGCCCGGCGCTCGACCCGCCGTCCGAGCATCTGCTGGTAGCGCAGGAAGCCGTCCTTGAAGGCCCGGGCCAGGACGTGGTGCACGCCGGGCCGGCCGTTGGCGGTCGGCGGCCCCTCGTAGAAGGTGAAGGCCGGCGCCTGGGCCCGCTGGCGCAGGGCGGCCTCAAAGGGGTCCTCGGCGTCCCACAGCCGCTGGATCCGCTGCTCCAGCTCGGGGAAGCTGACCTGGGCCGGGACGGGGTCGAAGGCGGGCATGATGGGCTCCGAGGAGAGGCGCGTTGAGTGGGGGACCAGGCTGCGGGGGCGGGTGGCGCCTCGCCAGCGCTCCGGCGCCGCCCGCGCCGCTAGGGCCTGGCGCCTGTCAGCGCCCCCCCTGGCGGCGGGACCGGCCCGCCCGCCCCGAGCCTAGCACGGGCACCCGTCGGCCCACAGGCGGCGGCTGGAGGTCAGCGCCGCTCCCGCAGGAAGGCGGGGATGTCCAGGTCGTCGAAGGCCGACGGCGTGCGCCGCGGCTCCTCCAACCGGGCCGGGGAGGCGGGACGCTCGATCAGGTCCTGCGGGCGCATCTGGCGGTAGCGCTCGGCGCTGCTGAGGTGGCCCCCGGTGACCGTGAACCCGGTGGCGATGACGGTGATCTTGACCTCGCCACCCATGTGATCGTCGATGACCGTGCCCCAGATGATGTTGCAGCTGGGGTCGGCGTTCTCCCGCACCATCTGGCAGGCCTCGTTGACCTCGTAGAGCGTGAGGTCGGCCCCGCCGGTGATGTTGAGCAGGATCCCCTGGGCCCCGGAGATGGTGGTCTCCAGGAGCTGGCTGGCGATGGCGTCGCGGGCGGCGTCGGTGGCGCGCTGGTCCCCGCTGCCGTGGCCGATGCCCATCAGGGCCGCCCCCTGGCCGCTCATGATCGCCTTGACGTCGGCGAAGTCGAGGTTGATCAGCCCGGGGTAGACGATGAGGTCGCTGATGCCCTGCACCCCCTGGCGCAGGACGTCGTCGGCCTTGCGGAAGGCGTCGACGATCGGCGTCTTGCGGTCGGTGACGGCGATCAGGCGCTCGTTGGGGATGGTGATCAGGGTGTCGACCTTGCCGGCCATCTCCTCCAGGCCACGGTCGGCCGCCTCCATGCGCCTTGTGCCCTCGAAGACGAAGGGCTTGGTGACGATGCCGATGGTGAGGGCACCGGTGCTGCGGGCGATCTCGGCGATGACCGGCGCGGCCCCGGTCCCGGTGCCGCCGCCCATGCCGGCGGTGACGAAGACCATGTCGGTGTCGTGCAGCAGGCGGGTCAGGTCCTCGCGGTTCTCCTCGGCCGCCGACTCCCCCACCTCGGGGTTGCCGCCCGCGCCCAGCCCGCGCGTCACCTTGCGCCCGATGTGGAGCTTGACGGTGGCGTCGGAGGCATCCAGGGCCTGCTTGTCGGTGTTGACCGCGATGAACTCGACCCCGCGCAGCTTGGCCTTGATCATCCGGTTCACCGCGTTGCTGCCGCCACCCCCAACGCCGATGACCTTGATGCGGGCGTTGCCGCCGATGGTGCGGTCGAGGTCCTCTAGCGGCATCAGCGTCTCCTTGGCATGGGGCACCGGTCGTCCAGGCCCGCGCTGCGGGCGGTGGACACGGTCGGGTGATTAGAAGAGGTCATGGAGCCAGCGGTTGAGGCGGCCGGCGGTGCCGGCGGCACGGGTGTTGGAGCGCTCGCGGCGAGCCTCGGAGCGCGCGCCCCAGCGCAGCAGGCCGGCGGCGGTGGCGTCGCCGGGGAGCGCCAGCTGGTCGGCCAGCCCGTGCAGCCCCTCGGGGACCGCGACCCGCACCGGCACCTCCAGGATGCGGTGGACGGCCTGGGGGAAGCCCTCCAGGCAGACGGTGCCCCCGGTCAGGATCAGCCGCTCCAGGGGCCCGGCGACGGCCGCGGCCCGGGTCAGCTCGTGGCCGATGAGACGGGCCAGCTCGTGGGCCCGGGGCTCGATGATGTCCACCAGCTGCCGCCGCGTCACCTCGCGGGGGCCGGCGCCGGCGGCGCCGTGGACGGTCACCACCTCGTCGGCGCGCAGCGCCGCCGGGTCGCAGTGGCCGTAGCGCACCTTCAACTGCTCCGCCTCGGCCAGCTCGCAGTGCAGGCCGGCGGCCAGGTCCACGCTCACGTGCTGGCCACCGACCGGCAGCACCGCCGTGTGGCAGATGGCGGACCCGGCGAAGACGGCGATGTCGGTGGTGCCGCCCCCGATGTCGGCCACGGCCACCGCCCGGTCCAGCTCCACGTCGCGGATGACCCCCTCGGCCGCGGCCAGCGCCCCCACCACCACGTCCTCGATCTGGAGGCCGGCGGCATGGGCGGCGGCGACCAGGCTGGAGATCGGGCCGCTGCCCGCGGTCACCAGGTGGGCGGCCACCTCCAGCCGCGATCCCGGGACCCCCACCGGGTCACGGAGCGGGCTGCCCCCATCGACCAGGTAGCCCCGCGGGATCAGATGCACCAGCTCCTCGCCGGCGGGGAGCGGCACCGCCCGGGCGGCGTCCAGGACGCGGTTGACGTCGGCGGTGGTGACCCGCCCGTCGCGGCCGCCGACGGAGACCACCGCCTCTTGGACGAAGGCGGCGACGTGGGCTCCCGAGATCCCCAGGACCACGGTGTCGACCAGGACCCCGGAGGTCCGCTCCGCCCCCTCCACCGCGGCCATGATGGCGGGCACCAGCGCCTCCTGGTCGACCACCACCCCCTTGCGCAGGCCGAAGCTGGGGGCGGTCCCCACCCCCAGGACCCGCAGCCGACCACCCTCGGACTCGCCGACGGCGCAGCGGATCGTGGTCGAGCCGACGTCGAGGGCGACCACCCGGCGCCCGCTCACGGGCGGTACCCGGCGCGGGCCGCCCGCCAGCCAGCGGTCCTCTGGGCGTCAGTCGGTGCGGTGGGTCCCGCAACGGGCATTGGGCATCCTGGCAGGGCGGTGGGCTGAGACCGTGATGGGGACGGGGACGGGCACGGCCACCGACTGTGGTCCGGGCTCGGGTCGGCGGGAGTGGGATGCACGCCGCCCGGAGTGTACCGGCTCCAGCGGTGGGACACAAGGGCTGAGGGTCGAAAAAACCACAGGATGTTGTGGCACGGGCTGGGCACGCCCACCGTCCCTTGGGGCGCGGTGTTCCGGGCCCGCGGGCCTCACGTGGGGCCGCCGGCCGTCGCCGGCGTCCTGCTGGGGCTCGCCTGGGGGTTCGGGTGGGGCGTGGGCGCCACGGCGGCGGTGGGACTGGAGGATGCGCTGGGGCTGGCGGCGGACGAGGGTCGCGGCGATGGCGCCGCGGTGGGGCTGGTGGTGGCCGCGCTGGCCGCGCCGGCCACCAGATGGGGGACCGCGACCGACGGCAGCGCCGGGGGGTGGCCGTAGACGACCGCGGCCTGGGTGGCGTCGATCAGGTTGATGGCGGCCAGGTGGGGCGAGGCCAGGTTGACCCCGTCCCGCCGCACCGCGCTCAGGGTCTCGAGCGCGGTGCCCAGGCGCGCCACCTGAGCCGGGGTGAGCACCGACCCCATCTGCGCGACCCATCCCGGACCGGTGTAGACGTCCAGCGTCCCGGCCGCGGTGATGACGAACTCCCGCACCCGGACCCCGTAGGCCCTGGGGAAGGCGGTCGCCAGCAGCGGCAGGGCCCGCGCCAGGGGGGCCAGGATGACGGGCCGACCGTGACGGGCGCCCGCGCCGGGCCGCAGGTCCAGCAGCCGGGGCAGTCGGGCGGCCATCGCCGGCTCCGCCGAGGCGGCGGCCAGAGGCACCCCGGAGGCGGCCAGGAGCACCGTGCGACCGGCGTGGACGTAGGCCAGGGCCGGGGTCCACAGCCGGACCTGGATCAGCAGCGACGAGGGCCAGCGCACCGTGACGGAGGCGCTGCGCACCGCACTCAGCGCCTCCAGGCGCTGGGTCACGGCGCCGGTGCTGACCCGCAGCATGCTCTCGCCCCGGTGGACGCCGGACGCGGCCAGGACGGCGCTGACGGGCAGGGAGGCGGCTCCCTCGACGGTGATGCGCTGGACCCGCAGGAGCGGGGAGCCGAGGAGCACGCCGGTGGCAAACGCCGCCGTCAGGATGGCGGCGGTCCCCACCCGGAACCGGCTCGACTGGGCCTGCCACCAGCGCCAGGCCAGCGTCAGCTCCGGGGTGGAGGCCCGCCAGCGGCGGGGCGCCCGGGGGGGCCGCGCGCGCCGGGCCGCGGCCCGGCGCGCGATCTCCGGGGCC
>JAKABB010000120.1 GCA_021802045.1 bacterium
CGCCCGGCGGGGCCCCGCCCGCGGTCGGGCGCGGCCCCGCCCGCGGCCCGGTTCCGCGCGTACAGTGGTGGCCGATGACGGCCCCGACGCCGGCCGCCGCCGACCCCGGGCGGGGGCCGCGATCGGCCCCCGCGGTGGAGCGGGCGTTCCGGCTCCTGGAGATCGTGCGCCGGGAGCCCGAGGCGCTGGGGGCCTCGGAGCTGGCCCGCCGGCTGTCGCTCAGCAAGGGCTCGGTGCATGCGCTCCTGACGGCGCTGGTCCGGGTCGAGGCCCTGGAGGCCCACGGGCCCCAGCGCCGCTACCGTCTCGGCCCGCTCCTGCACACCCTGGGGCAGCACCCCACCGAGACCCACCTCCTCCGCGACGAGGCGCGCCCGCTGCTGCGGGAGATCACCCGCGCCACCAACGAGACCGCCCTCCTGGGGGAGATCCGCGGCGACCATGTGGTGATCGTCGAACGCCAGCAGGGCGAGCACGCCCTCTCGGTGTCGGCCGCCCTCGGGACCCGGGTCCCCCTGGTGGCCAGCGGCATCGTCAAGGCGGTGCTGGCGGCCATCCCCGCGGAGCAGCGGGCGGCGTTCCTGGCGGAGATCCCCCTGCGCCGCTTCACCACCCGCTCGCCCGGCCCCCAGCAGCTCCTGGCCGCCGCCGCCGCCACGGAGCGGCTGGGGTACGCCATCGACGAGGAGGAGTACCTGGAGGGGGTGTCAGCGGTGGCCGGGGCCATCACCGCGGGGCGCGGCCACGTCGTGGCCGTCATCTACGTGGTGGGCTTCACGGTCCGCCTCACCCCGGCAGCCTGGCGGCGGGCCGGCCGGCTGGTGGGCCGCGCCGCCGCCGAACTCTCCACCCCCTGAGCCCCGGCCGGCCGGGGTCCGGGACCGTCCGGACCGGGGAGCGGCGCCCGGCGACCCCCTCAGGCGGTGGCGCCCGCGCTGGCCCGCTGAACGACCTCCTGGAGGGCGAACACCAGATCCAGCGCCTCGCTGGTGGAGCCGCACGCCGACGGCAGGCCACGGCTGAGGGGCAGGATGGTCCGCTCCAACTGGGCCAGGGCCAGCCAGCAGCCGGGAGGGCACCGGTCGCAGCGGCGCAGGTTGGCGCTCTCCAGATCCCACAGCAGGGCGTCCAGCTGCGCCCGCCAGAGCCGCCACTTGGCAGCGGGGCCCCGCCGCCCGCCGGTCGCGACGGCCGCAGACGCCATGATGCGGACCTCCAGATCCCCCTGCCGGTGGCCCGCAGCCGCCGCGTCGACCATCCCTACACCCACCACGACCGAATCCAGGCTCCGCGCCTCACCGGGCAGCGGGTTGATGCCCCAGCTGCCGGCGCGCCGGCCCTGGTGCCGACACCGCCACGGTGGCGCGGAGTATACCGGGGCGCCTCGGCCCTCGACACCGATCCCTGCTGGCCCCACCCCACCCCGCACCGGGGCACGGCGCACGGGAGCGCCCGGCTCCCCTAGGCCGTCGACCCCCGCGGCCCGGCGATGCGGGCCTGCGCGGCCGCCAGCCGGGCCCCCGGCACCCGGAAGGGCGAGCACGACACGTAGTCCAGCCCCAGCTGCTCGCAGATGGCGATCGACGGCCCGTCGCCCCCGTGCTCGCCGCAGATGCCCAGCTCGAGGTCGGGCCGGGCCTGGCGCCCCTCGGCCACGGCGATCCCCATCAGACGCCCCACCCCGTCGGCATCCAGGTGCTCGAAGGGATTGGCCGCCAGGATTCCCTCGGCCACGTAGCGGTTGAGGAACTTGCCCTCGGCATCGTCCCGGGAGACCGCGAACACGGTCTGGGTGAGGTCGTTGGTGCCGAAGGAGAAGAAGTCGGCGACCTGGGCGATGGCGGCGGCGGTGAGGGCCGCCCGGGGCACCTCGATCATGGTCCCGATCTTGATCGGCAGGCGCACGCCCTGCTCACGGGCGACGTCGTGCAGGGTCGACTCGATCAGCTGCCGCGAGCGCCGCAGCTCCTCCACGTGCCCCACCAGCGGCACCATGATCTCCGGCATCGCGCGCACCCGACGCTGGCGCAGGGTCGCGGTGGCCTCGGCGATGGCCCGGGCCTGCATGGC
Organism: bacterium; assembly: GCA_021802045.1. Lineage (GTDB taxonomy): Bacteria > Chloroflexota > Dormibacteria > Aeolococcales > Bog-877 > JAKABB01. The sequence continues at coordinate 2,071 of JAKABB010000120.1, forward strand.
GATGATCTCCGGGAAGAGCAGGCCCAGGCGGCAGCCGCGCAGTCCCAGCATGGGGTTCTGCTCACGGAGCCGCTCGACCGCGGCCAGCATCCGCTCCGCCCGCTCCAGGCGGCGGGGCGCGCCGTGACGCTCCCGCAGCCGGGTCACCTCCACCAGCAGGTCGTCGTGGTTGGGCAGGAACTCGTGCAGCGGCGGGTCGATCAGGCGGATGATGACCGGCAGGCCGGCCATGGCCTCCAGGATGCCGATGAAGTCCTGGCGCTGGAAGGGCAGCAGCTTGGCCAACTGGCGCTGGCGCTCCTCCACGGTGTCGGCCAGGATCATGGCCTGGACGTGGGGCAGGCGGTCCGCCTCCATGAACATGTGCTCGGTGCGGCAGAGCCCGACCCCCTGGGCCCCGAACTGGCGGGCCCGCCGGGCGTCCTCTGGGGTGTCGGCGTTGGTGAAGACGCGCAGCCGGCGGACCTGGTCCGCCAGCCCCAGCAGGCGCCGGAGGTCCCCGGAGACCGACGGCTCCACAGTCGCCACCCGGCCGGCGATGACCCGGCCGGTGCTGCCGTCGATGGTGAACACCTCCCCCTCGCGGACGGTCACGCCGCCGGCGACGAAGCGGCGCCGGCGCAGGTCGACCGCGACCTCCTCGGCGCCGGCGACGCAGGGCTTGCCCATCCCCCGGGCCACCACCGCCGCGTGCGAGGTCCGCCCCCCCCGGGCGGTGAGCACCCCCTCGGCCGCGATCATGCCGTGCACATCGTCGGGGTTGGTCTCGACGCGCACCAGGATGACAGCGGTGCCGGCCGCGGCCAGGGCCTGGGCCCGGTCAGCGTCGAAGACCGCCTGCCCGGTGGCGGCACCGGGCGAGGCCGCCAGCCCGGTCGCCAGCACCTGCACGCGGGCGCTGGGGTCGATGGCCCGGTGCAGCAGCTGGTCCACCTGCTCCGGCTCGACCCGCTGCAGCGCCTCCTCGCGGCTTAGGGTCTGCTCGCTCAGCATGTCCATGGCGATCCGCACCGCCGCCGCGGCGGTGCGCTTGGCGGTGCGGGTCTGGAGCATGAACAGCCGGCCGCGCTCGATGGTGAACTCCATGTCCTGCACGTCGCGGTAGTGCGCCTCCAGGCGCTGGGCGATGCGCTCGAACTCCCGGTACACCTCGGGCATCGCCCGCTTCAGGGCGCTGATCGGCTGGGGGGTGCGGATGCCGGCGACCACGTCCTCCCCCTGGGCGTTGAGGAGGTACTCGCCGTAGAGGTGGCGCTGTCCGGTGGAGGGGTCGCGGGTGAAGGCCACCCCGGTCCCCGAGGTCTGGCCCATGTTGCCGAAGACCATCATCTGGACGTTGACCGCGGTCCCGAGGTCGTGGGCGATGCGGTTGTACTCGCGGTAGGCGATGGCCCGGCGCCCGTTCCAGGAGCCGAAGACGGCCCCGATGGCGGTGCGCAGCTGCTCGCGGGGGTCGTCGGGAAACGGCCGGCCGCTGCCGCGGTGAACCAGCGTGCGGAACTCGGCCACCAGCCCCTCCAGCGCCGGCACCGGCAGGTCGGCGTCGGTCTTGGCCCGGGCCCGCCGCTTGGCCGCCTCCAGGGCCAGGTCGAAGGGCTCCGGGTCCAGCCCCAGCACGATCTTGCCAAACAGCTGGATGAAGCGGCGGTAGGCGTCGAGGGCGAAGCGGCGGTCCCCGGTCCGCGCCGCCAGGCCCTCCAGGGTCTCGGGGGTGAGCCCCAAGTTGAGGACGGTGTCCATCATCCCGGGCATGGAGAAGGCGGCCCCAGAGCGGACCGAGACCAGCAGCGGGTCGGCGGGGTCGCCGAGGCGGCGGCCGGCGGCCGCCTCCAGCCCGGCCAGGTGGGCCTCGACCTGGACCCACATCCCAGCGGGAAAGGTGCCGCGGTTGGCCAGGTAGGCGATGCAGGCTTCGGTGGTGATGGTGAAGCCGGGGGGCACTGGCAACCCGGCCCGGGTCATCTCCGCCACCCCGGCGCCCTTGCCGCCGAGCAGGGCACGCATCTCCTGGCCGCCCTCGTCGAAGCGGTAGACCCATTTGTGGTCGGCGCGGCCACCGAGCGCCCCGGCCTCCGCCGCCGCCGACCCGGCGCGTCGCGCCCGCTGGGATGCCGCAGTCTTCACCGCCATGTCCTGCCTCCCTGGAGCGTGGGCACCGGGAGCAGGGTCCGCGCGCCGGCGCGCGCGGACCGCTCTGCTCTCCCTGGGTCGGAGTGTAGCGCCGGGTCCCCCGCAGTCGCCGCAGGCCCGGGCCGGCGGCGTGATCGGCCACCCCGCCCGACCACTGCTACGATGATTACATCCTGGCCGACGCAGGTCGCCGGACCCCTCCCCGGCCCGCGCCGGGGCCACGGCCCAGCCCCGGTCCACAGGCCGGGAGAGGAGTGCGGTGATGGGGATGCACGGCGGGATGGGATCGGGGGCCGGGCGCATGGCCCGCAGCTTTGCCAGCCGTCCGACCCCGGAGGGCGGCCATCCGATCCGCCGCAGCACGGTGCGCCGGGTGGCCGGCGCCTTCCGCCCCTATCGCGGCCGGGTGGCGGGGGTCCTGGGCATCCTGGTGGTGGTGGCCGGGCTGGGGGTGGTCAACCCCTACATGCTCAAGCTGATCATCGACGTCGGCCTGCTCCAGCACAACATCCACATGCTCCTGGTCTTCGTGGGGATCATGATCCTCACCCCGATCATCAGCACCGGGCTGGGGGTGTGGCAGACCTACCTCAACGCGGTGGTGGGCCAGCGGGTGATGCAGGACCTGCGCATCGCCCTCTACAGCCACCTGCAGCGGCTGCCGCTGCGCTTCTTCACCGGCACCCGCACCGGCGAGATCCAGTCGCGGCTGGCCAACGACGTCGGCGGGGTCGACAGCGTGATCACCAACACCGCCACCAACACCGTGGCCAACCTGACCCGGGCCGCCGCGACCATCGTGGGCATGCTGGTCCTCAGCTGGCAGCTGACGCTGCTCTCCCTGGCCCTGATGCCGATCTTCATCCTGGTCACGGTGCGGGTGGGCGAGATCCGCCGCCGGGTCAGCCGCGACACCCAGGTCACCCTGGCCGACCTCTCCGCCCTGGCCGAGGAGACGCTGTCGGTCAGCGGCGTGCTCCTGACCAAGGTCTTCGGCCGCGAGGACGCGGCCCAGCACCGCTACGTGCGGGAGACCAACCGCCTGACCGCCCTCATGATCCGCCAGCAGATGGTGGGGCGCTGGTTCTTCGGCTTCATCTCCACCTTCTTCTCCATCATCCCGGCCCTGGTCTACCTGGCCGCCGGCCTCTTCTTCTTCCACCGCCCCGGCCTCCACGGCAGCGCCGGGATCAGCATCGGCACCCTGGTGGCCTTCACCACCCTGCAGTCCCAGGTCTTCTTCCCCATCGGGCAGCTGCTGACGGTCCAGGTCGAGATCCAGGGCGCCTTCGCCCTCTTCGACCGCATCTTCGAGTACCTCGACCTGCCCCTGGAGATCACCGACCGCCCGGGGGCGCTGAGCCTGCCCCGGGACCAGGTGCGCGGCGCCATCGCCTTCGAGGACGTGCGCTTCGCCTACGAGCGGGACGGCGGGCCGGCGATCACCGGGGTCTCCTTCACCGCCGACCCGGGCCAGCTAGTGGCCCTGGTGGGGCCCAGCGGGGCCGGCAAGACGACCCTCACCTACCTGCTGGCCCGCCTCTACGACGTCGACGGCGGGCGCATCACCCTCGACGGCCATGACCTGCGCGACCTGACCCAGGTGTCGCTCCAGGGGGCGATGGCGGTGGTGACCCAGGAGACCTTCCTCTTCCACGCCTCGATCCGGGAGAACCTGCTGGTCGGCAAGCCGGAGGCGACGCAGGCGGAGCTGGAGGCGGCGGCGCGGGCGGCGGCCATCCACGACCGCATCATGGAGCTGCCCCAGGGGTACGACACCGTCGGCGGCGAGCGGGGCTACCGCCTGAGCGGGGGGGAGAAGCAGCGCATCGCCCTGGCCCGGGCCATCCTCAAGGACCCCCGGGTGCTGGTGCTGGACGAGGCCACCAGCGCCCTCGACACCCACAGCGAGCGCGCGGTGCAGGACGCCCTGGAGCGGCTGATGGGGGGACGGACCACCATCGCCATCGCCCACCGGCTCTCGACCATCCTCGCCGCCGATCAGATCCTGATGCTGGAGGGGGGCCGGATCGTGGAGCGCGGGACCCACGTCCAGCTGCTGGCGGCGGAGGGACCCTACAGCCGCCTGTACGACCAGCAGTTCGCCGGCCAGCCCCTGCTCTCCGCCGCCAGCTGATCAGCCCCGGGCTGGCGCCCGGGCCGACCCGACCCAGTCAACCGCCGGCGCGGGCGGCGCCCCGCCCGGCTCCCGTCGGGCCAGGTAGCACTGGGTGGTGTACGCCAGCTCCAGGCGACCGCCGGCCCCGTCGATGACCGCGGCCACCGCCGCCAGCAGCCGCCGTCGGTCGGCGGGGGCCAGCAGGCGGTGGTCGGACCAGGTGCGCAGCAGGTCGAGGTAGGCGACGGTCGGGTAGGTCGCGCGCCAGCGATAGGTGTGGCGGGTCATGGGCCCGAACCAGCCCCGCCGCGCGGGGTCCCGGTGGGGCCGGTCGTGGATGCCGTGGCTGCCGCCGCCCCCCGGCGAGCGGGCGTCGAGGTGGGGCGCCCGGCGCCGGTAGGCCGCATCCAGCGCCGGGCGCAGCGGGTGGGCGCGCCAGTCGGGCACGTTCCAGAGCAGGGCCAGGGTCCCACCCGGCTCCAGCAGGCCGGCCGCCCGGGGCCAGCGGGTGGCGGGCTCGAACCAGTGCCAGGCCTGGGCCGCCAGGACCAGACGGAAGCCCCCGGCCGGGAGCCGGGCCCCCTC
>JAKABB010000121.1 GCA_021802045.1 bacterium
CCGGCCGTCGCCGAGCCCGGCCCGGCCGGCGCAGGAGGAGGCCCCGCCCTGGTACCGTGCCGAGGCCGCTGGCGCGGTCGGGCCGGCCGCGGACGGTCCCGGGGGGACGGCGCCCGACCCTGGGCCGTCGGTCACCGACGTGGATGCCGCGGTCCCGGGGGCGCCGCCGCCCGCCGTCGGCCGTAGCGAGCCGGCGGGCCCACCACTCAGCCAGGAGGAACGACGCCAGTGAAGATCATTCTCACCAAGGACGTGCCGGGCACGGGCCAGGCCGGCGAGGTGCGCCAGGTGGCCGACGGCTACGCCCGCAACTACCTGCTGCCCCGGCGGCTGGCCCTGGCGTCGTCCGCCAAGATCGAGACCCAGGTGGTGCGGCAGCGGCAGCGCCAGCGCCAGCGTGACGAGCACGAGGTGAACCAGGCGCGCGAGCTGGCCCGCCGCCTGGAGACGGTGGCGGTGACCATCAGCGCCCGGGCCGGGGACACCGGCAAGCTCTACGGGGCGGTGGTCAACATCGACGTGGCCGAGGCCGCGGAGGCCCAGCACGGGGTCACCCTCGACCGTCGCAAGATCGAGTTCGAGCCGATGCACGAGGTGGGTGAGAGCGTGGCGGTGGTGCGGCTGCACAGCGAGGTCGAGGCACGTCTGCGGGTCCGGGTCGTCCCGACGTGATCGCGCGGCCGGACGCCCGGCCGACGCTCCGGATCCCCCCGCACAACCTGGACGCCGAACGGTCCGTGCTGGGGGCCTTGCTGCTCGACAAGGACCAGATCGCCACCGCCGTCACCGTGCTCCAGGCCGACGACTTCTACCTCGACGCCCACGCCGACATCTTCCGGGCCATGGTCCAGTGCTTCAGCCGCAACGTGCCGGTGGACACCCTGACCCTGGCCGACGAGTTGGAGCGGGCCCGGACCCTGGACCGCGTGGGCGGCATGGACACCCTGACCGCGCTGGCGGCGGCGGTGCCGACCGCGGCCAACATGGAGCACTACGGGGCGATCGTCCGGGGCCATGCCTCCAAGCGGCGGCTGATCCAGGCCGGCGGCGAGGTGGCCCAGCTGGGCTTCGACGAGGGGACCGAGGCCGCCGAGGCGATCGAGTCCGCGGAGCGGCTGGTGTTCGCGGTCGCCGACCGGGGCCGGTCCCGGGGCGACTTCGAGCCCATCCGCAAGAACCTGGCCCAGACCTGGGACGAGCTCAGTCGGATCTACGAGCGCAAGGACGTGCGCGCGGTCACCGGGGTGGCCAGCGGCTTCGTCGAGCTCGACGAGGTCACCGCCGGCTTCCAGCGCTCGGAGCTGATCGTGCTGGCGGCCCGCCCAGGGGTGGGCAAGACCTCCTTCGCGCTCAACATCGCCCGCAACGCCGCGGTTCGGCGCGAGCATGCGGTCGCGATCTTCAGCCTGGAGATGAGCCGGGACAGCCTGGTGCAGCGCATGCTCTGCAGCGAGGCCGGGGTCGACGCCTACCGGCTGCGCACCGGCCAGATCCAGGAGGACACCTGGCCCCGCATCGCCCGGGCCATGGACACCCTCAACCGGGCGTCGATCTTCATCGACGACACCCCCAGCCTCTCGGTGATGGAGATGCGGGCCAAGGCCCGCCGGGTCCGCGCCACCGAGCGGGTCGAGCTGTTCATCGTCGACTACCTGCAGCTGATGCGCGGCGGCGGCCGCAGCAGCGACTCCCGGGCCCAGGAGGTCTCCGAGATCTCGGCCGGCCTGAAGGGGCTGGCCCGCGAGCTGGACGTGCCGGTGATCGCCCTCTCCCAGCTCAACCGGGAGTCGGAGAAGCGCACCGACCGGCGCCCCCAGCTCAGCGACCTGCGCGACTCCGGCAGCATCGAGCAGGACTCCGACATCGTGATGTTCCTTTACCGGCCGGGGATGCACGAGGAGGGCAAGGACCCGGGCCTCACCGAGCTGGAGATCGCCAAGAACCGCAACGGGCCGGTGCGGCGGATGCAGCTGTACTTCAACGCCAGCCAGACCGTGTTCCGCGACCTCGACCGGGCCCACCAGGCGCCGGCCGGGGCGGAGTGAGGCCGCCCGCCACCTGGGGCCGCGCCGGCGCGGACGAGCCACCGAAGGGGTCAGGGCTGCGGGCGCATCCCGATCCCCCGCAGGTGAGCACCCTGGGGGCCCAGGGCACGGCCGCGGGGCTCCTCGCCCTCACGGCGGCCTCGGTGATCTGGGGGGGAATGTACGTGGCCAGCGACGCGCTGATGCGCACCTCCCCACCCCTGCTGGTGCTGGAGCTGCGCGAGGGGATCGCCGCGGCCGTGCTCCTGGCCGTGGCCTGGCGGGGGCACGCGCTGCGGCTGGCGCGCCCTGACTGGCTGCGGGTGGCCGTCGTCGGCACCATCGGCTGCACCATCTCCATCGGCTTTCAGCTGGCGGGCACCGCCGCCGCCGGGGCCGCCCTCGGGTCGCTGGTGACCGCGTCCTCGCCGATCCTGATCGCGGTCCTGGGCGCCGTGGTCCTGCAGGAGCGCGTGCCGCGGCGGCGCTGGGCCGCGATCGCCACCGCGGCGGTGGGGGTGGCGGTCATCGTCGGCACTCCCTCCGGGGGGCCCCGCGTCGTCGAGGGCGTCCTGCTCCTGCTGGTCGCGGCCGTCTCCTGGGCCCTCTACACCATCGGCAGCCGGCGGCTCCTGGACCGCTACCCGGCGGTGACGCTGGTGACCTGGGCCACCGTCGCCGGCGCGGTGACCAGCCTGCCCCTGGCGGCCTACTCCACCCTGGTCGTGCCCCATCCCTGGCCGGCAGGGCTGGTCGGCTGGGGGGAGACCCTCTACATCAGCGTCATCGGGATGGCGGTGGCCTTCCTGCTGTGGATCTGGGGGTTCCGCTCGGTGCCGGCGTCCCGCGGCGGGGCGCTGCTGCTCTTCCAGCCCCTGGTGGGCGTCGTCCTGGGGGTGGCCCTGCTCGGAGAATCGCTGACGCTGGGGACGGTCGTCGGGGCCCTGGCGGTCGCCGCCGGGGTGGCCCTCGCGGTCTGGGAGCCCCGGGCGCCGGGGATCGCCGTTCGGGCCGAGCCGTAGCGGGCCGGCCCCCTCGGCGGCGCGGCCGCGCGGGGCCGGGGCCCTGGCCCGTCTCCGGCCGGACGCGGGGCCGGCCTCAGTAGCCGACCACCCCGTCGATGCGCTCGCGGAGCAGGTCGGCGTGGCCGTTGTGGCGCGCGTACTCCTCGATCATGTGGACCAGGATCCAGCGCAGGGAGACCGGGGCCCCCCGCCACGGCCGCGCGCTCAGCGCCTCCAGCGCGCGCCGCTCCTCGACCAGGGCCCGGGCGTGGGCGCACTCCGCCTCCCAGGCGGCGAAGGCGGTGGCGGGATCCGCCGCGTCGACCCTATCGAAGTCGCCGTCGCGGTCGGTCTCCGAGCAGTAGAGCGGGGGGGCGTCCTCGCCGGCCAGGACCCGCCGGAACCAGTGCCGCTCCACCTCGGTCATGTGGCGCACCAGCCCCAGCGGCGACAGGGTCGAGGGCGGCACCGACCGCTGGCGCAGCTGCTCCGGCGAGAGGCCCTCGCACTTCCACGCCAGGGTGGCCCGCTGGAGCTCCAGCCAGGCCTGGAGCATGGGCCGCTCGTCGGCCGCGAAGGGCGGATCCGTCCGGGTGTCGGGCATGGGTCCTCCAGGCGGGGATGGGCGCGGTGCCGCGAGCGTACGAGCGGGGGGCGCCCGCGCCCGTCAGGCGCCGGCGGGTGCCAGGGCCCCCGGATCGGCCGGGGCCACCGTCAGCGACTGCAGCCGCGGGGGCCGGGTCGGCGACAGCATGAGGGAGGCGAGCAGGGTGCCGCGCTCGCAGGTCATCAGCCACTCGCCCCGCAGCGCCCCCAGGGGGCGCAGGGCCCCGATGGCGGTGCAGCGCCCGTGGCTCGCGCGCAGGGTGGCGAGCTCCTGGCGGCGCTGCGCCAGGGGCCGGTCGAGGGCGAGGTTGTCGGCCGCGAGGGCGCGGGCGGTGGCGTCGTCCCAGGCGGCGTACAGGGCCACCACGGCGTCGCGGGCCGCCGTCAGCGCCGGCGACGCCGCGGCGCTGCGCGGCACCAGGGCCCCGGTGGCCTCCAGGGCCCAGACCGCCGCCCAGACCGCCTCCCGCACCGGGGCGTAGGTCAGGTTGGCGAAGCCGACGACCGCCACCCCGTGGTCGGGCAGGGCCAGCCACTGGGAGCCGAACCCGGGCAGGCCGCCGCTGTGGGCGACCACCCGGCCGAGGCGGTCGTGGTCGCCGCAGAAGAGGCCGTAGCCGTAGCCGTCCCGCATCCCGGGCGGTGGCTGGCGGGCGATCGGGAGCGGGGCCCGGGCCCGCCAGGCCTGGTGCATCTCCCGGATCGAGGCCCGGCGCAGGGGGCCGGTCTCGGGCCCGTCGCGCGGCGGCCAGGCGTCCAGGTGGCAGGCCGCGTAGCGGGCGAAGTCGGCGACGGTGGTGGCCAGGCCCCCCATGGGGCCGAAGGCCCCGTCGGCGAGCGGGGGCTCGGCGACCCACCGGCCGTCCTCCCAGCGGTGGCCCACCGCCCGCCGGTCCTCGGCCAGGCGATCGGCGTCCCAGGTGGTGTCGGCCATCCGCAGCGGCCGCAGGATCCGCTCGGTGATGACCTCCTGGGCCCGCTGGCCGCTGACCGCCTCGATGACCCGTCCCAGGATGGCGTAGCCCAGGTTGGAGTACTCCAGCCCGATCCCGGGCGGGTGGTTGAAGGGGGGGCCGGCGCGGAGCTGCCCGCTGAGCTCCGCCGCGGGCATGGCCAGATGGCGATCGGCCCAGGGGTCGTCCTCGACCAGCCCGGCCGCCATCGTCAGCAGCTGGCGGATGGTGACCGGCCCGCTGTCGGTGGTGGGCCCGCGCAGGGCAGCGAGCTCGGGGACGTGGGCCCCGGCCGGGTCGTCCAGGGCCAGCCGGCCGTCGTCGCGCAGGCGCAGGACCGCCGCCGCGGTGAAGCTCTTGGTCATGGAGGCGATGCGGAAGACGCTGCGCGGTCCGGCCGGCGCCGGCCGGTCGGCGGCCTGGACGCCGTGTCCCCCGGCGTGGGCCAGCGTGCCGTCGACGACGACCCCGAAGGCGATCCCCGGCACCCGGTGCCGCTCCCGGAACTCCGCGAAGGCTTGGTCCACCGCTCCGAAGGCGCCGGCCAGGCGGGCGGGCCGGTCGGGGTCGGCGAACGCGGGCGGCGGGACGGCGGTGTCGGTCTCCACGCCCGCGATCCTAAACGACGCGCGGGGCCGACGCCGCGCGCCGGGACGGGGTACGATTCGCCCTCGGTCGCCGTCCTGCCCGCTCCGTCCGTGGCCGGCCGGGTCGCCAGCCCGGCGGTCGTGCCCAGGGACCCGGCCGCGAGGCTCCGCTCGGCCGGGGCCGGTGGCGGGCTATGCTCGCCGGGGCCCCACGCGCCGGCCGCCGAGGGCGCGCACCAGCCAGGGAACGGCGGGCCGGGAGAGGGGGAGACCGTGATCCGAGACAGTGCAGCGCCGTGGCGCCGGCCGGGCCGGCGGCCGCGACAGAGGGAGTGAGCCGTGCCGGTGGTGATCTGCGTCGGGGGCCAGTGGGGTGACGAGGGCAAGGGCAAGGTCGTCGATCTCCTGGCGGAGACGGCGGCGATGGTGGTGCGCAGCCAGGGGGGCAACAACGCCGGGCACACGGTGGTGGTCGGGGAGCGCGAGTACCGCTTCAACCTGATCCCGGCCGGCATCCTCCACCCCAAGACCACCTGCATCATCGGCAACGGGGTGGTCCTGGACCCGCGGGTGCTGCTCTCGGAGATCGAGGCCCTGGAGGCGGCGGGGGCGGACCTCGCCAACCTGGTGATCAGCGAGCGGGCCCACATGATCATGCCCTACCACCCGGTCCTGGACCGCCTCGAGGAGCAGGCGCGCGGGGACGACCGCCTGGGCACCACCTACCGGGGCGTGGGCCCGGCCTACAGCGACAAGGTGCGCCGGATCGGCTTCCGGGTCGGGGACCTGCAGAAGCTGCGCTTCCTGGAGAAGAAGCTGGAGTTCGTCCTGCCCCTGAAGAACGACATCCTGGGCAAGCTCTACGGGGCGCCGCCGTTCGAGGTGGCGGCGATCCTGGAGGAGTACACGGGCTACGCGCGCCGCCTGGAGCGCTTCATCCAGGACACCTTCCCCCTCACCCACGGCGCCCTCGCCCGCGGCGAGGAGGTGGTCCTGGAGGGGGCCCAGGGGACGATGCTGGACCTGGACCTTGGCACCTACCCCTACGTGACCAGCTCCTACCCCTCGGCCGGGGGCTGCCTGGCGGGGTCGGGGATTGGCCCCCGCCACGTCCGGCAGACGCTGGGCGTCTACAAGGCCTACACCACCCGGGTGGGCTACGGGCCGTTCCCGACCGAGCTCACCGACGGGCTGGGCGACCGCCTGCGGGAGGTCGGCCACGAGTACGGGACGACCACCGGCCGGCCGCGCCGGGTCGGATGGTTCGACGCCGCCGTGGCCCGCTACAGCGTGGCCCTCAACGGCATCGACGCCGTGGCCCTTACCAAGCTGGACGTGCTGGACGACCTCGAGACCATCCGGATCTGCACCGGGTACCGCAGCAAGGGCCAGGCCCACGACCACCCGATGGCCAACATCTCGCATCTCAAGCACTGCGAGCCGCAGTACGAGGACCTGCCCGGCTGGCGGGCCTCGACGGCGGGGGCCCGCCGCTACCAGGACCTGCCCCCGGCGGCCCGGGCCTACGTCGAGCGGCTGGAGGCGCTGCTGCAGGCACCCGTCACCCACATCTCCGTGGGCGCGGCCCGGGACCAGACGATCATCCGGGCCGGGGGCCGGTGAGTCGGCGCCCCTGGCGCCGCGCGGCGGCCGCGGCGGCCGCGCTCGGCGCCCTAGCCGGGGCGGTGCTCTCGGCCGCGACCCTGGCCGCCGCCG